>JANPDI010000203.1:0-3242 GCA_031431435.1 Burkholderiales bacterium
GCCCTCTTGCTGAACGGACGCAAGATCACCGATCACAAACACATCGCGATAGTCCTTGATTGAGAGGTCCGGCTCCACCAGCACGCGCCCGGCGCGATCACGCGCGGCAGGCAACAATGCGCCGAGTGACGATGCCGCCACCCCGGCGGCCCAGAGAATGGTGCGGCAATTCACCCGCGCACCCGCCAATTCATAACCGGTGGCATCAATCGCCGTGACCGGCGCGCCACAACAAACCTCGACGCCGAGGTCACGCAGATGCTGCTCCGCCACGATCGAAAGCGATTCCGGAAAACTCGCGAGCACACGCGGGCCGGCTTCGATCAAGCGCACTGTCGCGCGCCTTGGGTCAATGTGGCGAAATTCGTCGCGCAAGGTATGGCGGGCAATTTCCGCCAACGTGCCGGCCAGCTCCACGCCCGTCGGCCCACCGCCGACGATGGCGAAGTGTAGCCATTCGTCGCGCGCTTCCGGTGTGGTGGCGAGCTCCGCGCGTTCAAACGCAAACAAAATGCGCTGCCGAATGTGTAACGCATCAACCAGCGTTTTGAGGCCGGGCGCGTGAGGTGCCCAAACGTCGTTGCCAAAATAGGCATGCGTCACACCAGTGGCAACAATGAGGGTGTCGAATGAGAGCAGCGCACCGTCTTCAGTGGTGATGTTTTTGGCGGCGACATCGATCCCAGTGACCTTGCCAAGGCGAACCTCGACATTCTGTTGACGGCGCAAGATGTGTCGCAACGGCGCGGAAATATCCGGCGCGGATAGCCCCGCCGTCGCGACTTGATACAGCAGCGGTTGAAACAGGTGGTGATTGGCACGATCAACGAGGGTGATATTGACGCGGGTGTTGGCGAGACCCCGCGTGGCCCAAAGCCCGCCGAAGCCGCCGCCAATTATCACGACGCGGTATGTTTTTTCATGCATGGTGCTTTGCTCTCTCCAAGAATGACACGGGTCGCCAGGGTTGTATTGGTGCAATATTCTGTCACGTCGCGTAATCAAAGGCGGTTGGCCGTCATGGCGCCACCTTAAGCTTGTCATCTCGGCAGAGTCGGGGAGAAAATTTTCTGATTGCCGCCTAATTCGTCAATTTCCTATGGCAGCAACGCAATTCATCACCTCACCACCCACCATGCCAAAATAGAATTACCCACACTTCCTCATATTTCCATCCCTAATGCGCTACATCGAATACGCGCCACCAACCGCGTTAGCACAAGACGTTAAGTGCTTCTGGTTTTTCGAGCATCAGTTTGAGGCGAATGAGTCGCATGACGAAAGCATCGTCCCAGACGGTTGCCCAGAGTTGATCTTTCACATCGGCACACCGTACGCTGAAGTTGATCGCCAGGGCATCTTGACGATCCAGCAAAGCGCTTTACTCGCAGGGCAAATCACGCGACCACTCGCCCTGCGTGCTTCAAAGCATTCAAGCGTGCTTGGGGTACGGCTGTGGCCTTGGGGGGCGCATCGCTACTTTGACCTGCCGCTTGCAAAGACGATCGACACACGTACGCCGCTCGCCATGCTTTGCGGCGCATCGACGACCGATGTTCTCAAGAGCCTGCAGCAGGCTGATGGCGATAGCGCGCGCATGACTGTCATTGCAGATTGGTTGAATACGCGGCCGACGGCCAAACCGCGCGATGAAGTTGTCGTCGCTTGTTCCCGCCACCTCATCGCCTCACAAGGGCAATGGCGACCGGAAACGTTTGCCGCGGCGGCGAATATATGCACGCGTCAGCTTGAACGTCGTTTTAAGACTTGTATTGGTCTTACGCCAAAACAGCTCTCGTCAATTCTTAGGTTTCGCTCACTGTTTGACGAACTACAGGCCGATCAGCCTTCCGCGTGGTTGAACGCGGCAATCGCATCAGGCTACTTTGATCAGGCGCATATGATTCGCGATTTCAAACGCTATGCTGGCAAACCACCGCAGGCGTACTACGGCAATATGGGGCATCTCTCTGGCGCATTGGTCGCGGGCTGATGTCGTCTTTGTACAAGACAACCATCGCGCCCAACCCTAGACTCTGTGTTCATTTCACAAAGCTAGGATGGCAACATGTCAAACCCCGTTGTTCACTTTGAAATTGGTAGTCGTCAGAGCGAAAAAGCCAAAGCCTTCTACGCCAGTCTGTTCGGCTGGAAAATTTCATCGCAAGGCCCCGCTGAAATAATCGATACCGTCTCTCGCGACGGCATCCAAGGCAACATCGCTGTTGCCGAACATGATCCCTACGTTACCGTCTACATCGCTGTGCCCGATATCGATGCAACCCTCGCCAACGTCAAAAAATTAGGCGGCAAAACACTCGTGCCGCGCACCGAAATTCCTGGTATGGGGCAATTTGCGTGGTTTGCCGATATTGACGGCAATGCCTTGGGTTTGTGGAAACAATCGGCCTGACATACACGCTAATTCATTAACGACAAAGGAATCAATATGAAAAATATTCTGCTTTATGCATTGCTGCTGACGTGCAGCGTACTTTCGGCGCAGGCGCAGGCGCAGGAAATCGAAAAGCTCAACTGGATGGCCGGCACTTGGACGCAGAAAAAAGAGGGCGAGATCGTTCAAGAAACATGGCTTGGCCCACGCGGCAAAATGATGGTGGGCGCCAACCTAACGACCTCCGAAAAACCCCGCCAGTCATTCGAATTCTTACGTATCGTTGAAGGGCCAAGCGGTCTGGCCTATCTTGCCAGCCCTAGCGGCAAACAACCGACCGAGTTCAAAATGAAGGAGTTGGGAGACAAAAAAGTGGTGTTCGAAAATCTCGCGCACGACTTTCCGCATCGTATTCTCTATTGGATCGAGGCAGATGGCGCAATGAAGGCGCGTATCGAAGGCACGATTCAAGGCAAAGCACGCGGGATTGAGTGGCGATTCGTGCAAGAAAAATAGGTTGCAATCAAAGAGTCCAATCAAAGGGGCTAGAGTCGATTTATTCGACAACCCTAGCATCCACAGTATTTTTCAGCCATTTATGCTTCGAACCACCCGCCAAATGGCGACTTTGAAATCTGGTAAATGCCGACGCGCACCCGTTACTCGTCAAAGCCCAGTTTCTTCAGGAACACCGGCCTGCGCGGATCGGCCTGAACCTGGTGCGTCAGCCAGCCGGACCGCACGTACGAAAGCCCCGTGTCGCGCGCAATGTAGGCGCGCTCCAGCCATTCGAACGTACGATCGGCATCACCACGCACACGATAATTCTTCGCAATCTGGATACATG
>JANPDI010000204.1:0-2621 GCA_031431435.1 Burkholderiales bacterium
ACGTAGATCGCGTTGGGCCAAAAAGGATCAAAGCGGCGGAGCGTAAACTTAACCTGCGACCAAGAGCGGTTTTGGATGACCACTGTCCGCTGGAAGTCGCAAATCACCTCTCAGGCGTCGCACTTCGATATTGATTCTGCCCTTTGGTTTAGAAGTAAGCCTCTTCCATCGCCAATACGCTTGACGAACCGTTGATCACCGCCTCGGCATAGCCGTCGGCAAATGGCAGGATGTGGTCGGCAAAAAAGCGGGCTGTGATGATTTTAGCCTTCAGGAAGTCCACGTCGCCTGTGCCTGTGGTGGCGTGGGCGGCCAGTTGTTCCGCCGCCGCAATCGCCGAACGCGCCATGATCCATCCCCCACAAACCGACCCTGCCAGCATCAGGTATTGCACGGCACCCGCATTCACCGCGCCCTGATTTTCCTTAAACGTCAGGGCAATCCACTCGGTGGCACGTTTAAAGTCATCAATGCCACGCGCCAAATGGCGGCCGATGGCCTTGAGATTGACGTCTGTGGCGGCATTCAGCACGCCAACCGCTTTTTGCATCTCGGCAATCAACGCCAATGCGGTTTGACCGCCCTCGCGCCCGACTTTGCGCCCGACCAGATCGTTGGCCTGAATGCCGGTGGTGCCCTCATAAATGGTCGAGATACGTGAATCGCGGTAATACTGCGCCGCGCCGGTTTCTTCGATAAAACCCATGCCGCCGTGCACCTGCACACCGAGCGAAGTTGCTTGTATACCGACCTCGGTCGACCAACCTTTGACAATCGGAATCATCAAATCCACCAGCGCCTGATTCATGCGCTTGGTGGTTTCATCGGTTGAATGTTCGGCAATATCAAGACACTTGGCGGTCCAATAACTCAACGCACGCGCCGCTTCGGTGTAGGCGCGCATGGTCAACAGCATACGTTTGATATCGGGGTGATAAATGATCGGCACCGATTTTGGTTTGTCCCCCAACGATGCCGGCACTGCGGTGGTCGGCCGGCCTTGAACCCGGTCACGCGCCCACACCAACGCATGCTGGTAGGCGCGCTCGGAAATGGAAATGCCCTCGAGTGCGACACCCAGTCGCGCGGCATTCATCATCACAAACATGTATTCAAGGCCGCGATTGATTTCGCCGATCGGGTAACCGATTGCGCCGCCTTGGTCTTCACCAAACAACATCACACACGTCGGGCTGGCGTGGATGCCGAGCTTGTGTTCAATCGACGCGCACTTGACGTCATTGCGTTTGCCAATGCCGCCGTCGGCGTTGACCATGAACTTCGGCACCAGAAACAGCGAAATGCCCTTGACGCCCTCCGGTGCACCCTCCACCCGCGCCAGCACCAGATGAATGATGTTGTCGGTGTAATCGTGTTCGCCGTAGGTGATAAAAATTTTCTGGCCGGAAATTTTGTATGAACCGTCACCCACTGGCACCGCCTTGGTTCGCACCAGCGCCAGATCGGAGCCCGCCTGTGGTTCGGTCAAATTCATGGTGCCGGTCCATTTTCCCAGCGCCATGTTCGGCAAAAATTTATCTTTTAATTCCTGGGAGGCGTGTTGATCAAGCGCCTCAACCGCGGCGAGCGTCAGGAACGGGCACAATTTGAATGCCATGTTGGCACTGCCCAACATTTCCGCCACGGGGGTGGCGACCACATGCGGCAAGCCCTGCCCGCCAAACGCCACCGGTGCCTCGAGGCCACTCCACCCGCCCTCGACATATTTCCAATACGCATCCTTGAAGCCGGCTGGTGTGGTGACAACACCATTGGCAATCTTTGCGCCTTCAACGTCACCCGAACGGTTCAACGGTGCCAGCACCTCGGCCGAAAATTTTCCCGCCTCTTCAAAAATCGCGTCGACCAAATCCTCGGTGACTTCCTCGCAACCGGGCAACCGGCCAACCTCGTCGAGCCCGACAACGTGCTTCAATACAAACGAAATATCCTTGAGCGGTGCGGTGTAGTGCGACATGACGTTAATCCGGTTGGGTTTGTTTGGATTTGGTGGCAGGTATTTGGGGGTGGCGATATCAGAGTGCAGCAGTCAATTCAGGCACCAGCGTAAACAAATCACCGACCAGGCCGTAATCGGCAAATTGGAAGATTGGCGCTTCAGCGTCTTTGTTGATCGCCACAATCACCTTGCTGTCTTTCATACCGGCCATATGCTGGATTGCACCTGAGATGCCGATCGCGATATAAAGTTCAGGCGCAACAATCTTGCCGGTCTGCCCGACCTGGTAATCGTTGGGGACAAAGCCCGCGTCGACCGCGGCGCGCGAGGCACCAAGGGCGGCGCCGAGTTTGTCGGCGAGTGGCTCCAAAATCTGCCGATATTTGTCGCCATCACCTAGCCCGCGTCCACCGGATACGATTCGTTTGGCGTCCGCCAATTCCGGCCGGTCTGATTTCGACAATTCCTGGCCGGTGACCGTTGAAAGACCGGTATCGGCACCCGCTGCAATGTTTTCGATCACCCCTGCGCCCCCGGTTGCGGCAACCGCGTCGAAGCCGGTGGCACGCACCGTCATGACTTTGATCGCATCCGTTGATTGCACGGTGGCAAACGCACTCCCGGCATAAATCGGTCGCACAAAGGTATCGGCTGATTCAAC
>JANPDI010000205.1:0-3968 GCA_031431435.1 Burkholderiales bacterium
TCAGGCCGCGTTGCCAACCATGTTGCTCGCCAAACTCACCCGGCAACACGTCACGGTTGCGCTTACCGGCGAAGGTGCCGACGAGCTGTTCTCCGGCTATGGCAATTACCGAAAACGTGTTGCCGAAGAACGAATATCAGCGCGGTTGGGGGCGGCGGGTTCGCCAATTCCGGCAATATTGCGCGCCCTGCCTGCCGTCGTCCGCAAGGATCGGCTGGCGAAAGCAATCATGCAGCCGCAGAACAAGCGATATACAACGATCCCGAATGTGTTTGACGCGGCGATTCAGCCGCGCGTGTTCTCAGACCGGCTACTGGCGCATCAGCAAACGCATATTGCCGACTATGCCGCGCGCTTCTTCGACGAGTGTGATGCTCGGGACTATCTTGAAAAAATCATGTACGTCGATGAAAAACTCTGGCTGCCGGATGATCTGCTGACCAAGGTTGACCGCGCAACCATGGCCTACTCACTCGAGGCGCGGGTACCGTATCTGGATCACAAGTTCGTCGAATTTGTGGCCAGACTCGATCCGCAGTTAAAGCAGCGCGGCAAGACGACCAAATACATTCTAAAAAAACTTGCCGCCAAATACCTGCCCGATGAAATTGTCTACCGCAACAAACAGGGTTTTGTGATGCCGTTATCAAACTGGCTCGGCGGTGACCTGAAGCCGCATGTTGATGCCGCGTTGGGTGCAGACGGATTGATGAAGCGCGGCTTGTTTCGTGACGGTGCATTGGCCCGCCTGCAAAGCGAGCATCAGTCCGGGCGCAGTAATCACGCCGGTCGTATTTGGGCGTTGACGGTGCTCGAGCAATGGTTTCGCCGCTATGAGCCGGATTTTTTGTTATGACAACCATCACACCACTTTCGATTGTCCACACGGAGTCGTCCACCGGTTGGGGCGGGCAGGAGATTCGAATTCTGACGGAAGCGCGCGGCATGCTCGATCGCGGCCATCGGGTGATGTTGTTGACGCCGGAAAATGCAGAGATGCTGCCGGCGGCCATCAAAATGGGGGTGCCGGTGACACCGCTCAACATTGGTAAAAAGCGCGTGGCGCCGTTGCTGGCAATGCGGGGCTGGCTGGCTAATCACGCTGCGGATGTCGAACTGATCAACACCCATAGTTCGACCGATAGCTGGCTTGCGGCGCTGGCCTGCCAAACGCTCGATCGCGCGCCGCCGATTGTTCGCACCCGCCACGTCTCAACCGCGATCAACAATCATTGGTCGACGCGTTGGCTCTACACCAGGGGCACACAGCATATCGTCACCACCGGCGAAGCATTACGCCAACAATTGCATCGCGACAACGGTTTCGACCTGGGCACAATGACCTCGGTGAGCACCGGCATCGACCTCAATCGTTTCCGGCCATTGGATAAACCAACCATGCGCGCCAAACTTGGCGTGAGTGACGCACCCACCATCGGTATTCTGGCCACCCTGCGCGACTGGAAGGGGCATAACTATTTGCTCGACGCGATGAAGAGCCTGCGCAACGAATTTCCAGACTGGAAATTAATCGTCATCGGCGATGGACCACAACGCAAGCGACTGGAGGCACGGGTGGCGGATGAGGCGCTCGGCGGCACAGTACGCTTTGTCGGCAATGTCGACAATGTGCCGGAATGGTTGTCAACACTCGATATCTTCACCCTGCCCTCGTTTGGCGATGAAGGTGTTCCCCAAGGCATCATGCAGGCAATGGCGTGCGGGTTACCGGTGGTGTCGACACCGGTCGGTGCGATTGCCGAAGCGGTCCAGGCCGGTGTCACCGGCCTGATGGTCGGGACCCGCGACGCCGGCGCACTGGCCGACGCATTGGCGCGACTCATGCGTGATGTCGCGCTGCGGCAGAAAATGGGTGCGGCCGGTCTTATCTATGCACAACAACAGTTCGGTTTGGATGTCATGCTTGACAAGATGCTGGCGGTGTTCCAGCAATATCGAAAGCGCAACTGATCATGTGTGGTATCGCCGGATTTTTTTCGAAACAGAATATGCCGCCCGCGTTGGCGGATGCCATGATGTCGGCGCTGAAAAACCGCGGTCCTGATGCGCAACATAGTGTGCGTTGGAGTCCGCAATGGTCGCGCATCGATTCGGCGTCGGAACCCGCGGCAAATGCCCTGATCCATGCACGGCTGTCAATCATCGACCCGCGGCCGATTGCGGATCAGCCGATGAAAAGTGACGATGGCCAAATCTGGATTTGTTACAACGGCGAAGTTTATGATTGGGCGGCCCAGGCGGCGGAACTCACTGCGCTCGGCGCCGTGTTTCACACCCGTTCCGACACTGAATTTATTTTGCGTGCGTATGAACAGTGGGGCATCGACATGCTGCCGCGGTTACGTGGCATGTTTGCCATTGCGATTTTGGACTTGCGCATCAACAAACTGTGGCTGGTGCGTGACCGGATGGGCCTGAAACCAATGGTCTATTCGACCGTTGACGGCAATCTGGCGTTTGGTTCAACGGTACGGGCGGTGCTGCCATTTATCCCGCGCGGCAAACGCGATTGGGACAAACACGCAATTGACGCGTTTCTGGCACATCGTTATATTCCGGCGCCACGCACCGTGTTTGAACACGTCAAACGTCTGCCAAATGCCCATTGGCTGTTGTTTGATCTGGCCACCCGGGAAACCAAAACGCATTGCTACTGGCAGCCACCCACCGCGGTTGCCGAGGTTCCGCAAGATCAGTGGCTTGCCACGCTCGACGCGGCAATCGCCATGCGGACCGTGGCCGATCGCCCACTCGGCGTGTTTCTATCGTCGGGCATTGATTCCTCAACCGTTGCCGCGCGGCTCGCCGCGACCGGACACGCGCAGTTGCAGACGTTTACGGCGGGATTTTTGCAGCCCGATATGGACGAATCGCCGCTGGCCAGACAAATTGCCAGCACACTCGGCTTCCCCAACCTGACCATCGCCGTGCCATCCACCATTCGCGACGATATTGATCGCATCATCGCCGATCTCGATGAACCGTTCGCCGATCCATCTGCCATCCCGTCGTGGTATCTGGCGCGTGAGACAACCAAGCATGTGAAGGTGGTACTGGGTGGTGACGGCGGCGATGAGATGTTCGCCGGCTACAAGCGCTTTGACAAACAATTAAACACCGCCTGGCGGCGCACCCTCTTGGGTGGCAACAATCAATGGTCATCCCGGGCTGATATTGCCGGGGGCCGCGTGTCAAAGTTATTGGATGAGGCAAGGCTCGATTGGTGGCATGCCTATAGCCTGCGTTTTTCCGGATTTACGCCATCGCAACGCAACGCGTTACAGCCGGGGTTCGACAATAAAAGTCCTTTGTATTGGCGGTGTTTAGGGCAAAATCCGCTGAAAACGCCCTCCCCGCTTAGAGAGTTGCTGGAAATAGACCGCCAGAATTATTTACCGGAGTACATTTTGCGTAAAGGTGATTTGTGCACCATGGCGCACGGATTGGAGCTGCGCGCACCATTGCTGGATCACCAATGGGTATCGCTGGTTAGCACGATGCCGGATTCACAACGATTCACCAGGCCGGCCAAATTATTGTTGAAGGACGCGATGCCGCAGCTGGATCAATTCAATTTATTCGCCGCCAGGAAAAAGGGATTTAACCCGCCGTTGCGCGCCTGGCTTGAAGTCGATTTGGCAGAACGCCTGTCACCCATGCCGTCGCAGCTAGAGGCCGTTTCGAATGGCCAGATTGAGGCGGTGGTGACGTCCGAATTATTGCGCCTGTATCGTTCGGGCAAACACCAATACGCCGAGCAGCTATTGCAACTGCTGTTCTTGCAAATGTCGCTGAACCAGCTCGACATCTTGCGACAGGAATGGCCATGAGTATGACAATTCCGCCGAACGACGCGCTAACGGCAAAGCATGTGCTCATCATTAATGTCACCCGCATCGGCGACACACTACTGGCGACACCGGCCATTCGCGCCATCGCCGCGCACT
>JANPDI010000206.1:0-8016 GCA_031431435.1 Burkholderiales bacterium
CGATGAAACTGTCGCACGCCTCAAGCGTGACGGCTTGGTGTTTGACACAAATCCGACCGATGAGCGCTGGTTGTGGCGTGAAGCCCGGTTGCGCGATCCGAGTGGCAACCCGATCTGTTTGTACCATGCCGGCGAAAATCGCCTCAATCCGCCATGGCGTTTGCCGGAGTCGATGACATGACCATGCGTTACGTAAGCAGCCGGGGTACGGCCGGTGGTGCGGATGATGCGTCGCTGACGTTTTGTGAAGTGCTGCTTGAAGGGTTGGCGCCAGACGGCGGTTTGTATCTGCCGCAGTCGTATCCGTCACTCAGCGGTGACGATTTGCAGGCAATGCGCAGCATGTCGTATGCCGAGCTTGCCTACGCAATCATCTCGCGATATGCCGACGATATGCCGGCAGCCGACTTGAAGGCGATACTCGACAAGACCTATACCGCCGGCGTATTTGGCGACGCCGATATCACGCCGGTCGTGACACTTGAGCCCGGTCTGCATTTGCTGAAGTGTTCAAACGGCCCGACGCTGGCGTTTAAAGATATTGCCATGCAGTTTCTCGGACACCTATTCGAATATGTGTTGGCACGCGAGCACCGCACTCTCAACATTCTTGGCGCAACGTCAGGTGACACCGGTTCGGCGGCCGAGTATGCCATGCGCGGCAAAGCCGGCGTGAATGTGTTTATGTTGTCGCCGCGCGGCAAAATGTCGCCATTTCAAACGGCGCAAATGTTTTCGCTGCAGGATGCCAATATCCACAACATCGCGGTTGACGGCGTGTTTGACGATTGTCAGGACGTTGTCAAAGCCGTGTCAAACGATCTGGCGTTTAAGGCGCAACACAATATCGGTGCGGTTAATTCGATCAATTGGGGTCGCATCGTTGCCCAGGTTGTCTATTATTTCAAAGCCTACTTTGCCGTCACGCGCGTGAATGACGAAAAGGTTTCGTTCGCCGTGCCATCGGGTAATTTTGGCAACGTGCTTGCCGGACACGTTGCGCGCATGATGGGTTTGCCGATTACCCAATTGATTGTTGCCACCAACGAAAATGATGTGCTGGATGAGTTTTTTTCCAGTGGACGTTATCGCCCGCGTAAATCGGCGGAGACCCAGCAAACCTCCAGCCCCTCGATGGACATTTCGAAAGCATCAAACTTTGAGCGATTTTTGTATGATCTGGTCTGGCGCGACCCGGCAATGGTGCGTGAATTGATGTGGAAAGTGGATAACGAAGGCGGTTTTGATCTGACGAGCTGTGAAGACGTCTGGAAGCGCATGCCAGGATTCGGCTTTGTCTCGGGGCGCAGCAATCACGTCGATCGTATCGCCACCATCCGCAGCGTGTGGGACAAGTATCGGATTGAAATCGATACACACACCGCCGATGGCGTAAAGGTTGCGCTCGAACATCGCCAGCCGGGCGTGCCAATGGTCTGTCTTGAAACCGCCTTGCCGGCCAAATTCGAAGCCAGCATCGTCGAAGCACTTGGCCGCCCGCCGCAGCGGCCGCCACAGTTTGTCGGCATTGAAAGTTTGCCGCAGCGGTTTGAGGTGATGTCATCGAATGCGGACGCGGTCAAAGCGTTCATCGAGCAAGTGACGCGTTAGCGGGTGTTGCAGTTTCTGGCGATGAAGTCGCCTATTGACGGCACTTTTCAGCCATTTTTGCCTCAAACGCCGCGCAAATAGTGTGGTTTTAGATCAATTGAAAAACGGTACAATTCGGCCAATAGCCGTCCTTCCTAGCAATTGTCCAATTGCTTACCAAAATCCACCTAATTACTCGCGATTAGTTGCAATACGCATGATTCTGGTGGGGCATTGTGATCTTCCGGGCAGTCCCGTCGATAGGCTTGTCTCCACTTAGGTCAGCTTGCTTAAGGCTGGGCTGCACGCATATAGACATCCAGTGTCAGCCTCTATTTATGTTTTTGAAATATTGGGGCGCAGGGCCAACGGTCCGCCATGACGACTTGCGTAGCGTTATGACCAAGTTGGTCGAGCGCTACGCTCTGTCATGCTCAAGGGCTTACTACTTAAAAACATGCCCCCCCATATTTGACCAGCGAAACCCATTGAAAACGTTTGTTCAATTCGTTCTCAGCTGCACCAAATACTCAAACGACTGACCAGTCTCCAGCACGCTGAATCCATATGTGATGAAAGCAGTCGCGCCGCTGGTGAACGGGGACTGCAGTTTAAATGTGACTGTCTGGCCATCCTGAATGACTTGACCATTTGAAATTCCGCCAAACACCGGTGTGACCGTAGAACTGGATGCGCGCAGGTTGGTGACTGTAAAGCTTCGACCAGTTGCGCGCAACTTAAATGTCGCAACGTCGTATAGAGTTGCACAACCAGCCCCTGTACATACAGCTGTGGCGTTAACAGACGTGCTCGCCACATATGGAAACGGAAGGGGCACATCTGCACCACCCGAGAAGGTATTAGCAGGACTTAAAAGTGTCAATCTGCTCTGTGCGGCCGGATCCCAAAGTGCAAAATTCCCGGTCCCGAACGGGTGTATTGGTGTAAAGCCAATCGGAGCCGTTCCCACAGCACTAACAACGATCGGCGAAACCGCTCTAGGTGCCATCAACCATACCGTCAGCTTACCGTCAGGCAGAAGCCAAACAATGTCGTCGATCTGGTCTCCGTTAAGGTCGACTGACGCATAGAACTGCCAGCTAGGATCTACCGATCGCACCGCCGTTGTTGACGTCATCACCGGCAAGGTTGTTGGGGTGCACGATGCGATTGGATCGTCTGCCGCGCCTGCGTAGAGCGGCATTTGCAAGCCAACCGCGTTCAGATTCATCAGCCTGATTTCGCCTGTTGCAAAGTTTCTGAGAAGCAAATCGCCTTGGTTGCTGCCGCCAAAGGATGCAAACTTGATGGCGGTAAAGCCTGCCGGAATGGCTCCCGCTGAAAAATTTGCACAAGTGCGGAGGGGCGTTGCCATCAGCACACGCACTTGGTTTTCAGGGCTGATATAGACAATATCCGCAGAGCCGTCGCCGTTAATATCCTTTGCGCCGACTAGCGCCCACGACAATGGCGCGCCACCGCGCTTACGTGGTTGCGTCACGCCCGAACCATTGGTGAACCAAATGAAGCTCACTCCTGTATCTGGTGAACCGGGCGTCATATAACGCCATACAAGGTCGTCAAAGCCATCGCCGTCCAAGTCACCGACCGCCTGCACATCCCAAACTTGCTTCACTTGGCGCCACAGCGTTTCGCGCGCCGAACTGAAGTCGTTCCAAATTTTCACATCGCCAAATTCACCTTGCGAAATGTTTTGGAACACAAGATCTAGACTACTGTCTCCATAGAAGTTTCCGATGGCCACTGGACGGTGCAGCAGCCCCGGATCTTGTGCGTCACTAAATTGAAGCGTCCATCCAGTCCATGTGGCCTTCTGCGTTCTTGCAGTTGCCGTAGATCGAACGTAAAACTGCCCAGAAAGGGAGGGGGCTGACGCGGTGATGATGCTGAAGCTTTGCGTCACCCGTGTCGCCGCACTGAAGCTGGCACTACCCGCTTGATTGGCGGCGATGATGCAAGTTCCGACCGAGACGCCAGTGACCGTTGCACCATTAGTACCACTCACAGTACAAATACCCAAGGTGGTACTGGTGAAGGTGACGGGACTACCCGATGCGCCGCCGGTCGCGGTGACGGTTCCTGTGCCACCGACAGCGATGGTCGGCGATGTGCCGAAGTTGATAGTCTGTGGAGTAAGTGCGCCAGCGTTGATCGTGATGCTCAGGGTAGCTGTTGCAACCGCAAAATTTGCATCGGCGGCCTTGGTAGCGGTGACGATACAGCTACCAATAGCTGCTGCCGTTAGTGTGCTGCCAACAATGGTGCAGTTGGCGTTGTTGCTGGCGAAGCTAACCAAACCGGTGCCAGAGCCACCCGTGGGGCTTAGCGTCGTGACGCCGCCAACTAAGAGTGTCGTGGATACCGCATTGACGCTCAAAGTTGCCTGAGCGCCCTGCAAGATGGTTAATGCGAACCCGCGATTGCCTGATCCACCAGACGAATCGGTCACTGTGACGGTAAACGCGGCAACGATTCTGGCCGTGGGCGTTCCGGAAAGAACACCAGCGCTCGAGAGGGTCAGCCCTGCAGGCAGGGCGCCTGAAGTCACCGAAAACGAGCTCGCACCAACCCCGCCAGACGAAGCAATTGACTGACTATACGCGGTGCCCACAGTTCCACTAGCCAGCGGGGAGGCCGTCGTGATGACCGGTGGGCTGACCACCGTAAACGCAAACACTCTGGGTGCACCGATCATGGAGATGGTGCCACCAAATCCGCCACCAGAGGTACTGATCGACGTACCTTCCATGGCGTCCACGGCAAATAGCGATACATAGTTGAGGCCTAGGGGCAGTCCGGACAGCGCAGCGGAATACGGTCCGCTGCCGGTAGCGGCGGTGAAGGCGCCCTGACTATCATTCAAACGATAATAAACCGTGCGTATGACGGGGTCGGTTGGGCTGTAGCTGCCGCTCACGGTCAGGGAAAGACTGGGGTTAGTGCGGCTTGTGACGTTACCGCCAGACATCGCGACGCTCGTGCTGTGCTGCGCAAAGGTCGAAGGCGCGGGGTCGATCACCGTGACGTTGTTGCTGCTTTGATTCGCCACATAAATCTTGTTGGTCACCGGGTTAACGGCGACGGCGGTGGGACCGTTGCCCGCCACGACGGTCGTGACGCCGCTGGGTAACCCAAAGAAGCCAGGCGTGTCGTCGATTACCGTGACGCTCGCGCTGTTGAGATTCGTTACATAAATCTTATTGGTCATTGGGTTGACAGCAACTGCGTTGGGAGTGGTGCCCGTCGGGACGGTCGAGAAGCTGTTGGTCGCGCCGTCGATCACCGTGACGTTGTTGCTACCTTCATTCGCCACATAAATCTTGTTGGTCACGGAGTTGATGTCGACGGCAGTAGGTCTGATGCCTGTCTCGACAGTAGTCATCGCGCTGGTCGCGCCATCGAACACCGTGACAGTATTGCTGGTTTGATTCAGCACATAAATCTTGTTGGTCACCGGGTTAACGGCAATGGCGCTGGGAGCGCCGCCCACAAACTGGACAATTTGGCTGTTGTTCGACTCGTCGGCCACAGTGACGTTGCGGCTGCTTATATTCGCCACATAAAATTTGTTGGTCACCGGGTTGACGGCGATGGCATAAGGGCCAGTCCCCAAACCACCCAAAACGGTCGTGGTTGTGTTGCTCGCGCCGTCTATTACCGTGACGTTGTTGCTGGTTTGATTCGCCACATAAATCTTGTTGGTCACCGGGTTGATGGCGACGGCTCTGGGACCGCTGCCTGTAGCAACAGTCGCGGTGGTATTGGTTGCGCCATCGATCACCGTGACAGAATTGCCATTTTGATTCACCACATAAATCTTGTTGGTCACCGCGTTGACGGCGAGGGCGCTGGGACCGCTGCCTGTCGGCACGGTGGTAATGCGGAGGTTGGTCACGCCGTCGATTACGGCGACGTTGTTGCTGCTGGCATTCGTTACATAAATCCTGTTGGTTACTGGGTTGATATCGACAGCACTAGGTCTGGTGCCCGCCACGACAGTCGTGCTAGTGTTGCTCGCGCCGTCGATCACCGCGACGTTGTTGTCGTTGAAATTCGCCACATACATCTTGTTAGTTACCGGGTTGATGGCAACGGCGCTGAGCCCGCTGCCCGTCGCGACGGTCGTGACTCTGTAGGTCTCACCGTCGATCACCGTGACGTTGCCGTTGAAATTCGCCACATAAATCGTATTGGTCACCGGGTTGATGGCGACGGCAGAGGGACTGCCGCCCGCCGCGAAGAAGGTGGGGCTGTTAGTCGCGCCGAAGATCACCGTGACGTTGTTGCTGGATTGATTCGCCACATAAATCGTATTGGTCACCGGGTTGACGGCGACGGCTATGGGACCGATCCCCACCGCGACGGTGGTGGCGGCGTTGGTCGCGCCGTCAATCACCGTGACGTTGTTGCTGCCGTTATTCGCCACATATATTTTGTTCGTCTCCGGGTTGATGGCGACGGCTGTGGGATTGGTGCCCGTCGCGACGTTGATGCGGCTGTTGGTCGCGCCGTCGATCACCGTGACGTTGGCGCTGTTTCTATTCGCTACATAAATCTTGTTGGTCACTGGGTTGATGGCGACGGCAAATGGTTGGCTCCCCACCGCGAGAGTCGTAGTAGTGTTGGTCGCGCCGTCGATCACCGTGACGTTGTCGCTGAGTTGATTTGTCACATAAATCTTGTTGGTCACCGGATTGATAGCGACGGCTCTCGGACTGTCGCCCGCCGCGACGGTCGTGACGTTGTTGGTCACGCCGTCGATCACCGTGACGTTGTTGCTGCCGTTATTCGCCACATAGATTTTGTTAGTCGCTGGGTTGATAGCGACGGCTCTGGGACTGTTGCCCGTCGCGACGTTCGTGCGGCTGTTGGTCGCGCCGTCGATCACTGTGACGTTGGCACTGCTGGTATTAGCCACATAAATCTTGTTGGTCACTGGGTTGATGGCGACGGCAGAGGGTCGACTCCCCGCCGCGACGTTAATTTGCGCTGCGGCCAAACCAGCCAGTCCAAGGCTGGTCAATAGTGCCGACAACAATTGAAGCCCTAATCTCATTGACGTTGCGCTAACCCATGAACTGTACAAGAAACTACCTAAGTAGAGGAAAGCCCCGCAATTTTTTTTAATCATCATGTGTGGCGATCCTTTTTAGGTATTTCGGGCTGGCGTGCATCCGCGACCCTATTGTAGGTCAAAAACCGTCGCTTTCGGGCAACCGCCATGTCTGCATTGGGTCAGCAGCGACCATTCCGAACACGCATTTACTGACTAATCAGGCCGTTCCATTGCGCCGTTTCCCCACTAATCCCGCTTAAGATTGATTCGACCACCTGGTAGAAACACAATCCCTTCTGCTTCGAGAAGAATGCGTTGCAAATCATCCGAGCCGCTTTGCCAATGCGTTAGCCGCAGGCTGATGCGACCCTGCGCATTGACCACGCGGTGCCACGGAATTTTTATGTTCTCGGGTGTTGCCGCCAGCGCGTACCCGACTTGTCTGGCGTGACGCGGCCAGCCTAGAATTCGCGCGATCTGGCCGTAAGTTGCGACCTTGCCGCACGGGATTTTTCTGACCAAGGCGTAAATTGCCGCGTGGTTCAGGGCGGGGTGGGTTCGGGGCGCGGGTCTGACAGATGCCGGCATCAATACTCAACGGGAATCGGATCAAGTGAGCGCCACACGTACCACGTCGCCACGGTATTCCACGGTGCCCAGCGTTCGGTATAGGCGAGCACTTCTTCCTTGTCGAGCCGTTCACCGTCATGGAATAGTTTTTCGATGCCGCGGATCAGGCCGATATCCGCCACCGGAAAAACATTCGGTCGCATCAGGTAGAAGATCAAAAACATTTCAGCGCTCCAGCGGCCGATGCCTTTGACCCGCACCAAATCATCGATAACGGCGTCGTCGGTCATGCGTGGCCAGCGGCGCGGGTTGACCAATTTCTCGTCAAAATGTCGCGCCAGATCCTTGATATAAACCACCTTACTGCCGGATAATCCGCACCCGCGCAATTCTTCGACCGGCATTTCAAGCATACGCGGCGGGGTGATTTCACCGGCGGCAACCACCACGCGGTCCCACACCGATTGGGCGGCCTTGACGGAAATTTGCTGGCCGACGATGGCGCGTGCGAGGGTTGAAAAGGCGTTGCCACGGGTACGCAGCGTCGCCTCCGGATACTGATTGATGAGTTTTTTCATCACCTTGCAGCGTTTGGATAAATGGGTGCAGGCGTCCTGCCAGTATTCGGGCGTCATATACAATCTTCATTCAATAACGATTATCCAAGGATGATAAACGACTTCGCGGGCAGGGCATTTACCAACGTTTTCGGGAGTGACGGGTGCGCCACATCTTGGTCACCACCACACGCCAAATGATACGCGTGCCGAAATAGCCCA
>JANPDI010000207.1:0-21422 GCA_031431435.1 Burkholderiales bacterium
ATCGGTCCCCACCCAAAGGTGATGCCCCAACACATGTTCGATCTTGAACGACCCGTATGCAGATGACGCCAGCAGTATGCCGCCGGCCCATTGCTCGAGCCGGGTTGGTTTATGGATGAGCTCGTGCGCAACATTGATGGCGACAATACCGCTGATGGCGCCGATCGACAATATCCAGCCGGTTTTGCCCCAAATCGACAGCGGCGCAGTGACAAAAAAATGTGCGGCAAACACCAGCATGGCCAGATGCAACGGCACACACAGCAACGGCACCAACCGAAACCATGCCTGTCTGCCGGCGTTGTTGCCCGGCGGCTCGATGTTGGTCAGGTCGCGGCCGATAACATAGTCAACAATGGTCAACACGCCGTACATCGCAATCAGCGGAAAGAATGCCCACCAATCCGGGTGGGCGGATGAAAACCCATTGTTGGCCGCGCGCACCACCATCAACGGCAACGTCAGCGGCAGGATACTGGTGATGACGCGAATGCGCGCCATGGTCTGCGCTTGCGGATTGAGCCGCGCCAGCAACATGCTATTTCTTTTTCTCCGTGATCAGCGCACTCACCATCAACGTGATGACGGAATACATCAACGACCCGATCAATGCGGCCATAAAACCGGTCACGGTGAACCCCTTCACCACTTCAGCCACCAGCCAGAACAGCAAGGCATTGATGACAAAGATAAACAGGCCCATGGTCAGCAAGGTGACCGGCAACGTCAGCAAAATCAAGATCGGACGGATTACCGCATTCACCAGACCCAGCACCAGCGCGGCGGCAAGCGCCGCAAAAATGCCATCCACCCGGACACCCGAATAAAAATAGGCCACCGCCAGCAGGGCCAGCGCGTTGATACACCAACGAATCAGGATTGTCATTTTCGCCCCCGCGCAATGAATTGATGCGGGCATAATAACCTGTCTGAATAACGGTGCCCGCAAAAATGTCCGTCCAACCAAATCAAAAACGTATTTCTGTACCTGATATTCGCGCCATGAAGTCGTCGGCAAAAATTGTCATGCTCACCGCCTACACCAAACCGATGGCGCAATTGCTCGATCCACACTGTGACATCCTGCTGGTCGGCGACTCACTCGCCATGTTGGTCTATGGGATGGATAACACGCTGAATATTTCGCTCGACACCATGATCATGCATACCCAGGCGGTAATGCGCGGTTCGCAACGCGCCATGGTCATGCTCGACATGCCGTTTGCGAGTTATCAGGAATCAACGCAACAGGCGTACCGCAATTGCGCCAGGGCGATGGCGGAATCCGGCTGCCAGGCGCTCAAGCTTGAGGGCGGCGCGGAGCTGGTCGAGACGGTCGAATTTCTGGCCGCACGCGGTATTCCCGTCATGCCACACATCGGCCTGATGCCGCAACGCGTGAACGAAATGGGCGGCTTCAAAGCGCAGGGACGCGAAGACAGCGCCGCAACAAAATGGGTTGGCATTGCCAGACAATTCGAAGCCGCCGGCGCGTTTTCAGTATTGATCGAAGGTACCGTCGAGCCGGTGGCAAGGGCGGTGAGCGAAGCATTGTCGATACCGACCATCGGCATCGGTGCCTCGCCGGTGTGTGACGGGCAGGTGCTGGTGACCGAAGACATTACCGGCCTGTTTACCGACTTCACGCCAAAATTTGCCAAGCGATATGTCGATATCGGCGCACAAGTTTCGCAGGCGGCGGCGGAATATGCAAAAGAAGTTCGCGCCGGTACGTTCCCAACGATGGCGCATTGTTTTGGTGTGAAAAAGTAGGTCGGCAGTGTTACGCGTGTCGGACAATGCGACAGACCAGCGGCGTGGTCGCGGGGTTGAATCGGGGCTGTGGTTTGGTTGATGGCAATCGTCGTCCCCGGCGGTGGCGATGCAATTCGATCGTGCCGCTTTAATTCCTTCGGGGCACAATTGGCTGGAAGTGTGCGGTGAATATAGTGTTTCTTGTTCTTACCAACCGCGTGGGCAAATGAAGCCTGCCCACCCTACACTTGCTATGCGCCGGCATTTTGGAAAAAGTGGCGTTGAATAAATAGTGTCGGACACCATTTCCCTCACAACACCGCCGCCCGAACCTGTTCGAGCGCGCCCGGGTCTTCAATCGTTGTCAGGTCGCCCGGATCACGCTTCTCACACAGCGCCTGAATCGCCCGGCGCAGCAGCTTGCCGGATCGCGTCTTTGGCAACAACGTCACAAAGTGCACCCGCGCCGGCCGGCCGATTGCGCCAAGTTCACGATCAACGGTGGCCATGATTTCCTTTTCGTGTGCGGCTGCGGCTTCAGCCGTGGCGACCTTTTGCACATCCTTGACCACCGCAAACGCGACCGGCACCTGCCCCTTCAAGGCATCCGCAACCCCAACCACCGCGACCTCGGCGATATTTGGATGCGCCTGGATCGCTTCTTCGATTTCGCGCGTTCCCAGCCGGTGCCCGGCCACGTTGATCACATCGTCGGTGCGGCCCATGATGAAGTAATAACCATCGGCGTCGCGTGTTGCCCAATCAAACGTGGTGTAAACGCGTTCGTCGCTGAACATGCTGAAATAGGTGCGCACAAAACGCGCGTCGTCACCCCAGATAGTGGACATACAACCCGGTGGCAGCGGCGGCACGATACACAGAACACCCTTCTCATCGGGGCCCACTGCCGCACCACTGCCTTCGAGTTTTAGTTTGACGTTGTAACCATACACGGCAAAGCTGGGTGATCCAAGTTTGCGCCGGGTCTTTTCGATGCCGGGTTGCGCGCTCAGAATCGGCCAGCCGCTTTCGGTTTGCCAGTAATTGTCGATGACACTGACGTTTGCGCCCTTCTCGATCCAGTCGCTGGTTGGTTGATCAAGCGGCTCACCGGCGAGGTAAAGATATCGCAAACTCGACGTATTGTATTTTGACAAGTAGGCGGGGTCCTGTTTTTTCAACACCCGTATCGCGGTTGGTGATGAGAACATCGCAACCACGTTGTACTGTTCGACAATTTTCCACCACACGCCCGGGTCGGGCCTGATCGGCAACCCTTCGTACATGATGGTGGTGGAGCCGTTGATCAACGGGCCGTAAATAATGTAAGAGTGCCCGACCACCCAGCCAATATCAGAAGTGCAGAAGAATGCTTCACCGGCATTGGTTGAAAAAATATCCGGCATCGATGAGGCAAGCGCGACGGCATAACCGCCGGTATCACGCTGGACACCCTTTGGTTTGCCGGTGGTGCCGCTGGTGTAGAGGATGTACGACGGATGACTCGATTCGACCCATTCACACGGCACAATTTCGCCATCGTGACGCGGCGCGAGCGCGGCGTAATCCATGTCCCGTCCCGGCAATACCTGCATGGTTTTGTCGAGGTGTCGATTCACCAGCACCACATGTCGCGGCGGAAATTTTGCGAGCTTGATCGATTCGTCGGTCAGCGGCTTGAGCGCAATGACCTTGCCGGCGCGCGAACCCGCGTCCGCCGTGACCATGACCTTGGGCTTGGCGTCGTCAATCCGTGCGGCCAGTGATGACGCGGCGAACCCGCCGAATACCACCGAATGAATTGCGCCGATGCGTACAGTCGCCAGCATCGCAAACACCGCCTCGGGAATCATCGGCATATAGATCAGCACCCGGTCACCTTTGCCAACGCCCAACGACTTCAACACCGCCGCAAAGCGGTTTACCTCGTCGAACAATTGGCGATAGGTAAAGATGCGTGTTTGTTCGACTTCGGAAGAAATCCAGACCAGCGCATTTTGCTCGGCGCGGGTGGCCAGATGGCGGTCAACGGCGTTGTAACAAAGGTTGGTTTCGCCACCGACAAACCATTTTGCAAACGGCGGTTTGGAATAATCACAAACCTTGTGAAAGGGTTTGACCCAATCGATGCGTTTGGCTTGTTCTGTCCAGAAGGCCGCTGGCGCGGCCAGCGATCTGGCGTGAAAGCTTGCATAACTGTTATTTTCAGTAGCCATGTCAGTCACTTTCGTCTGCGAAATTCAACGATGCCTGAAACGAATGGCCCGGCTTTCCCACGGGCGTTTTACTTGAAGATGACTTCTTCGATTGCGTTCAACAACGCCTTGGATTTGGCCGGCTTGGTGAGGTAGCCATTTGCACCGAGTTTCAGCCCCTTCATGATGTCTTCAAGCGATCCCAGACTCGATAACATCAGCACCGGAAGACTTTTCATTTTGTCGTTTGAGCGGATGCGGTTAAGGATATCAAAACCGTTGGCGTCCGGTAACAACACGTCAAGCAATACCAAGTCAGGCTTTGCCTTGAAACCGGTGATTATTTCGGCGCGATTGGTTGCGCGGACGACACGGTAGTCTGCGTTCAGCAAAATACGCTCCAACATCATTCCCGTGACGGCATCATCCTCGACCACCATCACCATTGGCGGCGAGTTGACCGGCGGACGGCTCGGTGCGTCCGGAAAAATTCGGACAAAAAAACCATTGCTGGTTAATTTTGATTCACCGATGACCGCCTCGTCATTCAGCGCCTGTTCTTGCTGCGGCGTCGATATCGGCTCGGGGACCTCATTTTCAGGGTCGAGCAACTTGGTGAAATCAAGATCCAGGTCATTTTCGTTTGACATACTCACACTCTGCGCCTGTTTGGGGGATTCAAGAAAAAGGCCATATTGCAAATTCGCAGGCCCGGCGGCATTGCTTAACGGCGGCGCAACCAAAATCACGCAACGCTGGGTTGGCACTGCAAAGCCGGCTGGTCTGCGTTATTGTACTAGTCCTGCCGGTTGATGTCCGGGTGCAATCGACAACTTTCGCGGGCCCGCCGGACAATGATCGTGGTTTCACGGCATATTTTGTCGGTCGCCACCGGCAAAAAATGGTATTTGCGATATTTCACCCGGCCAGACAAAACGCCTCAGTGCATGACCTGCGGGTTGTCCGCCGACGCGTGTTTGCGCGAAAAATACTCCTTTGACTGCATTTCGCGCAGGCGTGACGCGGTTCTGGCGAACTCTGCCGATACCATTAACGATGCATCGGCACCGTGGTTGGCTGAAACCGAGGCGGCGGTACGATTGGTCCGCTCGTCAATCACCAGCGATTCGGGCTCGACCGCCGCGGAACAAATCAGCTTGACGCGCTGATCGTAAAAAACATCCACCAGCCAGGTGAACCGCCGGACCACATCGGCGCGGCTCCTGGCATGCATCTGCGGAATATTGGATACCAGCACGGTATGGTATTGGCTGGCGATTTCCAGATAATCCACCTGGCTGCGCGGCTTGACGCAGAGTTCCGCAAAATCAAACCACACCACCCCTTTTGCCCGACGCACAAACGCCATCGCACGGCCGCCCACCGTGAAACTACCGCCCTCGGCAAATGACGCCTTTGACATCGCCACAAACGCCCTTGCCAGCGCGTGATCCGCCGCGATTGTATCCGGCTGCGAATGGCCGTCGACCGAATCTGATCCCGCCGTGGTGTGATAGACCGCGATCGACTCAAGAATACGCCGGCGGTGGTCGCGCGCACCGCTGATTTCAATCACTTCAAGCTCATTGTTGAGCAACGCAATGGCGGGCAGAAAACGTGCGCGTTGCAGGCCGTTTGGATACAGGTCATCCGGCACGTAGTTGGATGTCATCACCAGCACCACGCCCTTGGCGATCAGCAGTTCAAGCAGACGGCCAAGGATCATGGCATCGGCAATATCAGAGACGTGAAATTCGTCGAAACACAACAACCGGAGTTGTTTGGCAATCTTGGTCGAGATCGGCTCGAGCGGGTCTTCGGTTCCGGCGTGTTTTTGCATCTCGCCATGCAGCTCGCGCATGAATTCGTGAAAGTGCACACGCCGTTTGCGCTTGAGTGTCGACACGTTGTAAAACGCATCCATCATCAGCGATTTGCCGCGGCCGACACCGCCCCAAATGTAGATGCCCTTCGGCGGACGTTTGCCGCCGCCAAAGTTTGTCACCAGCCGGTTGATTTTGCCCTGACGATATTGGCGATAGTGTTCAATTTCGCCGTGCAGACGTTCGAGATGATTCAATACCGCCAGTTGCGCCGGATCCGACTCAAAATCGTTGCTCTGCGAAAACTTCCAATACCACTCAAGCGGCGAGCCCGCCTCGATCTTGTCGGCATCCACGGTTTCTTCACCAGCCACAAAGGATTCGGCGATTGCGTTCATTTAGCTGAATTTGGTTAAGCAGCCGTGACATCCATCAACAAACAAACGCCAGCAACGGCGGGTGTTTTCAGGCATTTTTGCCCGAAAGTGCTTGTGGATAAAAGACTTTTCCAATTGAAAGCTTCTAAAAACCCGTCCTTTACCGGCGTCGCGCCGGATACGCTGCGATAAAGACCGGTACTTACTGTTGTATGCGATTGATGTCATCACAAGACGTAGACCCCTGCCAGCGCGGGAGATGGGGATTGCGAGGTTTTGAGAAGTTCCCAATTAAGCGCTCTCTGTATGTGCATTCGGCGACCGCAAACATCACATATTTAGCGTGCGTTTATCCACCGCCAATGCGGCTTCCCGTACGGCTTCCGAAAGGGTCGGGTGACCATGCACAATGCGGGCAAGATCTTCACTCGCCGCCTTGAATTCCATTGCCACCACCAGTTCCTGAATCAGCTCGGATGCGTGGGCGTGGATGATATGTCCGCCCAGGATACGGTCGGTTTTGGCGTCGGCAATGATTTTCACAAAGCCGCCGGTCTCGCCTTGACCCAGCGCACGGCCATTGGCCATGAACGGAAATTGCCCCGACTTGACCTCGACTCCCTCCGCACGCAATTGCTGCTCGGTCTTACCAACCCATGCGACCTCGGGTGAGGTGTAAATAATCCACGGAATGGTGTTGAAATCGATATGCGGTTGCTGCCCCGCAATACGCTCCGCGACGGCCACGCCCTCGTCCTCGGCCTTGTGCGCAAGCATGGGTCCGCGCACAACGTCACCAATGGCATAAACATTCGGCAGATTGGTGGCGCAGTGATCGTCAACTTCGATCATGCCGCGGTCGGTCATTTTCAGACCGACATTGGCCGCACCCAGACCATCGGTGTTCGGCACGCGGCCAACCGAGACAATCAATTTGTCGCATTCAAGCTTTTGCAGAAGACCCTTATCGTCGGTGTATTCAATTGAAATCGCGGTCTTTTTGCTGGTGACTTTTTCAATCTTTACGCCAAGCTTGATGTTCATCCCCTGCTCTTTGGTGAACACTTTCCATGCCTCTTTCTGAATCGACTCATCGGTTACCGCCAGAAACGCCGGCAACGCCTCGAGCACGGTCACCTCCGCCCCCAATCGCCGCCAGACGCTGCCAAGCTCGAGTCCGATGACACCGGCACCAATCACACCCAATCGTTTTGGCACAGACGGAAACGACAGCGCGCCTTCATTGTCACAAATATTAATGTTGTCGACCGGGATCCCGGGCAGATGACGTGCTTTTGAACCGGTGGCAACGATGATGTGTTTGCCGGTGATCGACCCGCCGCCGTCGCCTGCCTTTCCATTGCCGGAAATCTCGATCGTATAGGTTCCATCCGCCGCAACCGGTGCAGCGGCAAATTTGCCAAATCCCTTGACCCAGGTAACTTTGTTTTTTCGGAACAAAAATTCGATGCCCTTGGTCATCTTGCCGACAATCGTCTCTTTGCGTCCCTGCATTTTTGTGATGTCGACCTTCATGCCCGCAACCGTGATGCCATGATCACCGTACTTGTGTTCGATTTTCTCAACGTTCTCGGACGATTCGAGCAGCGCCTTGGACGGAATGCAGCCGACATTGAGGCAGGTACCGCCAAGCACCATTTCACCCTTCGGATTTTTCCAGCCTTCGATACAGGCGACTGAAAATCCCAGCTGCGCGGCGCGGATGGCGGCGATATAACCGCCCGGACCCGCACCAATGACAACAACATCAAATGAATTTGACATGATCTTTTCCGTTCCCAAAATGAGCAATGTTTACTACGTCAGCCAGATACGCGCGACATGCACACCAAGCGCGGCACAAAAACCCGCAATCAACGGCGACGTCTTCGACAACAACAGCGGCGGGTGTTTCAATAGCTGTGTCACCCACAACGTCAGTGCGATGGCCAGACCGACCCCGACCGGCACCGCCACTTTTGGCGTGACGTACTGACCAAACAATCGCGTAAAAAGAATTGCCAGCAGCCCGGTCAGCAATGTCCCCGCAACCAACATCACGAGCTTGGTCACCAGTGTGGTGGCCTTGAACCTTCTTCGTGCCATCAGCGCGTCTTCCGGTCGGCCACTGCGCGGCAAAACAAACAGGCGGGCACAGCACGCAATCAGATATCCAGCAACAGACGTGCCGGGTCTTCCAACGCGTCTTTCATCGCCACCAATGCCAGTACCGCTTCGCGACCGTCAATGATGCGATGGTCGTAACTCATGGCAAGATAATTCATCGGCCGGATCACGATCTGGCCATTCTCCACAACCGGACGCTCCTTTGTCGCGTGGACCCCGAGAATTGCCGACTGCGGTGGATTGATGATCGGTGTCGACAACATCGAACCAAACACGCCGCCGTTCGAAATCGAAAAGGTGCCACCGGTCAAATCTTCGATGGTCAACTTGCCATCTTTCGCCTTCTGGCCAAATTCGGCAATTTTTTTCTCAATGTCGGCAATCGACATCTGATCGGCGTCACGCAAAATCGGCACCACCAGTCCACGCTCGGTACCAACCGCGATGCCGACATCATAGTAGCCGTGATAAACAATATCATTGCCGTCAACCGACGCATTCACCACCGGGTATTTCTTCAGCGCGTGAACCGCCGCCTTGACAAAAAACGACATAAAACCGAGTTTTACGCCGTGCTGTTTTTCAAATTTGTCCTTATAGGTGTTTCTCAATGCAATCACCGGCCCCATGTTCACCTCGTTGAAGGTGGTGAGGATGGCGGCCGTCGCTTGCGACTGCAAAAGTCGCTCGGCAATTCTTGCCCGCAGTCGCGACATCGGCACACGTTGTTCGGCGCGTTCACCCTGCGGCAGTGTTGCGACCGAAACTGGCACCGCCTTTACCGCCACCGATGCAACGCCGGCAATTTTGTTGACCACATCTTCCTTTGTGACACGCCCACCGCGGCCGGTGCCCGCGACATCGGACACATTGTTTTCAGCAGCAATTTTGGCGGCCGCCGGGCTCATAACTTGGCTCACGACGGCGGCAGGTGCGGTGGCAGCGGTGGCGGGCGGCGCGGCGGCCACCGCAATAGCAGGGGCGGCGACACTCGCCGCGGCGGCCGTATCCAACAAGGCGATTACCTGCCCCGATGTCACGGTAGCGCCATCGGCAACCAGCACCTTCACAATCACGCCGTCCGCCGGTGCCGGCAGCTCCATCACCACCTTGTCAGTTTCGATGTCGATCAGATTCTCATCGCGCTTAACGGCTTGGCCGGCTTTTTTGTGCCACGCGACCAGTGTTGCCTCGGCAACGGATTCGGATAACTGCGGCACTTTGACTTCAATTTGCATTTTTTTTCCTTTGATAGGGCATGGACAACGGGTCTATTGTTGACCCAGCCATCCGGATAACTATTTTTTCGCAGCCGTCTCGGCAGACAATGCGGTATCGACCAGTTCTTTTTGCTGCTCATTGTGTTTGGATAAATAGCCCACCGCCGGTGACGCCGATGACTTGCGACCGGCATAACCAAGTTGTTGATCGCCGCGCATATTGCGCACCAGATAGTGCTGGATGCGGTGCCATGCGCCTTGGTTTTCGGGCTCTTCCTGTGTCCACACCACCGATTTGGCGTTTGGATACAACGCAATTTGTGCGGCAAATTCTTCATGTGGAAACGGATAAAGCTGTTCGACACGAATGACCGCGATATCGTCAAGCGCACGTTTTTCGCGTTCGGCAACGATGTCGTAGTACACCTTGCCGGAGCAAACCACCAGGCGCTTGACCTTCTTGGCGCTGACCTTCGCGGTTTCGCCAATGACGACCTCGAACTTGCCATCTGCCAACTCGGCCATTGACGACATCGCCTCTTTTTTGCGCAGCAATGATTTTGGCATCATGACAATCAATGGCTTGCGCGACGGCCTCAGCGCCTGCCGGCGAATCATGTGGTACAGCTGTGCCGCCGTCGACGGCACCACCACCTGGATATTGTGTTCCGCACAAAGCTGCAGGAATCGCTCAAGGCGTGCCGACGAGTGCTCGGGGCCCTGCCCTTCATAGCCGTGTGGCAGGAACAAAGAAAGCCCGCACAAACGTGCCCATTTGGATTCACCTGAACTGATGAACTGATCAATCACCACCTGCGCACCGTTGGCAAAATCGCCAAACTGCGCCTCCCAGATCACCAATTCAAATGGCTGCGCCGAGGCATATCCATATTCAAATCCGAGCACCGCTTCTTCAGACAACAACGAATCAATCACCACAAAATTGGCCTGCTTTTCGGCGATATTTTGCAGCGGTACGTATGTTCCCGAATCCCACTTCTCACGGTTCTGGTCGTGCATCACGGCGTGACGGTGTGCAAACGTTCCGCGCCCGCAATCCTGACCGCTCAACCGCACCGGCGTGCCGGCCGCCACCAACGAGGCATAGGCAAGATTTTCCGCCATTCCCCAGTCAAGCGGCAATTCGCCTCTGCCCATCTTGCGACGCGCCTCAAGCAATTTCTCAACCGACATATGGCATTTAAAATCCGACGGAATTTGGGTCAGGCGCTCAGCGTACAACTTCAGTTTGGCCATCGGCAGGGTCGAATCGAATCCGGCGCGCCAGTCTTTGCCAAGATATGGCGCCCAATCGACCGCGAGCGGTGGCTTGATGCCATACAGGATTTTTGTGTTGGTGCTTTTGCCGGCATCGAGTCGGGCGCGAATGTTGCTAACCAAATCATCGCCATAGGTCGGCCCCACCGTCCCCTCTGCGGCGAGTTTGTCGGCGTAGAGTTTTCGCGTGCCCGGATGCTGCGCGATTTTTTTGTACATCAACGGCTGCGTGACAAACGGCTCGTCCTGTTCGTTGTGACCCAGCTTGCGAAAACACACCAGATCAATGACAACGTCCTTGTGGAATTTCATGCGGTAATCAAGTGCAATACGTCCGACCATCAAAACAGCCTCGGGATCATCCGCATTGACGTGGAATACCGGTGCCTCAATCATCTTGGCGATATCGGTGCAATACAGCGACGAGCGCGAATCACGGGTATCAGAGGTGGTAAAACCGACCTGATTGTTGACCACGATGTGCACCGTGCCGCCGGTTTTGAAACCGCGCGTCTGTGACAACGCCATCGTCTCCATGATGACGCCCTGTCCGGCAAACGCGGCGTCACCGTGTATCAACAGTGGGATGACTTCGTTGCCCTCGATATCATGACGCCGTTGCTGGCGCGCACGCACACTGCCTTCAACCACCGGATTAACAATTTCAAGATGCGACGGGTTGAACGCCAGCGTCAGGTGGACACTGCCACCGTTGGTTTGGATGTCCGACGAAAAACCCTGATGGTATTTCACGTCGCCCGAACCGACGTCGGCTTTTTTCTTGCCTTCAAATTCGTCAAACAGATCGGCCGGTAACTTGCCCAGCGAATTCACCAAAATATTCAGCCGGCCGCGGTGGGCCATGCCAAGCACAACTTCCTTCACACCTTTGGCACCGGCAACCTGAATAATGTCATCGACCAGCGGAATCAGCGTCTCGCCACCTTCAAGAGAGAAACGCTTCTGGCCGACATAACGCGTGTGCAGGTATTTTTCAAGTGTCTCGGCGGCGGTCAACCGGTCAAGCAAAAACTGTTTCTCTTCCTTGTTGAGTGCCGGCTGCGACTGGACCGACTCGAGTTGCCCCTGGATCCATCGCTTCTGCTCGGTTTGCGAGATATAGATGTATTCAGCACCAACCGTGCCGCAATAGGTCTTCTTGACGGCGGCAATAATATCTTTCAGTTTTGCCTTTTCGGCGTGGCCGCCGATCGTGCCCTGCCATGAGCCAAAACCAAATTCCTGCTCGAGATCGGCATCGGATAAACCGTAATAGGCAAGTTCAAGTTCCGGCACGTTCATGCGCTCCATCCGTTTCAGCGGATCAAGCGAAGAGTTGCGTGCACCCATCACACGGTGCGCACGGATGTATTGCAATACGCGGAATGATTTTTTGCTGTCGCCACCACCCACGGCACCGCCGCCAACCGCGACATACGCGATGCGCTTGGCACCGCCTTGTGCTGCGAGCCGCTCAAATGCCGCAATCACCGGCGAATGCGGCACGTCCTTCTGCGCATTGCCACCAACGTTCGGCAGACCGTCAAATTGCTTTCGCCAGTTTTCCGCGACCGACGCCGGGTCGGCCAGGTATTGTTCGTACAGTTCTTCGATATAGGGCGCGTTGGCACCGAAAAACATCGACGATTGTTGGATTTCACGCATCATGATCGTTTACCTCTGAGTCTCATATGGTTCGCCGGTTTGATAATTTCCGGCAGTCCGGCGCACAAGACATTTCGCGCCGACCAAAAAAATTACTTCACGTCTCGGCGTTGCGCGCCGACATACAACTGCCGTGGCCGACCGATCTTGTACTCCGGATCCGCGATCATTTCATTCAACTGCGCGATCCAGCCGACGGTTCTGGCCAGCGCAAAAATGGCGGTGAACAGTGGCACCGGAATGCCAATCGCCTTTTGCACAATGCCCGAGTAAAAATCAACGTTTGGATATAACTTGCGCGAGACAAAATAATCATCTTCCAACGCAATTTTTTCCAGCGCCATGGCCAGCTTGAACAGCGGGTCGTCCTGCAACCCGAGTTCGGTCAACACTTCATGGCAGGTTTCGCGCATGAGCTTGGCGCGCGGGTCATGATTTTTATAAACCCGATGGCCAAATCCCATCAAACGCACGTTTGAATTTTTGTCTTTTACCTTGGCAATAAATTCGCCGATCTTGGCAACACCACCTTCACGCTGGATGTCGTAGAGCATGTTTAATGCGGCTTCATTGGCGCCGCCGTGCGCCGGGCCCCACAAGCAGGCCACGCCGGCGGCGATGGCGGCAAACGGGTTGGTGCCGGATGACGCACACAAACGAACCGTCGAAGTCGAGGCATTCTGCTCGTGATCGGCGTGCAGAATGAAAATACGGTCAAGTGCGCGCACCAGCACATCATTGACCTTGTATTCCTCGGCGGGAACCGCAAACATCATGCGCATAAAATTCGCCGTGTAACCGAGATCATTGCGTGGATAGATGGTCGGTTGTCCGACGGTGTATTTGTACGCCAGTGCGGTCAGGGTTGGCAGCTTTGCAATCAGCCGGATGGCGGAAATGTCGCGCTGTTCCTTGTCGTGCAGATTCATCGAGTCGGGATAAAACGCCGACATTGCACCGACCAATCCGGTCATTACCGCCATCGGATGCGCATCGCGTCGGAATCCACGCAGGAAAAATTGCATCTGCTCGTGCACCATGGTGTGATTGGTCACACGCGCAACAAAATCCTTGTCCTGCTCTTCATTTGGCAATTCGCCGTTCAACAGCAAATAACAAACCTGCATGAAATTACATTTATTGGCGAGTTGCTCGATCGGATAGCCGCGGTACAACAATTCACCCTTGTCGCCGTCAATGAAGGTGATGGTCGAATTACACGATGACGTCGACAAAAACCCGGGGTCATAGGTAAACATGCCGGTCTGACCATAGAGCTTGCGGATATCAATGACGTCCGGCCCGTGCGAACCGCCGAATACGGGGAGCTCGACCGACTTGCCGTCGGCATAGTTGAGAACTGCTTTTCCTTTATGTGCCATTGCGTCCATTTGAATTCTCCCGTTGCGTTCGATTATTTGTATTGCCGCCGACTGCCCGCATCAACCGCTATCGTCACCCCTGCACGCCCTGCGACAAACTGTTCAACTTTCCCGCCGAGGCCGCCACAATTCGCGCCGCAATCGGTTGCAACGCCGCCACCTCGCACAACTTGCGGCCCATCAAAATATCCAGCAATTCATTGTCGCCAAGTTGCAGCAGGGCATCCAGCTGTTGCAATTCATCCGGCGAAAGTGCCATTAATTCCAACTCAAAAAAGCGCCCCAACAAAATGTCGTTCTCAAGCAATCCCCGTCGCGCGCGCCAGCGGATACGGTCGTAGACACGATCGTCCATCAGACCGCCCGTTTGACCATCATCTCTTTGATCTTGCCAATTGCCAGCGACGGATTTAATCCTTTTGGACAGACATCAACACAATTCATGATGGTGTGGCAGCGAAACAGCCGGTACGGGTCTTCCAGGTTGTCCAAACGCTCATTGGTCGCGTGATCACGGGTGTCGGCAATAAAACGATATGCGGCGAGCAGTCCCGCCGGGCCGACAAATTTATCGGGGTTCCACCAGAATGACGGGCATGACGTTGAACAGCATGCACACAGAATGCACTCGTACAAACCATCCAGCTCGAGCCGGTCGGACGGCGACTGCAGGCGCTCCTTTTCGGGCGGCGGGTCGTTATTGATGACAAACGGCTTGATCGAATGATACTGGGTGAAAAACTGCGTCATATCAACGATCAGGTCACGAATGATTGGCAGTCCGGGCAGCGGTTTGAGAACCACCGGCTCGTGAAGATCGACAATTTTGGTGATACACGCCAGGCCGTTTTTGCCGTTGATGTTCATGGCATCGGAACCACAAACGCCCTCGCGGCACGAACGCCGCAAAGCGAGTGTGTCATCTATCGACTTGATACGAATCAGCGCGTCCAACAACATGCGATCGGTGGGCTCCAGCGCGATATCGTATTCCTTGAAATACGGTTTTTTATCAACGTCTGGATCGAAGCGAAGAATCTTGAATTTCATCTGTCAGTTCCGTTTTTTCTGGATCGGGGGTCCGGGGGTCAATACACGCGTGCTTTGGGGGCAAACGATTCAACCGTCAATGGATTCAGATTGACCGGTTTGTAATCGAGTTTGTTGCCATCTTTGTACCAGAGGGTATGCTTCAGCCAGTTGGTGTCGTCGCGCCCCGCGGTAAAGCCGGGACGATCATGGCAATCGGCACGGTCGTGCGCGCCGCGTGTTTCCTTGCGCGCCTCGGCAGACACCATGGTCGATACCGCCGCCTCGATCAAATTGTCCAACTCAAGCGCTTCAATTCGCGCGGTATTAAACACCTTTGATTTGTCTTTGATCTCGGTGCGCTTCGCCCGCTCGGCAATCTGCTTCATCTTCTCGACGCCGGAAACAAGCATGTCCGGGAAGCGGAAAACACCGCAGTGTGCCTGCATGGTCTGGCGCATCGCGTCACCGACTTCGTGCACCGACTCACCGTCGGTCTGGTTGTCCAGCCTGGCCAGGCGCGCCATGGAGACTTCTCCGGCGTTGGCAGGCAACGGCTTGAATGCATTGTTTTCCCGGATGTACTTGACCATCGAGTCGCCGGCTGATTTTCCCATCACCAGCAAATCGGTCAGCGAATTTGTGCCGAGCCGGTTGGCCCCATGTATCGATGCACAGCCACACTCACCGGCAGCGTAAAAACCGGCCACAACACTATTTGGGTTGCCATTTTTTGGCACCACCACCTCGGCCAGATAGTTGGTCGGAATGCCGCCCATCTGATAGTGACAGGTCGGTACCACCGGAATCGGATCCTTGGTGCAATCCACGTTGCCGAATTTGAGCGCGATTTCGCGGATACCGGGAAGCCGTTTATTGATGACCTCCGGACCGAGATGGTCGAGTTTCAACAAAATGTAATCCTTGTTTGGACCGGCACCACGACCGTCCTTAATTTCGGTTGCCATTGCGCGTGAAACCACATCACGCGATGCCAGATCCTTCATGGTCGGCGCATAACGCTCCATGAAACGTTCGCCATTGCCGTTGAGCAAAATGCCGCCCTCACCGCGCACGCCTTCGGTAATCAACACACCCGCGCCGGCCACGCCGGTCGGATGAAACTGCCAGAACTCCATGTCCTCGAGCGGGATTCCGGCGCGCGCGGCCATGCCGAGTCCGTCACCGGTATTAATAAACGCGTTGGTCGACGATGCGTAAATGCGGCCGGCCCCACCGGTTGCGAACAACGTCGCCTTGGCGTGAAAAATCATGGACTCACCGGTTTCCATCTCCATCGCCGTCACACCGACAACGTCGCCGGCGTCGTCGCGGATTAGATCGAGCGCCATCCATTCAACGAAGAACTGGGTGTTGGCAAACACGTTGCGCTGATACAGCGTGTGCAACATCGCGTGGCCGGTGCGGTCCGCCGCGGCGCAAGAACGTTGCACGGGACGCTCACCAAAATTTTGCGAGTGTCCGCCAAACGGTCGCTGGTAGATGGTGCCGTTATCGTTGCGATCAAACGGCATGCCGAAATGTTCCAGTTCGATGACGGCATCCGGCGCGTTTTTGCACATGAACTCAATCGCATCCTGGTCACCGAGCCAGTCGGACCCTTTGATGGTGTCGTACATATGCCAGTGCCAGTTGTCCTCGCCCATATTGCCAAGCGACGCACCGACACCGCCTTGCGCCGCCACCGTATGCGAGCGCGTTGGGAATACTTTTGATAGCACGGCGACTTTTAGTCCGGCCGTTGAAAGCTGCAATGCGGCGCGCAAGCCGGAACCACCTGCACCAACAACAACCGCGTCAAATTTACGAACCGGTAAGGGAGAAAGCGGAAGCGCCATTTTCTAATTGCCCCAAAGGATAGAAACCGTCCAGATCGAACATACGATCAGGAACAAACAAACCACAACTTGCGACAACAAACGGATCCACAGCGGCTTGACGTAGTCCATCAATACGTCACGCATACCGATCCAGGCGTGATAAAACATCGAAAGAAAAAACACCAGCGTCAAAATACGCACGACCTGGCCGCCGAACAACTGTTTCCATTCGCCATAGCTGACACTGCCATGCACAAGGAAAAAACCGATGATGACGACGCTGAATAACAGCATGATGACGGCGGTCACACGCTGGATCAGCCAGTCTTTCCAGCCGTAATGTGCGCCAACGGGTTGTTTATTTACCATTCTTGTTTTCTTTCTTTACCAGATGCGCACGGCAAAAATCAGCGTGCTGATGGCGCCGGCGATGAGCACCAGCTTGGCGGACAATCGCGCCGGCGCGAGGTTTATGCCGATATGCAGATCGAGCAACAGATAGCGGATGCCGGCAAACAGGTGGTGCATAAATGCCCAGACAAAGCCGACGGCAATAATTTTTATCAGTGGATTCGCGAAGTATCCCCGCCAAGTGGCGAACCCCGATTCAGAGGAAAGCGTGGTTTGCAAGACATACAACACCAGCGGGATCAGAAAGGCAAACATGGCGACGCCGGTAACACGATGAAAAATGGACACCAGCCCCGGCACCGGCAGGTTTAGCAGATTCAGATCAACGTATTTTGGTCGCGCTGCGTCTGGTTTGGGGTGTGGTGTCGGGCGGGATGACATGCTGGTACCTTTGTTATTCAAGGGGCGGCATTGCATTAATGCGGCGCTGCAAACGCTGACAGCGGGCAATATAACCGTCCATTGTTACCGGTCGGTAAGGTGAAATTCGTCGCTGTGCATAGAACAAGCCAATAACAGGCAAAAACGCATTGTTCCATCGCGCTGCAACATTGAATTAGGCCGTTTGATTCTAAACGGAAAAGCAACGATATGAATAGCGTTTTCCCGGTTATTCATTCGACTTCGCCGCACAACGATATGCGACGGCTCGTCGCGCGCAACCATCTGTTTTAGAAGACTTTATCTGCCAAATGCAGGTCTGGCCGTGAACTGGCCTTAAACGCCAGACCGAAAAATAAATACTGATATCATTATTTGATATTATTAGCTGACGCCCCATTCGATCAATCTGTCTGTCTGTCTGTTTGTCTGTCAATCGTGCGTCGACTTCGAACGATATTGCCAATTTTTGTCAAGTGCCGAAAGCGTCAGGCCAATCATGAAAAATATCATGCGTTATCGCGGTTACATTGCCCGGATCGACTTCGATGAAGCCGACGGTGTTTTTGCCGGCAGCGTACTCGGATTGTCGGAAGCAATCTCGTTTTACGGCGCGAGTGTCGATGAATTGCGCGGCGATTTTGTGTTTGCCATCGATCACTATCTGGCGGCATGTCGTGAGGCAGGTGTGATCCCTGAAAAACCGGCGGGCGGGAAAATATTGGTCCGGCTCGCCCCGGAAACACACGCCGCCGTGTTGATCGCCGCCCGGTCAACTGGCGTCAGCCTCAACGATTGGATGAATGATGCGGTGCTGGGAAAACTGGCAGGCTAAAAATGCGTGGGGTGATTTCGCTTGAATCGGGGTTAGCCGCAAACATCTGCATCCACATTCAAGACAAAAATGCCACCGCGCTTTTTGACGTAAATCGCCAGTCATTTCCATTGTCAAATTACCAGCGGGGCGACAGGTCCGAACAAAACGCGACATCGGTCAAATTTACAAAATTCACAAGAACAACGCGAATTCGTTGGAAATCATGCCAATTCGTTGAAATACGAATAGCCCTCGGTCAAACACAACCCGCGCCGCCACTCGACCGGCTTGTCGCCATAAGTGTAGGCAACCCGGTCAACACTCAGCAATGGCGTGCCGACCGTCAGCTTTAAGTGTTTGGCGGATATCCTGTCTGCCGCAACCGCCTTGATTTTTTCCTCCGCCCGAATCATGCGCACGCCATAGGCGGACTCGAGGAAACTGTAGATTGAACCGTGCGATGCTTCGAGTGGCGCCATCGCCAGTCCGGGAAAATCGGCGTTAGTCAAATGTATCTGGTCGAAAATCAGCGGACGTCCGGCAAACACCAGCAAACGCTTGATTACCGTGACCAACGTGCCGGTGCGCAACGCAAGTGTTGCCGCCGTGACAGCATCCGCTTTCACCCGCTCCAAGCCGATGAATGTTGTGGTTGGATGAACCACCGCACCAACATGGCTGCGGTCATCGCGTCGAACCCGCAAATAGCGGTATTGCTGGCTGGGCGCGGTGTGGGTGGCGACAAATGTCCCCTTACCCTGCCGCCGTACAACAATGAACTCCGCCGCCAGCGCATCAATTGCCTTGCGCACGGTACCCTGACTGACGCGGAAACGGGTTGCCAGCTCCATTTCCGACGGGATCGCCTCACCGGGCTTCCATTCGCCGGACACCAGGCTTCTTGTTAAAAGTGTTTTGATTTGCTCGTAAAGCGGCTGGAAGCTGGGCGTGGCGGTCAACGGCATTGGGGGCGGGGACACATTGGTCATGACGAAATATTAGCACTGATTATGTATTTATGTCTTATATAAGATATAAGTCTTATTGACTTTTTTGAAACACGCTTTAGAATTGTTGCATTGCAGCAGCAATGTGCCATTTTTCGATTTTCGACACTTTCCCAGACGACATCGCAATGACCCCATTTCTCCGCCCGCGCCGTTCAATGCTTTATGTTCCCGGCTGCTTCCAGCGTTTTTTAAACAAGGCAAGAACCGTCAAGGTCGACTCGGTGATCTTCGATCTTGGTGATTCAGTGCTGGTTGAAAACAAGGAGCTTTCGCGCACCCAGGTGGTCGAAGCGATTTTGTCGGGTGGTTACGGCCGGCGCGAATTGGTGGTGCGGGTGAACGATCTGGATTCACCCTGGGGTGCGGACGACGTCAAAGCAGTCGCCCGCATCGGCGTCGATGCCGTGTTGTTCCCCAATATTGAATCAAGGCAGGACGTGCTTGACGCACTCGCCGCACTCGATGCCGCCGGCGGCGCGCATTTACCCATCATGGTGATGATTGAAAGTCCGATTGCGGTATTACGTGCGGAAGAAATTGCCGCGGCGTCGGATCGAATCGCCTGTCTGATCATGGCGACGTCTGATTTGATCACACAGCTGCATGGCCGCAAGACACCGGACCGCATTCCGTTGCACTACTCGCTTTCGCATGTTTTGCTGGTGGGTCGCGCCTACAAACGTGCGGTGGTTGATGGCATCAGTATCGACATTAAGGATATGCATTCATTTGAGATGGCCTGCCGCCTCACGCGCGACCTCGGCTTTGACGGCAAGTCACTGGTGCATCCCAATCAACTGGCCTATTGCAACGACGCGTTCACGCCAAAGACAACCGAGGTCGCGTATGCGTATGAAGTCATTGACGCCCTGGAGGTTGCGCATCGCGATGGACGCGGCACCATCATGCTAAACGGTCGCTTGGTGGAGGGACATCATGTTGCCGCCTCGAAACGAATCATCGCACTCGCACAGATGATCAAGGAACTGGAATCGGCCTGAGAAACCCGCCATGAGACCGCTAGATGGATACTTTTTCGGGGATTATTTCATCGGACAAAAATTTGTCCATGCCACCCCGCGCACCATCACCACCGGTGACACCGCGCTGTACCAGGCGCTGACCGGCTCGCGCAACCCGCTGCATTGCAGCGAACCCTATGCGCAATCGCTCGGTTATCCGACCTCACCGGTCGATGACCTGCTGGTGTTTCACATTGCATTCGGCAAAACCGTCGCGGATGTTTCCTATAACGCCGTGGCAAATCTTGGTTATGCCGATTGCCGCTTTGTCCGGCCGGTATTCGCCGGTGACACAATCCGTGCCGAAACCGAGATTATCGGCTTGCACAAAAACAGCAGCGGCAAGACAGGGGTGGTTTATGTGCGCTCCGATGCCTTCAATCAGGACGACCAATTGGTTCTGACGTGGGCACGCTGGGTCATGGTTCATTGTCAGGCAGTCTCTGCGCCGACCAACGCCCAAACCGATCCGTTGCGCGTCCCGCAATTTGCGGCGTTTGTTGCGCCTGACCAATTGTCTGTGCCGGCATGTATGCAACGGTCGTCTCTGGCGGCCGGCGTGACCGGCAGCGCACATTTTTGGGAGGACATTCCGCTCGAGGTGCCGATCCGGCACCCGGCCGGCATGACAATTGATGAGACCGACCACACACTTGCCACCAAGCTTTACCAAAACACGGCCAGGGTACATTTTGATGCGCAGCACATGGCCGGCTCACGCTTTGGCCGGCGGCTTGTTTATGGCGGTCAGGTCATTTCCGTTTGCCGTGCGCTGTCATACGATGGTCTTGAAAATGCACTTTCGGTTGCGGCCATCAACGCCGGTGCGCACACCAATCCGACCTTTGCAGGCGACACCTTGTACGCAGTCTCGACGCCGGTTGCCAAATGGCCGTTAAGTCAACATATCGGCGCGCTGAGGGTGCGGCTCGCCGGCTACAAAAATGTCGATCCCAATACCGGCGCTTTTGCATCGGCAACCGATGCGCAAACAGTCCTCGATCTTGATTACACCATTCTGATGCAGCGTCAGGCGTGACCCGCCCCAACCTTTGAACCCGTAAAGACAACCATCATGTCAACAGTCCA
>JANPDI010000208.1:0-6013 GCA_031431435.1 Burkholderiales bacterium
CGCTAACGGCAAAGCATGTGCTCATCATTAATGTCACCCGCATCGGCGACACACTACTGGCGACACCGGCCATTCGCGCCATCGCCGCGCACTTTCCGAATGCCGAGGTGACCTGCCTTGGACATCCGGCGCGATATACGGTACTGGAGAATCTGCCCTATCTGGCCAAAACCGGCAGCATCAGCAAAAAAAGTGCGTGGCACCGCGGTTGGCGTGATGCCTTTACCGCACCGGAATATGACTACGCATTTGTGTGGGGGCAGGACAGCGCGTTGGTCGCATATGCCTGTCGCAAGGCGAAACACGTTATTGCCGAACGGCAGCGCAGCAAAAGCTTGAATGCCAGACTGGCGCTGGCGTTTGATGCGCCGCCACAAAACAGCATTCACGCGGTCGCATGGTTTTTGGCGATGGTCCGGGCGGCTGGAATCGAGACGCATGGCTTTGGCCTTGATTATGTGGTCACCAAGGCCGAACGTGACGCCGCAGGCGAACGGCTTTACGGGATGTTGGGGGCGTCCAATAATCTGCCCAAAGTCGGATTTCAGGTCGCCAGTTTTGCCACCAAAGCCTGGCGCGATTGGCCGATCACAAGATTTATTGAGCTTGGGCTGCGCATCGTGCAACACTATCCGGATGCGCGATTTGTCTGTTTTGGCGCGCCGGAAGATCAGGCGCGCATCGCCGAACTTGAACGTTCGCTGCGCGGACGGGTACTGAGTTTTGCCGGTCAAACCACACTGCGCGAGTCAGCCGCGATCATGTCGCACCTCGATATGTATGTGGGCATTGATACCGGTCCGACACATCTTTACAGCGCGCTCAACAAACCGATGGTGGTGCTCTACCACCCGTCGATTCCGAGTGCACTCTACAAGCCGCTCGATCACCCGGCATTTTCCGCCATCGATCACCCCGCTGCGGGACCGCTTTGTCGTGATCCTATTTCAATGGATGAAATCAAGGTTGAGCCCGTATGGCAGGCGGTGGAACGCGCACTCGAAGGTGAGGCGTCAATGTCGCCGGGCATGCCGTCGCCTGGCATCGATAACTGGGTTGCCGCGTGGCCCGGCGATGCGCTGCCTTACCGGTGAGAAGCAGCCGACCACCGGTGGCTACCATCATCAATCAAGCGTCGATTTCCAGCAACGATGCCAGCGCACGCGCGGCGGTCGCACGCGAAAAATAGCGATCAATATTCGCCAGGCCGTTGACACGCAACTGTTGCCACAGTTTTTCGTCGGTATTGGCGCGAATCATGGCGTCGGCAAACGCTTCGGCGGAATCCGCACGCAAGACATCCAGCTCATCACGAAGGTACATTCCTTCAACCGAGGTCGTGGTGGCGATAACCGGCACACCATACTGCATGGCGATATTAACCTTGCCCTTTACCCCAGCCCCGTAACGCAACGGCGAAATAGACAGCCGCGCATTGTCGTAGTGTGGCGTGACATCCGGCACAAACCCGGCGATGACAAAGTCATCCGCGGCGAATTTTTGCAGACTCGGCGGCGCGTTGCTGCCGATGACGGTGGTGACAATACCGGCGTTCCTGGCGCGCAAAATTGGCAGCACGTTTTCGACGTACCACGTCACGGCATCAAGATTGGGCGGATGACGAAAACCACCGATGAACAACACACCTGACCGCTCCGCAAACGACTTAGGCCCGGGCATGTTGACATGAATAATGGACACAATTTCGACCCGTACTGAAGGCGCAATTCCTGCCAATAATTTTTCCTCGACCGGACTCACGACCAGCGTGATATCCGCCTTTTCCATGATTGCGAGTTCCTGCGCCTTCATTCGCAACGCTGCCGCCCGCATTTGCGCATCATCGACCAGCTCCGCCTCGCGTTCTTGGCGCAAAAAATGAAGGTCAACGGTATCAAAAATAACTCTTGCGCGCGGCGCACTCATTCGTACGGTATCGATGTGCTTTACCGCAACGGTGGCGCGGGACAACAAGATGACTTCATATTCTGCCGCATGACGCTCAATGAAGCGCGTCACGTTTGATTCAACCGGATGATAAATAACTTCTACCCCGAGCGCCTGAATCTGCGAAACATAAGGCTCCCGATATTCCAGGTTGTCGGCCAAGAACGTGACTTTTGCACCCATCCTGGTCATCAATCCAAGCAACTCAAACATGCGCAAGCTACCGGCATCGTGATCCGGTGTCAGCATACAGGCATCCACCACCAGCACACGTCGTTTGGCGTAACGGTCGCGTTCAAGTTGTGGCAGCAGCCCGTTGATGCGGTGTTTCGCCAGCACGCCGCGCCACCGCGCAAGAAATGTCTGCTGATTGATCACCTGGTGTTTCTTGACGCCCTGCGTAATGTCGGTGCCGGAGCTTTGCCCTTCAAAATGCACCACAACGGCGAGCGGTTGATAAAAGACTTTTTTGCCGGCCTCACGCACGCGAAAGGCCAGATCGGTGTCTTCGTAATAGGCAGGTGCATAACGTTCGTCAAACCCGCCCAGCTGATTCCAAAAATCGCGCTTGAGCAGCAAACATGCGCCTGAGGTGTAATCAACCTCACGCAAATAGTTGTAAGCCGGTTTCCCGGCATCCTGATTGCGTCCCCAGTTCCAGGCGGAACCGTCACGCCAGACAATTCCGCCGGCTTCCTGCAGCCGCCCGTCCGGGTATATCAGCTTTGCGCCGACCATACCGACGTCATCGCGCACGGACCAGACATCACGCATCGCCGTTAACCAACCCGGCGTGACGATGATGTCGTTATTTAGAATCAGCACAAATTCGCCGTGTGCCATTGCCGCCGCTTTATTGCAATTCTTCAGGAATCCGAGATTGGTGTCATTGCGGACCACGGTGATGCCGGTGACCGGGGCAAGTGCATCCGCCGCCGGTTCGGGGGAACAATCGTCAATCACAATCACTTCGATTGATTCGCCGGCGCAGGTCTCATGAATACTCTTCAGACAGGTGTAGGTCATGACGTGTTGCCCGTACACCGGAATGACAATCGAGATCTGCGGTGTCCGGCTGGTGACCATTGCCAGCGGCAAAATTGCCGGCTCCTGGCGGTATTCCAATGCTGCTGCGACCGGCGTCTCTTCGCGACGTACCAATTTTTCATGAACGCGTTTGCCGAGCGCAACCGCACCCTCCTCGCGCAGAATTTGTTTGGCGACGGCAATTTGGTGGGGAAGCGCCTTGCTGCTATTGGCGGCATCCCGACCCAACCACAGCAATTGTTTTACCGCATGGATCAAGCGGCGCAACGGTGCCGTCACTTTCCATGATGTCGAACCGGTGATGCCGTCATAGGCCAGCCTTGCCGCATCACGCTCGTGTTCGAGCGTCTCGCGAGTACTCGCCAGTACGTGCATAAATTCAGTCTGGGTTTCAACAATTTGCCGATCGAGTGATGCAATATGGGCATTCAGCGATTGATTTACCTCGCCGAGCTCGCGTGTCAACGCCATTTCGTTTTCCAAGGCATCAGCCGCGTCGCCCAATTCCGCTTCCAGCACCAGCCGCCGTGCTTCAAGCGTTTCGAGTTCGATATCGACTTCGTGGCTGCGGCGTTTCAGTTCGGTACGTGCCTCGCGCTGGCCGCAGTCAATACCGAACGTGAATAAATCGGCCATCGACAATGCGTCCGAATCGCCCAGATGTTTTACCGGAAAATAAGCGCTCGCCCGTGGTGCATGCGGAACCGGTTGCAATTGGTCTTTTATTGTGTGGCCGGCTTCAATCACTGGCAGTGCGGCAATATAGTCGGCGGCGCCGAACCCGCCATTTGTCGGTTGTTTCGTCGGTTGTATTGTCGGGTGGGTGTGCGCATTGGAACTTGCCGCCAAGGCAATCAAGGCCTCACACCATTGCTGTGCGGTCGCATCCCACGCCAACAGGCGTGCGTTTGCAACATGCTCAAGCCGTTCGGTAAAGGCGCCAAGACGCGAGGCAACGATGGGCAATCCAGTTTCAAGCGCGGTACCCAGCGTGTACGAAAAACTCTCCGGTACCTGCGCCGGAAAAAACACGATGTCAGGGCGCTCAATGGCGAGCAATGCCGCCAAATCTTGGTCGTCATAACTGCCGGTCAGGTCGATTGGCAACGCGGGATAGGCGGGAATCCGCTGCGTGGTCGGCCCGATGATACGAAAGTGAATCGGCATACCCTGCCATGCGGCATAACGCGCACACTCGAGTACCACCTCGAGCCCCTTGCCTGGCGACATGCGTCCGAGTACCGCAACCTTGCAGGCCGGAATGGTGCCGTGTTGGCCAACCGTTGGATGCGGCCACAACGTCAACGTCAAATGCGGATGCGCGTCGAGAATCTGATTGGACAGGTATTGCGACGGCACAAATACGCGTGCCGCCGCTTTCAACAAGCGGCCCGCATCCTGTCGCCAAACGGCTGAGGTTGCCGAGTCGTCAATCCTGCCGCCGGTCGATAAATGGTAATTCGGTGTCAGTGGCCAATGATCATGCAGCGTGATGTCAAACGGAACCCCCAGTTCGGCGGGAAGCGTCCAAAATGCCGGGGCAAAACCGTGCAGGTGATGGACATGCACGCGGGCCAGGTCGAGCGATTGCAAACAAGACAACAAGTCCGACCAGTTTGAGGGGATGGAAAACCACACACACCAATCTTCAGCCTTGTCTTTTCCGGCACGCAGCCATTCAAGCTTGACGGCCTTGTTCACGCGATCACCCGCCGGGCGCAATACCAGCACCTCGGCCCGGTCTTGAAGCAACTGCGCCAGATCATGCACATGACGCTCGACGCCCCCGCCAAGATTGTGGGTGATGAACAACACACGCGGTCGCGGTGAGTGGCATAAACGCAGCCAGTCAACTGCGCGGCGCAACGGCCGTGCAGGATCCTTTTGCACAAACGTTGAAATCAGCTGCGCAAACTGAGGGTAACGTCGTTTGATCAACGGCATTTCGTCAAGGTCTGTGGCGGGGGACTTTTCAAATGCCGGCGCCGCAGCGATGGAGACAAAAACATCAGCGCATAACAAATGCCTGAAGCCGGCAGCGGATGCACGCAAACACCAATCGATGGCGGCCTCATCACAGCGCGAAAATGTCGCCGCATCAAACAAGCCCACCGCGTCAATCGCCGCATGTGTCATCAACATCGCAAAACCAACGCCAACCGGCAGATCAATCACGCGGTTGTGATTGACCTTGGTAAACATTGCCGCCATCGATACCGTTGTCAACCCGTCGGGCAACGTGGCGGTGTGGCCTGTGTTGGCGGACTTCGGGTAACCGGTCAACTCCCCGCCGTTGGCAAACGGGGAAGCCGTGGCAACCATTGGGTCCGCTGCCGCCGCGGCCAGTAATCGATCAAGCCAGCCTGCAGCGACTTCGCAGCGCCCAGACAGGAGCAGTGCATGGGTATTGCGCCCGGCGGCGGCCATGATGCGGTTGATTGAGGTTGTTACAGCCGCAGACGATTCATCCTTTATGACGTCAATCCGCCCTTGCATCGCCAGATCGCCCAAAAAAGCCGACACGTCGGGCGCGGATTTCTCATCGATGATCGCCACCACGCGTCGCGCTTGGGACAAGCCGTCCGCCAGCAGGCTTTCAATACAACGCTTGGTTTCAGGCAGGCCGCAGAAACCGGTGACAATAATTGAAGTGGATTGCATGAATGAATGAGAGGTCGGCGAAGCGCTGATCAAGATGCTGTTGCCGGGCAACGCAGCGTGTGGCGAAAATAGTTTGAACCGCATTATATGTTGGGGCGGTACCTCTCCTGCTCACCAAGCGGCTAGCGTTGCGCCTTTAATGCCAGAAATATACCCATTAGCAACAGTGCAAAGCCGACCAGTTGTAGCAAAGCGAACTGTTCACCAAACAACCACCACGCCAGCAGTGCCGAGCCGATTGGTTCGGCCAGAATGGCAAGCGCAACCATCGCCGGCGTCAGATGTTTAAGTGACCAGTTGATACCGCTATGGCCCAGTAGTTGCGGTCCCAATGCCAGCCCCGCGAGGCAGAGCCAAC
>JANPDI010000209.1:0-5718 GCA_031431435.1 Burkholderiales bacterium
TGCGCACGATGTATAGTCGAGCCATGCAAAAATTTGGTTTCAAAATTCAGACCAAAAGCGGCACCAATGTGGACCATCTGGTGGTACACGCGGTCGATCAGCCCGCGGCCGAGGAAAAACTGCGCAAGATGTATCACCAATGCAAAATCGTCGAGGCACGTGTTATCGACGATTTGCCGCGCGGCGAAGGTACCGACCTTGAAGGGGCTATTTCGTTGATTGTCGGGCAGGATACAAAACCATAGTTTTGTTGACCCGGTCAAAGCCTCTAGCTGAAAATCGAGGCGGGACGCGGCATTTCAGGCATAAATACCGGAAACGGCACGCCGATAATGGACTTTTCATTTCCAACATCTTGCCGCATGAATGCGCTTGACGACAGTTCGTCATACAGCGCCTGATAGTCCTTTGCGCCGCGACTGTCCGGCGCGTGATCAAAAACGTCTTTTTCAGCAAACGGACTTTCGGCGATCGAGACACTTTCCGCGATGCGCGTTTCACACACCTCGGCGCCAAATTTTTCACGAAAATCGCGGTCAATCTCCCACGACATTTTGCGGCGCGCATCAAACCGGGTAATCACGTAGCAACGAGCGATACGTTTTTTGAGTACCGGCCCGAGCGCGTTCAATGTCTTCTCAACCTGCATCGCACCTTTGACCGCGAGGTAGTCAGCCGAGACCGGCACCAACACCTTGTCCGCGGCAAAAATCGCCGACAACGACAACACACCGAGCAGCGGGCAACAATCAATAATCACCGGCCGCACACCATTCAATTGCTCACGAATCAAGGCGAACTTGAGCTTATTCAGAATGTTAGGACCCTTGCCAAACTGTGTATCAATCTTTGCCAGCTCAAGATGCGCCGGCAACAAATGCCAGCCACGGCCGGTGTCCTGGATGATATCGGCAAGCGGTTTGTTGTCGCGGTAGTGGGCATAGAGACTTTGCTCTGACCCGTTGATGGTCACACCGGACAGCGCTGTCAGATGCGCTTGCGGATCCAAATCGATGGCAAGCGGGTGTTGGCCGGCACGCGCGAGTGCGGCGGCGAGATTCAACGCCGTGGTGGTTTTGCCGACACCACCCTTTTGGTTAAAAACCGTGATTCGAGCCATCTGCAGGCTTTCAAAATCTTGCGCGGGATTGGTTTTTTAACACGAAATCAATACCTTGCCAAGCAATTCTCACAAAAAGCAGGAAATATGACGCGTAAGTTCCGAATTTGGACGCTGGGCGCGCAAACATCAACACGGCCAATCACAGACTCTAAAGGCGAATCATGACAGCCGTAGGTCGGTCAGCTTGTTGTGCTGATCGATCTTGTTGGGCGCCGGTTCGGACGCAAACAGCGCATTGGCAATGGGAACTTTTTCCGGTCTATTGGCAAACTTGTGCATTGAACCCGTCGCGACACCAGCTCCATGACGCCATTGCGGCATTTCACGCGCCTTACCGGTCGTTCGTCACATTTTCCTTCCGCTTTCACGGGGTGTGCCGGTAGTATGCGCACTGCCGCCAAAAGCGCATCCTTCCTCAACTATCGGTATCCCCGTGACTTCACCAAAAATTCACCTCCTCTGTGTCGCCATCGTGTTGTATTGCCATCAAAGCACCGCGCAAACAACCACCCCGCGGCCCAGCGCCGAACCGCCCAAAGCCGAAAAATCTGAAAAAGATACCCCGCCGCCAAAACCGGCCGCCAAACCGGCACCAAAAACTGAGGCCATTGAAGTCAAGAGTGCGCAGGTTTACGACGAACGCAAAGACGACACGGCAACCAAGCTGGTGGTCAATTCCGCTGAGATCATGAAATTTGGCGACACGCAGCTCGCCGATGTGTTGAAGCGCCTGCCGGGCATCACCGTACAAGGTAGCAGCATCCGTATGCGCGGCTTGGGTAACGGTTACACACAAATCCTGATTGACGGTGAACGCGCGCCACCCGGATTCACCATCGATCAACTCTCCCCGACAGTGATTGAACGTATCGAGATCCTGCGTGCGGCAACAGCCGAATTCAGTACCCAGTCGATTGCCGGCACGATCAATATCGTACTGAAGAAAAAAGTTTCCCTTGCACAGCGCGAGGTTCGGGCCGTGCATGCACAAGGCAGCTTCTACAAATCACCCAGCGCCAATTTTGTTGTTTCGGACAAAGCCGGCGACTTTTCCTATTCGGTCAACGGCTATTTTTACCAAAACGAAAACAACTTCCCTTATGCCATTACCGAGACCGGCTTTGATGCGGCGGGGAATCGTATTCTGTTCCGCGCCTCCAACGGCCTCTCAAAGGGAACAGGTAATGGTGGCGGGATTGGGCCACGCCTGAACTGGACACTCAAGAATGGCGATACCTTGACCTGGCAGAGCTTTGTCAATATCAATCATGGTGGTGGCGACGGCGCGTTCCGGTATGACCAGCTGATCGGCGCCACACCACTGACCAATTCGAACACGTCACGTTATGAATATGTAAACGACTTCATCCGGACCGATTTGAACTGGATTGCCAAGCTCGCCGACGGCGCAAAGCTGGACACAAAATTCGGCGTATCCGCCAATGCCAATCGCAACAACAACTATTCACGCGGCTTTAACGCAACCAACCAGCAAAATCTGGATCGCAGCAACGAGAGTAGCAGCCGTGAGCGCGGCGCGACCTTTACCGGCAAATATTCAACACCCATCGTTGAAGGTCATGCGCTGGTCGCCGGCTGGGACACAGGGGTCAGCAAGCGCAATGTGGAAAGCCGTATACGCGATATCGCCTTCCCCGGCATATTACCGGCCATCACGCCGATCAACACCAGCGAAGACTTCAACGCCGAAGTCTTGAAACTTGCCGCATTCGCCCAAGACGAATGGAATGTGACCAAGCAATGGTCGATTTATCTCGGCCTGCGCTGGGAGGGTCTCACCACCACCAGCGAGGGCAGCAGTTACAGCACCATTCGCAATCGTTCCAGTGTGTGGAGCCCGATTGCGCAAACACTTTACAAGTTACCCGACCGCAAGGGCGAACAGATTCGTCTGGCACTCACCCGCACCTACAAGGCACCGAACACCAACAGCCTCATTCCAAGACGCTTCACATCGATCGACAATAAGCCAACCTCGCCCGACTTCCAGGGCAACCCCGACTTGCGGCCGGAGCTTGCCACCGGCATCGATATTGCGCTGGAAAAATTTTGGGATCAGGGTGCATCAGTAAGTTTGTCAGCGGCGGTACGCCGCATCACCGAATACAACCGGCAGGGATTACGCTTCATCAACAATCGCTGGGTGCAGTTGCCGGTGAATGACGGCACGGCCAACACCAAAAGTCTCGAGTTCGACGCAAAGCTGCCGCTGCAAAAATTTTACCCCGACGCACCCGGCATCGACTTCCGGCTCAATATGAATCGCAACTGGTCACAGGTCGATTCGGTGCCGGGTCCCAACAACCGGCTGGACGCGCAAACACCGTTCAGCGGTACCGCGGGTCTCGACTACCGGATGAAAAATGGTGTGGTCAGCGCTGGCGGCAGTTACAGTTTTCGCAGCGGTGGTGACGTGCGCACCGGTATCAATCAACTGACCTACCTCACCGCCAAACGCGATTTGGACATCTACGCGTTGTGGAAAATCACGCCCCAAACACAGGTGCGTCTGACCCTCTCAAACATTCTCAAGCCATCATCGGTAAACGAGAATACTTACTTCGACAGTTTTGGCCGCACCGTCACCAGCACCAACACACCATCCAAACCAAACGTCAGGCTGGGATTGGAAGTAAAGCTATAGCGGAAAAGCGAATTGGGCGGTCAAGGGGTTGGCATCTGGCGAGACATCATTAAATCATCCCCGTCAGCTCAAGCGCCTGCCCGGGCGGCCGGAAATTGCCGCGCCATGCCATCGAGGTTGTCGGTAAATATGCCGTCGACACCGATTTTCATCAGTTCTGCCGCACGGTCAATGTCGTTAACCGTATAGACCTTCACCCTGGTGCCGCGCGCATGTAAATGCCGCACCATGTCCACGTCGATGCATCGATGATGGCAATTCAGTGACACGGCGTCGAGTTCGTCGAGCAACAAATCGTGTTCGCGTCGATAGTCCTCGACCAGCAGGCCGAGCGGCAATCCCGTTGCCGTTGCGTGTGCGGCACGCAACGCCTCGACACTGAACGACGACAGCAGCGGCTTGACCGCGTGACCGCGGGCGATTTCTTCGGCCAGCACGGCCACTGCCCGGCCGGTTTCCGACTCGCGCCCTTCACACGGCTTGATTTCGATATTGGCGTTCATGCCGTTGATGTGCAGAAATTTCATCACCGCGGAGAAACGCGGGATTTTTTCGCCGGCGAATGCCGCGCCCTTCCACGCGCCGGCGTCGAGCGTTTCAAGCATCGCGGCGGTTTTCTCTTTGAACAGACCGACGCCGCTACTGGTGCGTTCGAGTGTATCGTCGTGCATCAGCATGGCAACGCCGTCGGCACTGAGCTTGACATCAAACTCGACCGCACGGTAACCGTGATGCTGCGCCATCTTCATGCCGGCAAGTGTGTTCTCGGGCGCAAGTGCGCCGCCGCCGCGGTGGGCAAACAGCATGGGATAGGGCCAAAAATTCATATGCACCTCACACCATCAGTGATTGCGCCGCGACGATACAGGCAATCGAAAACACCGCCGCCAACAGATCGTCAAACATCACGCCAAACCCACCCTTGATCTTCCGATCGGCCAATCCAATCGGCCACGGCTTGGTGATATCAAACAAACGGAACAATAAGAACGCACACAACACCCACCAGAACGTCGTGGGCGTGAAGGCCAGCACCAACATAAAGGCGACGATTTCATCGATGACAATGCCACCATGATCAGATACACCCAGCGACTTACCCGCCACGCTGGATGCCCAAATGCCGATCGAGAACAAAAACACAATCACGGCGCCGGTCACCGCCGGCATACCGACGCTGTGCAGCACGGCGAACAGTGGCAGAGCAACCAGCGTGCCCCAGGTGCCCGGTGCCTTTTTTGCCAGCCCGGCACCAAAGCCAAAGGCGATAAAGTGCGCCGGGTGTGCCAATAGAAATTGTCGATCGGCAATCATCGAGGCCTGCTACATCGGCTCGGCAAAATGATCAAAACTGCTCGCGCCGATTTGTGCATCTGACAGTGGCAGCCCGTTTTCATCCAGCACCACCACCTCGGCCTCGCCACTTTTCATGGTGCCTATCCGGGTCAGCGCCAGCGCCATATCCTCACCAATCGATATGATGGTGGCACGCGCTGATGGCGGTGCCGTAAAACACAAGTCGTAATCGTCGCCGCCGGCCAGTGCACACGGCAACCGCATCGCCGGCCCGACTGATAACAGCGCGGCGTGGCAGGGAATCTGCGGCCAGTGGATCTCCGCGCCGAGGCCGGATCGTTCACAAACATGTCCGAGATCGGCAATCAGCCCATCGGAAATATCAATCGCGGCAATGTTGGTGCGGGCAATATTGGCAAGACGCATGCCCAGCGCAATGCGCGGCTCGGGCATCAGCAGTCGCGCCATGGCGCGTGCCAACACGTTGGCCTTCAGATTGATTTCGTCACGCAAATGACGCAGCGCCAGCGCCGCACCGCCAAGCGAGCCCGACACCCAGATGTCATCACCCGCGCGGGCGAAGTCGCGTTGCAATGCACGCCCCGGCGCAACCTGCCCCATTGCAGTGATGGTG
>JANPDI010000210.1:0-6445 GCA_031431435.1 Burkholderiales bacterium
CCAGTGGCACGTGTGGTCGAGGTGCTCGGCAACTATGCCGACCCCGGCATGGAAATCGAAATTGCGCTGCGCAAGCACGATCTGCCCTACGAATGGTCGGACGAAATTCTGGCGCTCGAGAAAAAAATACCAAAGACCGTGTCTGCCGCGGAATGTGAAGGCCGCAAAGATCTGCGCAAGCTGCCGTTTGTCACCATTGATGGCGAAACCGCAAAAGATTTTGATGATGCGGTATATGCAGAACCGCAGGGTAAGGGTTACAAACTGTTTGTGGCCATTGCGGACGTATCCCACTACGTCAAGCCGGGTGATGCATTTGATCGCGAAGCGCGGATGCGCGGAAACTCGGTTTATTTTCCGCGCCGTGTGATTCCGATGCTGCCCGAAGCGTTGTCCAATGAGATGTGCTCACTGAAGCCCGCCGTCGATCGGCTGGCGCTGGTATGTGAGATGCAAATTTCGTCGTCGGGCGAGGTAAAGCGTTACGATTTTTTTGAAGCCGTGTTTCATTCGGCTGCGCGACTGACCTATACCAACGTGTCCAGGGCAATTTACGAAAACGAAAAAGACCACGGCATCGACAAGAATCTGCTGCCGCATATCAAACAACTCGATGACGTGTTTCAATTATTGTTGGCCGCCCGTCGCAAGCGGGGCGCCATTGATTTTGAATCGGCTGAAACGGAAATGCGTTTTACCGACGACGGCAAGATTTCCGAAATTGTGCCGGCCAAACGCAACGAGGCGCACAAACTCATTGAAGAATGCATGTTGGCGGCAAACGTCTCTACCGCCAATTTTTTGACCGAACACGAACACACCACGTTGTTTCGCGTCCACGAGGGGCCAAACGAGGACAAGCTGGCGCAGGTGCGCGCCATGCTCAAGGACTTCGGTTTGTCGCTCGGCGGCGGCAAGACACCCGAGCCGCGTGATTACGCAGAGCTGCTGACAAAAATCAAGGGCCGCCCCGACGAGCCGCTGCTCAATACCGTATTGCTGCGTTCGCTGCGCCAGGCGGTTTATTCGCCTGAAAACGCCGGCCATTTTGGCCTGGCATACGACGCCTATACCCACTTCACGTCACCGATTCGCCGCTACCCCGATCTGCTGGTGCATCGTGCCATCAAGGCGGTGTTGCGTAACGAGACCTACGACCCCGGCCAGCCATGGGACGTGATCGGTGAGACCTGTTCGATGACCGAGCGGCGCGCGGATGATGCGACGCGTGACGTGGTGGCCTGGCTCAAGTGTTTCTACATGAAAGACCGCATCGGCGAGACCTTTGCCGGCACCATTTCCTCGGTCACCAGCTTTGGCATTTTTGTCGCGCTGGACGACGTTTATGTCGAGGGGCTTGTTCACATTTCCGAACTTGGTCAGGATTATTTCAAGTACGACGGTGACCGTCATCAGATCATCGGTGAACGTACCCGCAAAAAATTCCAGCTGGCCGATAGGGTCAACATCAAAGTTGTGCGGGTTGATATTGAAACCTCAAAAATCGATTTTATGCTCGCTGGTGAATTAACCAAGCGTGTGGTCAGTGACAAAGAAACAAAAGCGCTTGCCGCGCCGCCATGGTCGCCCAATGCGCCGCCAAAGCAGCCAAAGGTATCGCCGTTGTTGCAGGCGGGTGCGAAACCAGCGGCGAGATCGCCGGGCGCCGTCAACGCCGCCGGCCCTGTGGTTGAAAAGCCGGCATCAAAAACACCAAAGGTGGTGATGACCCTGTCGAGCGCCAATCCGCCGACCACACCCATGGTCGGATTTGTCGATGGCGTGCCCACGTCCAAGAAGAAGCAGGCCGCACAACCCAAGGCGCAAAAGCGCACGCCGGCAAAATCCGTCACTACCAAAGCCAACGCCGCGTCAAGCGGCAAAAAGCCCGCCGCCGGCAAGCCATCGACCAAAAAGAAAAAATGAAACCGCAGATTCTGTTCGGCTTTCACGCCGTTGCCTCACGACTCAAAGCGCGCGCCGATACGGTTGAAGAATTGTTCATCAATGCCGCCCGCGAAGAGCGGCACGATGCCCGCATGGACAAGCTGCTCGCAACGGCAAAGGAAAAAGGCATTCGCATCCTGGCGGTTGACAATAAGCGTTTGGACGGCATGACCGGCAACGCGCGTCATCAAGGTGTGGTCGCAATGGCGCGTCCGTTCCAGCTGCCACAATTTGTCGACGACGTGCTGGAGCATGTTGAAGGCCCACCGTTATTGTTGATTCTTGACGGCGTGACCGATCCGCACAATCTCGGCGCGTGTCTGCGGGTGGCCGACGCCGCCGGCGCGCACGCGGTGATTGCGCCCAAGGACCGCAGTGTCGGTCTGACGGCGGCCGTCATGAAGGTCGCCAGCGGCGCAGGTGAAACAATGCCGTACATTACTGTCACGAATCTGGCGCGAACCATGCGTGAATTAAAAGACCGCAACATTTGGCTGCTGGGTGCGGATGAAACCGGCGAGCGCAGTCTGTACCAATCCAAGCTTGACGGACCGTTGGCCTGGGTACTTGGCGCAGAGGGTGAAGGTTTGCGCCGGCTGACGCGGGAGACCTGCGATGAGGTCGTCAATATCCCGATGATGGGTTCGGTTGAGAGTTTGAACGTGTCGGTTGCATCGGGGGTATGTTTGTTTGAAGCGCGTCGTCAGCGCGGTTAGCGCTGATTGGTAAAGTCCCCATTCGGCGGGCGACTCCAGATGTTTTTGCCTCAAAACGCCCGCCGGTCGGGCGTTTTTGTTTTTGTAGGCGATGTAGGCGGGTTTCAATCCCGAAATGCGGTGGTTGGTCGCAAACCCCGGCGATTTAACATGCGTCGATGTTGAACCACGCTAGAATCAGCGCACCAAAATCGCGGAGATAAGAATCATGTCCATAGTGCTGATGAATACCCGTTTTATTTACCTCGCGCTGATTGGCGCACTGACCGCCGTGTCGATGACGGTTGCCGTTGCCCAGTCAACCGCAACCAACGCGCCGGCGCCAATCGCCAAAAAGGCGGTCCCGGCCGCACGACCTGCCAGCGCCCCGGCCGCCGCCAAAGTGGTGATGCCGACCAAGCTGACATCAGTCGAAGGCATCACCGAATACAGCCTGCCCAATGGCATGAAGGTTTTGCTCTATCCGGATCAATCCAAGCCGACCGTAACCGTGAACATCACATATTTGGTTGGTTCCCGACATGAAAATTATGGCGAAACCGGCATGGCGCATCTGCTTGAGCATTTATTGTTGAAGGGCACACCAAACAACCCCGACATCGCGCAGCAACACAACAAACGCGGCATGCGTTGGAACGGCACGACATGGCTCGACCGCACCAACTATTACCAGTTATTCCAGGCGAGTGACACAAACACCGAGTGGGCGATCCAAATGGAAGCGGATCGGATGATCAACTCGTTTGTCGCCAAAAAGGACCTCGATAGCGAGATGACGGTGGTGCGTAACGAGTACGAGAACGGCGAGAACCAACCGTTTGGCGTGTTGATCAAGCGTATGCAGAGTATTGCCTATGACTGGCACAACTATGGCAAGTCAACCATTGGCAATCGCTCCGATCTTGAAAACGTGAAGATTGAGAACTTGCAGGCGTTTTATCGCCAGCATTATCAACCCGACAACGCGGTGCTGCTGGTCGCGGGTAAATTCGACGAAGCCAAGGTGCTTGCGTGGGTCGGAAAATATTTCAGTGTCATTCCAAAACCGACCCGCGTATTGCCAAAACTGTGGACGGTGGAACCGACACAAGACGGCGAACGCCAGTTTTTTGTGCGTCGTAAGGGCGATATTCAGATCGTGATGTTGGGCTATAAGGTTCCGTCCAATCTGCACCCGGATAGCGGCGTTGTGGATTTTGTCAACTTCGTGCTAACCGACTCTCCAACCGGGCGGCTGCATAAAGCGCTGGTGGAAACCGGCAAGGCCGCACAGATCATCGGGTTTCCTTACCCCGGCGCAGATAGTGGTTTGCATTTGATTGGTGCAGTGGTGAAGAAGGGTGAGCCAATTGAGCCAGTGCAGGCGGAATTGACGCGGATTGTTGAAGAATTTTTCAAAAACCTGCCGTCGGCCGAAGAGATGGAACGTGTGCGCAAGAACGCTGCCAACAGTGCGGAACGGACGTTGAACAACCACGAGCAGATTGGACTGCAATTGTCTGAATACATTTCGCTCGGTGACTGGCGTCTGTTCTTTAAGGACCGTGACGACGCACAAACGGTTACGGTTGATCAAGTCAAAACCGTCGCGGCCAAGTACTACAAACGCGACAACCGTGTTGTCGGGATTTTCCAGCCGGAAGATGCGCCGCAGCGTGCGGACATCCCCGCGCCACCGACCGCTGCCGAAGTCTTAAAGGACTTCAAGGGCAAACAGACTGTCTCTACCGCCGAGGCGTTTGATCCGTCACAAGCCAATATCGACAAACGCACCAAGCGGGTGGATGTTGGTGGCATCAAGGTCTCGATGTTGACGAAGAAAAACCGCGGCGAACAAGTGAACTTCAGCGTGCGATTCCGTAGCGGCGATGAGAAGTCGCTGTTCGGGCAATCTTCCGTGGCGGCGATGACCGGCCAAATGCTGTCGCGCGGCACCACCAAGTTCACCCGTGCGCAGTTGGCCGACGAACTTGAAAAGCTCAAAATTGCAGGCGGTATCAATGGCCTCTCGGCGAGTGGGCAAACCACACGTCCGAACTTGGTCGCGGCAATCAAACTCGCCGCACACGTGATGCGTGAGCCCTCGTTCCCCGAAAGCGAATTTGAACAACTGAAGAAACAAGCGCTCACCGGACTTGAGTCACAAAAGAGCGACCCGCAGGCGCTCGCCAGTGTGATGTTGGGTAAACACTTCAACATCTTCCCAAAGGGTGACGTGCGTTACGCAAGTTCTCTCGAAGAAGCGGAAGCGGACACCAAGGCGGTTACCTTGGAGCAGATTCGCGCCTTCCACAAAAAGTTCTACGCGGCCGAAAAAGGCGAGATTGCCATTGTTGGCGACTTCGACGAGGCCGACGTTTTGAAGGCAATCCGTGAATCATTTGCCGATTGGAAGGGCGGCGTTTCTTACGTGCGGTTGAGTGCGCCGTATAAAGACGTGGCACCGGCCAATCGTTTGATCGAGACACCGGACAAAGAAAATTCAATGTTTCTGGCGCGGGTCAACCTCAATATGCAAGATACCGATCCAGACTATCCCGCACTGCTGATCGCCAACTACATCATGGGTCAATCTGGCCTTGATGCGCGACTGACGGCGCGTATTCGTGTCAAGGATGGCTTGAGCTACGGAGCCGGATCGCAACTTAGTGTCGGCGCGACCGATCGGGGTGCGTCGTGGACGGGCTTCGCGATTTCAGCACCACAAAACACCGAAAAAGTGGAGTTGGCATTCAAGGACGAAGTCAACAAAGTGATCAAGGATGGCTTTACGTTGGTCGAAGTCGTCGCAGCAAAGTCGGGTGTGCTCCAGCAGCGATTGCAGCAGCGCGCGCAAGACAGCAGCCTCGCCGGTGGTCTTGCGTCAAACGCCTATCTGGGTCGTACCTATGCGTTCAACGCCGCAATCGAAGCAAAGATCGAGGCGTTAAAGGCGGAGGACGTTTCCGCAGCGTTCCGAAAGTTTATCGACCCGGCCAAAATCACCTTTATCAAGGCCGGTGATTTTGCGAAGGTGGCAAAACAAGCGGCGGCGGAAGTGAAAAAGTAATTTACGCGTTGTATTGACCAAAAAAAGCCCACCGGCATGGTGGGCTTTTTTTTAGTCGGCTGACCGAAGACCGGCCGAATCGTTTCTTGCCGGGGGGCTAATTGCAGTCGCGCAACGCCTGCTCGATGGTGCCGATGCTGCCGGAGGGTGTATTCAATTGTGCGAGTCGATAGCCACTGCCGGCCAGATCGGCTCTTGCCTTGGTGTTATCGGCGCGGCTGTTTTTGCTGGCGTCAAAGTTAACGCGACCGGGTTGTGCGGCGACCACTTTGCATGCGGCGGGTTCGGTCGACATTTCGGCCGTGGCACAAGCGGTCAGGGTAAATCCCATGGCGACCGCCAATCCTGCGGTCAACGTACGTTTTGTCCGATTCATAAATCCCTCCTAAAAATGGCGAATATCAAATAGCGCGGTGGGGGTGATCTTAAATACTACGCGCCTATTGATTTACGCGTTGCCCGTATTTCCGGATGACATCAAGTCGCGTCAAGCGACGGTTTTTGTGACTTCCCCGCCAATGTTCCGAAGTGTTTGATTTGTTTCACTATTTGCGGCATAATAGCGGGCTTGGCGCAAATAATGGTCGAGAATAACCTGAACCCCCTTGCCTGACTGCGGTGCGCATCGCGGCAGGCTTAACCGGTGCTTGAGGCCAAAACGGCTATAAGTGCCTGACCCATAAGGAGATTTTATGCGCCATTACGAAATCGTATTCATCGTTCATCCTGATCA
>JANPDI010000211.1:0-3275 GCA_031431435.1 Burkholderiales bacterium
CACCGAGATGGTCACCACCGGCGCACTGATCCACGGCGATCGCCCGCGCCATCTCGATTTCAATATTGAAGAACACCCGGTTGCGCTGCAGCTGGGTGGCAGCGATTCAACAGATCTTGCCACCTGCGCCAAATTGGGCGAAGACTGGGGGTACGACGAAATCAATCTCAATTGTGGTTGCCCGTCCGAGCGCGTGCAAAAAGGTAGTTTTGGAGCCTGTCTGATGGCCGAGCCCGCGCTGGTTGCCGACTGCGTCAAAGCGATGGTCGATGTGACATCGATTCCGGTCACGGTCAAACATCGGATCGGTATCAACGCGGTCACGTCGTATGATTTTGTGCGCGATTTTGTCGGCACCGTGGCCGGGGCGGGCTGCAACGTTTTTATTGTGCATGCGCGCAACGCAATCCTGAAGGGACTCAGCCCGAAAGAAAATCGCGAGATTCCGCCGCTGAGTTACCCAACCGTTTATCAGCTCAAGAAAGATTTTCCCGCACTGACGATCGTGTTGAACGGCGGCGTCAACACATCGGCTGAAATTCACCAACACCTCGCCAATGTTGACGGCGTGATGATCGGGCGCGAGGCATATCGCAACCCGTACTGGTTGTCACAATGGGACCACGCGTTTTTTGGCGGGAGTGAAACGTTTTGTGAACGGGAAGAAATTGAAGCAGTAATGGAAGCCTATATTTCGCGCTATATGGCCGAAGGCAAAAATTTCCATCCACACAACGTCCGGCGCCATCTGGTGGGTCTGCACAAAGGCCTGCCTGGCGCGCGCGCATGGCGGCGCAAGATTACCGGCAATACGATCGAGCGTGTCGCACAATCGCTGGCATTGACGGAGGGTTGATGACCACACTAAAACCTGTTGCTATTTTTCGATTCTCGCCCGGCGAAGGCGCGGGGCATTTTCAGACATTTCTTGATCGGCGCGGTATTGCCTCGCAATTGTTTCAGCTCGATCGTGGTGACCCGATTCCGACATCGGTTGATAGCCATGCCGGTTTTGTATTTATGGGCGGACCGATGAGTGTCAACGATCAATTGCCGTGGATACCACCGGTGCTTGATTTGATCCGCAGGGCGATGGACGGCAACAAACCTTGCCTCGGCCATTGTTTGGGCGGCCAGCTCATGGCCAAGGCGCTGGGCGCGACCGTCAGCAAAAATCCGGTCAAAGAGATCGGCTGGAATCCGGTGCACATTGATGACAACCCAACTTCGCGCCAATGGCTGGGCGACGATTTGGTAAACGATCGTGACTTCACCACGTTTCAATGGCACGGCGAAACCTTCGCCATTCCGCCGGGCGCAACCCGCATCATCACCGGCGACGCCTGCGCCAATCAGGCCTACGTGATCGGCAAATCCCTCGCCATGCAGTGCCATGTCGAAATGACCGCCAAAATGATTCAAACCTGGTGCCGTGATTGGGACAGTGAACACGCCGACCCGCAACTACCGAGCATTCAGGCGCCCGACGAGATGATGGCTGAGATGCGCGAAAATTTGGTTGAACTCAATCGTGTAGCAGACCGGCTGTATACCGTTTGGTGCGAGGGGCTGTAACCCCGCCGGTCAGTCGCGGAAGTTTTCGAACTGCAGCGGCACTTCGTCAATTTTGGCTTTACACAACGCCATCACCGCCTGCAAATCATCACGCTTGGCGCCGGTCACGCGCACCGATTCGCCCTGAATCGACGCCGTCACCTTGAGCTTGGAATCCTTGATCAAACGCTGCATTTTTTTCGCCAATTCGGTCTCGATGCCGTTTTTGACGTTGATAATTTGTTTGACGCGGTCACCGCCGATTTTTTCCTTCGGCTTCTCATCCAGCAGGCGTGTATCCACCGCGCGCTTGGCCATTTTGTTGAGCATCACATCCTTGACCTGGCTGAGTTTGAAATCGTCGTCGGCAAACAAAGTGAGCTCAAGGTCTTTCTGTTCGATGCGCGCGTCACTACCCTTGAAGTCAAAACGGTTGGTGATTTCTTTGTTCGCCTGCTCGATGGCATTCTTGAGCTCGACCTTGTCTGCTTCCGAAACAATATCAAATGACGGCATTGGTAGCCCTTTCTATTCCCGTCCGGGGACAGGCTAATGACTATTTTTTCTTGCGGGCTGCGGATTTATTGCCGGCTTTATTTGCCATGATCCGTAAACGCAATGCATTGAGTTTGATAAAGCCGTCCGCATCCGCTTGATTGTACGCGCCGCCGTCGTCGTCAAACGTGGAAATGGTCTGGTCAAACAGCGAGTCTGTCTTGGATTCACGGCCGACACACATGACGGTTCCCTTGTAGAGCTTCAACTTGACCGTACCATTCACCGTTGCCTGCGATTGATCGATCAACGATTGCAACAACTCGCGCTCCGGTGAAAACCAGTAGCCGTTGTAGATCATGCGTGCGTAGCGTGGCATCAGGTCATCTTTGAGCGCCAGCACTTCACGGTCCATAGTGATGGATTCCATCGCGCGGTGGGCGCGCAGCATGATGGTGCCGCCCGGCGTTTCGTAACAGCCGCGCGACTTCATGCCGACGTAGCGGTTCTCGACCATGTCCAGCCGGCCGACGCCGTGTTTGCCACCGACGCGATTCAGCTCGGTGAGCACGTTGGCCGGTGACAATTTTTTGCCGTTGATGGCGACGATGTCGCCCCGGGCGTAAGTCAGCTCGATGTACTCGGGCTTGTTTGGCGCTTTTTCCGGTGAGGCGGTGATACGCCACATGCTCTCTTCCGGCTCAAAATTCGGATCCTCAAGAATGCCGCCCTCGTAGGAAATATGCAGCAGGTTGGCATCCATCGAATACGGCGCACCACCACCCTTGCGCTTCTTGAAGTCGACCGGGATTTTGTTTTTGTCGGCATACGCAAGCAATTTCTCACGCGACAACAAATCCCACTCACGCCATGGCGCGATGATTTTGACGTTTGGCATCAACGCATAGGCGCCGAGCTCAAAACGGACCTGGTCGTTGCCCTTGCCGGTTGCGCCGTGTGAAATGGCGTCGCCGTTGGTTTTTTTGGCGATCGCAATCAGTTGCTTGGCGATCAACGGCCGGGCGATCGAGGTGCCGAGCAAATATTCGCCCTCGTAAACCGTGTTGGCGCGAAACATCGGGAATACAAAGTCGCGCACAAACTCTTCTTTCAGGTCCTCGATAAAGATGTGTTCTTTTTTGATGCCCATCGCCAGCGCTTTTTTGCGTGCCGGCTCGACTTCCTCACCCTGACCGATATCGGCGGTGAAAGTGACGACTTCACAT
>JANPDI010000212.1:0-8198 GCA_031431435.1 Burkholderiales bacterium
GGGTGGCACTCGACCGCACCGCGTTTGCCAATATGTTGCACGTTGACCTCGCCGCGCCGTTGAACCGCGCGCCGGGCATCAAGCCGATTCAATTTCTGGTGAAAAGTGAGTTTTCGTTCTAAGACGATTATTTGTCATCAGCTGGGCAAAAATCATTCTGGATACAAAAACGCCAGTATTAACCGGCGCCTACAGACATAAATGCCTGAAGACGCCCGCTAATACTGGTGTTTCGATGGCGGGACGGTCGCCCAACTTCATTCGTGGCAGCCGCGTTGAAATGCGGGCCCATGCAATCAGCGGGTAGGCAACATTTTTGCTTACATCCAGCAGGTCAACCTTGTCGGCAACAAAATTAACTATCGCCATCGCCTGGTGGGTGCCGCCGACATAATCCTGATATTCGCCGCTGAGCGGGTTAGCCTAGAACAACGTGGCATCGGTGGTGAACATTATCTTGTGTTGGTTTTCATCACCGCATATATTCAGGCTTCAAGTCTGCGCCGAACGGGGATTTTGTCCAGCCGACGCGGGGATGTCTGTATTTCGACGGCATGAAGTGGATTGACATTTTCTGGCGGCAGTTAAAGGTCAACGAGTCGATCGCCGACAACACATTTGACACGTCGTGCGCGTCTGCCAGTCACCAACACCGGAGCAAACGCAGCACCATGACCAAACCTGCAACAAAAATTTCGGCAAACCATTTGCGTCCGTCTGATATCCGCGGCATCGCCCAGCTCGCCACTGCGGCGACGGTGAACGTGAGCCGCATTGCCGAAGGTGTGCACCAGTCGGTATGGGGAACACTCGGCGTGCCGGGCGGGAAGCCGGGCGAAGGTGAAACCGGCCCCGGCAAACCAACCCGCGGATTGACCGGCTTCATTTACAAAAGTATTCGTGGCATCACCGCGCTCATCGGCAAGGGGGCTGACGTTGCACTGGCCGGTTTGCAGCCGTTGTTTGATGCGGCAGATCAGGCGGCCGACGGAACACCGCAACGCGAAGCGGTGCTGGCGGCATTAAACGGGGTGATGGGCGACCGGCTGGCCGCCGCCGGCAATCCGCTGGCGACGACCATGACGCTTCGATTCAATGGTGCGGCGCTGGATTGGCAGTCGATGCCTGCCAAAATTGGCACATCCAGTACGGGCGGTCAAAAAGTATTGCTGCTGATTCATGGTCTGTGTATGAATGACCTGCAATGGCAATCCGAATACAACGGACAGCCGGTCAATCATGGCGAGGCATTGGCCACGGCGCTGGGTTATGTGCCGGTTTACCTGCGCTACAACTCGGGTAAACACGTTTCACAAAATGGCCATGCGTTGGCGACACAATTGGAGAGGTTGGTGATGAACTGGCCACTGCCAATCACAGAGTTGACGGTATTGGCGCACAGCATGGGCGGGCTGGTGATTCGCAGTGCGGTCCATGTTGCAATGGCCGCCGGCATGGTCTGGCCATCGCGACTAAAAAATATTGTATTTCTGGGTACACCCCACCACGGTGCGCCGTTGGAACGTGCCGGCCATTGGGTCGACAACATATTGGGCAGTACACCGTACAGCGCGCCGTTCTCCCGCTTGGCGCAGCTGCGCAGTGCAGGCATCACGGATTTGCGTTATGGCAACGTGATCGATGCCGACTGGCAGGGTGAGGATCCGCAACAAAAGACCCGGCGGCCGATTGTGCAACTGCCGGACGGAGTCGCGTGTTACGCCATCGCCGCCACGACCGCCGCCAAACGCAGTGCGTTGGCAAACCGTCTGCTCGGTGATGGATTGGTGCCTCTCCACAGCGCGCTGGGTGAGCACGCCGGGGTAAACCGAAATCTTGCGTTTACAAAATCGTCGAAGTCGATTGTCTATCGTACCGGCCACATGGCGTTGTTGAACAGCCCCGAGGTTTACCAGCAAATGGTCAACTGGCTTACCCTGGCTGAACAAAACGGGTCGCAAGGACATTGCGCATCGCCGTGAACCGAGCCTGCAAATGTCGTGCAACGTGCACAACGCGACTGATTTCGTATCAAGATCACTTGGCTGTCATCAAGGCAACCAATCGAAATGGAGCAATCGTCTGGCGCAACCGCGGTTGGCGTGGCACACTTGTTGGTGAAGAATGCCAAGGGTGGTGAGTGAATACCATTCAACAGGTGCCGCCTTCATCGCGCATCGCGAACAATCGAAAGCACAATATGCGTCTCCCACCCAACCATCCGCTGCGCTACAGCCTGAGCAACGAAATCCACGCCAGACCGCCGCAGGAATTCTCGGCGCCGGAGCGATTGTCCTACATTGCCGTCAATTACGAGGCCGGGCAGACCAATGCCGCTGACCCTGCAATTGATGATTTGGTCCGATTGTGCGTGATTTGGGGTGTGCAGTCGCCCACCACCGATGTGACCCACTTTGAGGCGGCCCATGCCAATCTGCGCCTCAAATGGGAGCGCCATACCGAATTTGTCACCTATACGTTTTCACAAAAGGGTGAATTTGCCCGTCCGTTTGAAAAGCCGGTCATTGCCGCGATCAACACAGAATGGCTCGCGACCATTTCCGGACGGCTGGTCGTGGCCATACATCTCGCGGTCCAGCAAAACCACCTGTTTGTACCGGATTTGCAGGACATCAAAACGGAGTTTGATGACAATTATTTGGTTGGCGCCAAGGTGGCCGGTGGCAACGGTATTGTGCTGACCGACTTACGTATTCATGCCGACGAATTCAGCCGCATGCTGGTGATGGACATCAAACTCGGCAAACGGCAGGGCGGGCGTACGGCGCAGCGCCTGTTGGAGATCGAAACCTATCGCATCATGGCGCTGTTGGGTCTGCCGGTGGCGCGCGCCACGGCCACGCTGCTGGGTAACGCCGAACGGGAACTGGCCGACGTGACATTGCTCATGGCGCAGGACAGCACTCACGATGAGCCTGCATTATTGGTGCGGCTGACGCGGCTGGCGGCCACGGTCGAAAGCGCGGTCGCGGCAAATAGTTTTCGCTTTGGTGCGTCGCGGGCTTACTACGATCTGGTCAAACGGCGCATCGCCGAATTGCGTGAGGAACGGTTGGTCGGAATTCAGACCATTGAAGAATTTATGGATCGCCGCCTCGCACCGGCGATGGCCACCTGCACGTCGGCCGAAAAACGCCTGTTGGATTTGTCTGAGCGCGTGGCGCGTGCCAGTGACTTGTTGCGCACGCGCGTTGACATTGAACGCGAGCAACAAAATCAGGCGCTATTGGCCTCGATGAACCACCGCGCCAGGATGCAGCTACGGTTGCAACAGACGGTCGAAGGGCTGTCGATCGCCGCCATCACCTATTACGTCGTTGGCCTGGTCGGTTACGCGGCAAAAGCCCTCAAAGAAGCCGGATTGCACCTATCGGTGGAGTTGGTGACAGGTGCGTCGATCCCGTTTGTGGTACTGGTCATTTGGCTGGCGGTGCGGCGCGTGCGCCAACGTCTCGGTGTTGAGCCGGATTTACCCGGGTCGCCCAAGCGGCGTGGGGAGGGCGCATGATGATGAATTTAATACGCCGTTTGCTGACAGCGCCACGGTTTGAAAATCGCCGTATGACCCGCCGGGCCGAGTTGATCCATGTGGTGATTCTGACGCATATTTTTACCGTCATCCTCGGGTTTATCGCGGTACCGTTTGTGTCGGCAAACCCGTGGATGACGTTGCTTGCCATGTCCATCTGGGGTTTTACTACCATCTTTGCGTGGCAATTCAACCAGCGCGGCCGTGTGACCGCCGCCGCCGTCACAACCTGCCTGCCGGTATTTTTGTTGATTACGTTGGTCATGTTTGTATCTGTGCCGATGCGTGGCATGACCTGGTATTTTGGTGCCGTGCTGCATATCCTGATTGTTGGCGGCGCACGTTGGGGGCTGATCGCGGCATTGACAGCGTTTTTGGTCATGACGCTAACAGCGTTGGGGGTACCAGCGATGCTCGGGTTGCCAGTAATTTATCCGCATGCGCAAGCAGGGTTTCTTTACGCCTTTCTCGCCCAACTTGTCATGGTGGTCACGCCGGTATTGTTGGTGATGCGCCAGCAGGGCGCGGCGCTGCAGGAGGCCGATGAAGAACTGGCCAGCCGGCGCGAGGCCGACAGGCAACTGAACGCACTAAATGCGCAGCTGGAGGCGCGGGTTGCGGCAAGGACCAATGAGTTGGCGGCGGCAAACGCGGATCTTGAGGCATATTCGTATAGTGTGTCGCACGATTTACGCGCACCGCTCAATGCGATTCAGGGATTTTCGACCTTGCTCAAGGAACGTGCCGCAGGGTCGCTGGATGAAAAGGGCAACCAGTACATCGAGCGGATATTGACCTCTGGTGATCGGATGCGCAATCTGATTGACGACCTGTTGTCGCTGGCCAAGGTTGGGCGCGCCCAGCTGGAGCAACGGGAGATCGACATTAGTGCGATGGCCATCGAGGTTGCAGCGGGGCTGTCACATACCGCGCCGGAACGACAAATCGATTGGCGGATTGATGCCGGCCTGCGTGCGGCGGGGGATCCAGGTTTGATTCGAGTCGTGCTCGAAAATCTGCTCGGCAATGCATTCAAGTACACGATGAAGCTCGAGCGCGCGACGATTGCCATGCATATTGCCAGTCGTGACGGCAACACCATCGAGTTTTTAGTCAGCGACAACGGCGCCGGATTCGACAATGCATACGCCAAGCAACTGTTCATGCCGTTTCGCCGTTTGCACAGCGAGCGAGAGTTTCAAGGCTCCGGCATCGGCTTGGCGACCGTCAGCCGGATCTTGGCCCGGCATGGCGGCAGCATTCGCGGCGACGGTATTGTTGACGGCGGGGCGCGCTTTTGGTTCACGCTGCCCGTCACCATTCAAGAATAACGATCGGCTAGCGGCCGCCCGGTCGCCGCTGTTTGCCGTTGGCGTTGCCCGCAGATGCACCTGACGTGCCGTGTGGTCCGGCGGGTTTAGATCGATTGCCACCGCCGCCCCCGCCCCCGCCAGTACCACCACCGCGACCTGCCGCGGGTTTACCACGGCCGCCGCCACCGCCAGTACCACCACCGCGACCTGCCGCGGGTTTACCACGGCCGCCGCCACCGCCACCGCCCCCACGACCACGTTGGGGCTGATGGCCGGCTGAGCGCAGTTGAATCGGTTGCGCCTTGATGGTCAGATCGGGCTCAAAGCCCGGTATTACCACCGATTCAACGTCGCGCTTGATCAAGCGCTCGATGTCGGCAAACATTTTTTTCTCATCAACACACACCAGCGAAACCGCTTCGCCGGTGGCGCCGGCACGACCGGTGCGGCCAATCCGGTGTACGTAGTCTTCCGGCACGTGCGGAATATCAAAATTCACCACGTGTGGCAGTTGATCAATATCGATCCCGCGTGCGGCGATATCGGTGGCAACCAATACGGCCAGATCACCGGATTTGAATTCGGCCAGCGCCTTGGTGCGTGCGCTCTGGCTCTTGTTGCCGTGAATCGCCAGTGCGGTGATCCTTGCGTTATTGAGTTGCTCGGCCAATTTGTTGGCGCCGTGTTTGGTGCGGGTAAAGACCAGCACCTGATGCCAGTCGTTTTGTTTGATCAGATGGGTCAATAACTGTGATTTTTTATCGCGGTCAACCGGGTGCACTTTTTGGGTGATGATTTCAACCGTTGAATTGCGTCGTGCGACTTCGATCAACGCCGGATTGTCCAGCAAGCCGTCGGTAAGACGCTTGATCTCGTCAGAAAAGGTCGCTGAGAACAGCAGGTTTTGGCGCTTTTTTGGCAGAATGGCGAGCACACGTTTGATGTCATGGATGAATCCCATGTCGAGCATGCGGTCGGCTTCATCAAGCACCAGAATTTCAACGCGTGATAAATCCACCGTGCGCTGTTGCAAATGATCAAGCAGGCGGCCGGGTGTCGCCACCAGGATATCCACACCACGACGCAAGCCACCGATTTGTGGGTTGATGCTGACGCCGCCAAATATCACCATGGATTTGAGTCCGGTGTATTTTCCATAGGTGGCGATACTTTCCTCGACCTGTGCGGCGAGCTCTCGGGTGGGGGTCAAGACCAACGCACGGATGACCGGTCGGGCCGGGCTGGCCGGCTTCGTCGAGACAGTCGCGTTGGTCGGGGAAACATTTGCAGCAATCGAGTTCATCAAGCGTTGCAGCAGTGGCAGGGTAAAGCCGGCGGTCTTGCCGGTGCCGGTCTGTGCACCAGCTAATAAATCGCCGCCGTTCAATACCGCGGGAATCGCCTGCATTTGAATCGGGGTGGGAACGGTGTAGCCGTGTTCGGTGACGGCGCGTACGATCTTCTCGGACAAGCCGAGGGCGGAAAATGACATGAATTACTTTCGAATAAACCGAATCTGTCGCCGCGTTTTAACGGTGGCGCCAGTCTAGATGCGGGGGGTTGCCAGATGAAACGAGGCGATGTGAATAAGAATTCGGCGAGGGGACTGGATCAAGGCCGAGGTCGCATTATAGCCGCGTCAAGGCGACATTGACCAATCGCACCAAACTGCCGCGCCAAAAACGCGATACCGTCGGCATATTGACAGCGGTAAACTGCCGGGGTCGAGCGACTGATGCACTGATGGCATTAGCATGTTCATCCCCCCGATCCATTTCGCCAATTCGAGACAATCAATGTCAATCACAATTCGCCGGACCAACCTGGACGACAAGCCGCGCTGGGCAGAGCTGTGGGCTGCTTACTGTCGGTTCTACCAGCATGAGCCGGACCCTGTGGTCACGGCGCACACCTGGTCGCGCCTGATGGACGAGGCCTCGCCGGTATTTGGCATCGTTGCCGAGGACGCCGACGGGCTGGTGGTTGGCATTGCAAACTACCTGCTGCACGAAAATACCAGCACACTGACACCCGCCTGTTACATGCAGGATTTATTTGTGGACCCGGCCACACGCGCAAACGGTATCGGCAAACAAATGATTGATTGGTTGGTCATCGAAATGAAAACACAGGGTTGGTCACGTCTGTATTGGGCAACCAAAGAAGACAACTACCGTGCGCGTGGGATGTACGACAAATTCACGCCGCACAGCGGTTTTTTGCGTTACGTCATCAAGAATTAGCCCGGGGAGTACGCCGACGACAATTTCAGACGCCGGTGATGACCCTTAAACCGGATCGGAAGCCAAAATTCAAACACGAGCAAGGGCGGCTATTTTCAGGCGCTTTTGGCTGGAATAGCCCGCAGAATAAGGACTTTCATTGTTCAATTTTCGATGTCCTGCAGCCTGTCCTGTTGATGCTGCAAATTGTCCGTTGTTGCGTGACGATGCCGCCGTAGTCTGCGATCCTGCCTCATCAAACTTGCCGTAAGCGCAGGCAATGTCGCTGATGACAAATGTATCGCCACCCGAAGGAGCAAACGATGAAATTTTTGTTATGGCTGATTTTGCTGGTGTTGTGCTGGCCGCTGGCGCTATTGGCGCTGATCCTTTATCCCATTGTTTGGCTGCTGACGTTGCCATTCCGGTTGGTTGGCATCGCCGTCGAGGGCGTGTTTGTGTTTTTGCGCGCCATCGTAATGCTGCCGGCGCGACTGCTTGGTGGCGGGCCGGCCAATCGGCGGGCATAGCCAGATGCCCCGGATTCACCGGCACCGCTGCTGAGCCATTGTGTTTTGACTTGTTGACGTGCAGACTCCGATCAGTCCATTTTGATTGGAGAGCACAATGAACCGCCTGTTGATCGCCATTGGCATCTTGACGCTGGCCTGTCTCGCCCACACCGCGGATGCAAAAAACTTTCGCTGGTCGTCGCAGGGCGATGCCGCCACGCTCGACCCGCAAAGCCAGAACGAAACGTTTAACAACATGATCAACGGGTTGGTCTATGAGTATCTGGTTGATCGTGGCAAAAACATGGAAATCGTCCCTCGATTGGCTGAATCGTGGACCAACCCCGAGCCGACCAAGTGGGTGTTCAAGCTCAGGCGCGGGGTGAAATGGCACGATGGCTCGGCCTTCACCGCCGACGATGTCGTATTTTCATTCGACCGTGCGCGTGAATCGGCAGTCACCTTCAAGCTGTATTCAACACAAGCCGGTATTCCGCGGAAAATCGACGACTTCACGGTTGAATTCACCACCAGCCAACCGAACCCGGTGATGCTCGACACACTCGCCAACATCTATGTGATGAACAAGGCGTGGTGCGAG
>JANPDI010000213.1:0-6496 GCA_031431435.1 Burkholderiales bacterium
GACAACAAAGGGTAAATGATGTTCCTGCCACCAAAATTGCATCCTCGCGGTCAACGCGGCTTTACCTTGATGGAAATGCTGGTCGTGCTCGCCATTATCGCGGCGATCATGGGGCTGCTCGGCCCGCGTCTGCTCGGTACACTCGACCGCGAAGCGCCCAAAATCGCCGCGACCCAGGCCAAACTATTGCGCAGTGCGGTTGAAACGTTTCGCTTGGATGTTGGTCGTTATCCGACCACACAAGAGGGGCTGGCCGCACTGGTGACCAAACCATCCGATGCGGCCATTGCCGCACGCTGGCGCGGCCCGTATTTGGATGGCGATATTCCGCTCGACCCGTGGAAGAACCCGTATCAATACAGCATCCCCGGCGCGGGCGGACAGCCGTTTGCGTTGTATTCAATGGGAACGGACGGCAAACGCGGCGGTGAGGGCGACGCGGCTGACATTGGTATATTGCCGGCGAATTAACAGCGCGTGTTGAACGCGTGCAATAACCGCCATCGATACGCGATCGGACCGCCATCGATACGGCATCAAACTTGGACCCCGGCCTACGCCGGGGAGACAGCTAATTGCGGTAACCGCTGACAGGTGATTGCGGCAAGCGCCATCGAACCGCCATCGAACTTGGGCCTCGGCCCGGCGCAACCCTTGTGGTTGTACGCCGGGGAGACAGCTGATTGCGGTAACCGCCATCAAAACGCCATCAAACTTGGACCCCGGCCTGCGCCGGGGAGACAGGTGATTGCGGCAGCCGCCATCGATATGGAATCGAACTTGGACCCCGGCCCGGCGCAACCCTTGTGGTTGTTCGCCGGGGAGACAGCTAATTGCGGTAAGCGCTGGCAGGTAATTGCGGCAACCTCTGACAGGTGATTGTGGCAACCGCTTAACGTTTCGGTAACCTGACCACTTTCACCTTGCGGTCCTCGGTCTGCAGAATCTCAATCGGGTATTCACCGATCTTGACTGCGGTGCCCGGCTCGGGAATTTCCTCAAGCATTTCGATCAATAAACCATTCATGGTCTTCGGGCCATCGAGTGGAAAGTTGTAACCGAGCTTGCGATTCAACACTCTGAGCGGACACGAGCCTTCGACAATCACGCTGCCATCGGTTTCCTTGCGAAACATGCCCACGTTCATCGGTGACTGGCTGGTGAATTCACCGACAATTTCTTCCAGAATATCCTGCAGCGTCACCAAGCCCTGGATCTCACCGTATTCATCGACCACCAGCGCCATACGGCGTTGCTGCTCCTGAAAAAGTGTCAATTGTTGCAGCAACGGTGTCCCTACCGGGATGTAATACGGTTCGCGCATGATTTCGCGCAGCGTTTCTTTCGAGAGCGGTTCTTTCTCAGAGGCGTTTAACACCTTGCGCGCGTGCACCAAGCCGATTACGTTGGAAAGATCACCGTCATAAACCACAATGCGGGTGTGGTGTGACGACGCCAGCCCGGCGCGAATTGATTCGATCTTGTCATCGATATCGACGCCCTCGATGAGCGCGCGGGGCGTCATCGTGTCATCGACGGTCATACTTTCCAAGTCAAATAAATTGACCATGATGTTGTGGTGTTTTTTCGGGATGAACTGGCCGCCTTCAAGTACCAGCGTGCGCATTTCTTCCATCGACAGGTTTTGCGCGCCCTCGGCCACTGGCTTGATACGGAACAATTTCAGAATGCCGCGCACCAGAATATTGATGAACCACATCACGGGGGACGTGATGCGCACCAACGGCGTGAGGACATAACTGGCGATCAGCGCAAGACTCTCAGCAAAGCGCGCGCCGAATACCTTCGGCAATATTTCGGCAAAAATCAGGATTGATAAAGATGCCGCGCCGGTGGCGATGCCCAACACATACTCGCCCTCACCAAACAAGCGACGACAAATTTCGGCGACAAGAATGGTGGTTGCGGCATTCAGCACCGTGTTACCGGCGAGGATAAACGACAATAGCTCTTCGGTCTTGTTGAGCAATGCCTGGGCAAGCCGTGCGCCACGTGAACCCTGCTTGACCAAATGCCGTAGCCGGTAACGGTTCAGCGACATCATGCAGGTTTCGGACATCGAGAAAAATCCGGAGCCGATCAGCAGCATCGCCAGTGCACTGAACAGCCAGGACAGGGGGAAGTCGTCGGTCATCGCTTTGCCTGTTGAATCGTCATATCATCTCGCCCAAGCCGCCGTAAGCCGCAATGACAGAGGCACGGTTCATGGTCGAAGCCGGCGCGATGGTGCCGCGCCAATGTCTTGATCATGCCGCATAGGCGTGGATGCGGCGCTCAATTTCCGGCCAACCGTTACGCTGGGCAACACGAAGATCGAAGTCGGACTGAAGTCCGAGCCAAATTTCAGGCGAAACCTTAAAAAATTTTCCCAGTCGCAATGCTGTATCGGCGGTGATGCTTCTTTTTGCATTAACGATGGCACTGACGCGGTTTGGCGGGACATCGATACCCCGAGCCAATGCATTGATGCTGATGCCAAGCGGTCGCATAAAATCTTCCAGCAGGATTTCGCCGGGCGGAATGGGGTCAAGGTATTTTTTTGCCATGGTAGATCCTAGTGGTAATCGACAATTTCAACCGCGTATGGTCCAGCGGCGCTCCAATGAAAGCAGATGCGCCATTGGTCATTTACCCGAATGCTGTATTGCCCCGCCCGATTACCTTTCAACATTTCCAAATGATTGCCCGGCGGCACTTTTAAATCAGCGAGCATCCGCGCCTGATGTAGATACAGCAACTTCCGCCGTGCGGCTCTTTCAATGGCGCGAAAACGGGGGACGACCTCATCGTTAAACAGCGCTTCTGTGTCCTTAGACTTGAACGACTTGATCATTTGTGAAGGGTATTACGTGTTACGTAATATGTCAAGCCCCAAGGACACGGCCGGCTCTGTAGGCGTTGCGAAACCCGTAGCGGCGACGGCAATGGGGGAAGCGCGCGTGGGTTGGCGGAAACGTCACCTAGGGGCTGTTCAAACCCGCTTCAAAATCACTTCGAGTACAAACTTGCTACCGACGTACGACAGTAGCAGCATGACAAAACCAATCAATGTCCAGCGCACGGCAAGTCGGCCACGCCAACCGGCAAACAGGTGTCCGGCCAACAGGCCGCCAAACACAAACCACGACATCACGGCAAACACGGTCTTGTGGGTGACGGCAAACGCTTTGCCAAACAGCGCCTCGGAAAAAAACACGCCGGACAGCAGTGTTGCGGTGAGCAAGGCAAAAGCTATCCAGAGCAACTGGAACATGATGCGCTCAATGCGCATCAATGGGGGCAAGCCCTCTGGACCGGCGGCAAAGGTGCCGGCCAACAATTGCCGTTGCAAAAACATGAGCAACAACGCGTGGCACGCCGCGACGGTAAAAAGTGCGTAGGCCATGACGGCGACCACCACATGCAGCCCAAAGGCGAAGTCAGTGGCGCCGTAGTCAACCACCCGTTTGGCCGGTAGCCACACTACCAGCGCCGCCGCCAACGCGCCGACCGGCGCCAGATAGAGCGTGGCCAGCCGCGTCAAACGGGTGTCATTGCCGACCGCAACGTAACTCACCAGGGTCAGCCAGACAATTAACGATATCGCATGCGAGAAGCCGATGTTGATGCCGGGTGCCGTACCACCAAACAACGCCCAGCCGATGGCGACCGCGTGTACGGCCAAACCGGCCATTAAGGCATTTTTTGGCCAGCCGTCTGCACCAACGGCAACACTTGCCCCGGCGTCACTCGCCCGACGCGCAGCGATCCACGCGCCCGCAGACGCGGCAAGGTAGATGAGGGCGGTGATAAAATTAAGATCTAGCACGTTATTGACTATTTTTTGACTGGTTGCTACGGTTGATTGCAGTTGGTATTTTGTGATGTTGGGTTACGACAAAACGCTTCTGATCCGTCATCCCAGCGCCGGCTGGGAGGGGCTGGCCATATCGGGCCATCCAGTCCGGCCCAACACCGATTGTTACGACTGTGCTGGATCCCAGCCTGCGCTGGGATGACGGGATTAATTTAAGCGGTGTTTTCTCCACCGTTCGACATTGCCATAGTTTACCTGCACCACGGTTTTCCACACCAAATTTGAGCTGCCACCCCTATGCTAGATAACCTCACCAACCGCCTGAACGGCATCGTCAAACAACTGCGCGGCCAGTCACGCCTGACCGAGGCCAACGTCGGCGATGCCCTGCGCGACGTACGCATGGCGTTGCTGGAGGCGGACGTCGGCCTGCCGGTCGTCAAAGAGTTCATTTCACGCGTCAAGGAAAAAGCGCTCGGCGCGGAGGTGCTGCAAAGCCTCAGCCCCGGCCAAGCCCTGGTCGGCATTGTCCATCAAGAGCTGATTGCGCTGATGGGCGGCGCAATAGATGGCGGGCAATCCGGACAGCGACTGCCGGATCTCAACAAACTGCCGGTTAATCTATCGACCACGCCGCCGGCGATTATCATGATGGCCGGCCTGCAGGGCGCGGGTAAAACCACCAGCGCCGGCAAGCTCGCCAAGCTGCTGCGTGAGCGCTTCAAAAAGAAAGTGCTGGTGGTGAGTGTGGACGTCTACCGCCCCGCCGCGATCGAGCAACTGCGCACACTGGCCAAGCAGGTCGGCGTGGATTTTTTTGAAAGCGACATTTCGCAAAGACCGGTCGATATTGCCGTTGCCGCCAGACAGTGGGCGAAAACACATTTTCATGATGTGCTGATTGTTGACACCGCCGGACGACTCGCCATTGACGACGCCATGATGGCGGAAATCAAGGCCATTCACGCGGCCGTCGAGCCGATTGAAACGTTGTTTACCGTCGACGCCATGCAAGGCCAGGACGCCGTCAATGTCGCCAAGGCATTCAATGATGCGTTGCCACTGACCGGTGTGGTACTGACCAAATTGGATGGAGATTCACGCGGTGGCGCGGCGCTGTCGGTGCGGTATATCACCGGCAAACCAATCAAGCTGGTCGGTGTTTCGGAAAAAATGGACGGGCTGGAAGCGTTCTATCCGGAACGCATGGCGTCACGTATTCTGGGCATGGGTGACGTATTGTCGTTGGTCGAGGCCGCGCAGCAATCCGTCGATACTGTCGATGCGCAAAAGCTCGCCGAAAAAATCAAGAAGGGCAAAAATTTCGACTTTGATGATTTCAAAATGCAGCTGGTGCAAATGCGCAAGATGGGCGGCATGAGTGCGCTCATGGATAAGCTGCCGGCCCAATTGACGCAGGCGGCCAATCAAGCACCCGACCTGCAGGAAAAACAACTGCGCCGCACCGAAGGCATTATCAATTCGATGACACCGTTGGAACGCCGCAAGCCGGATTTGCTGAAGGCATCACGCAAACGCCGCATTGCCGCCGGCGCGGGGGTATCGGTGCAGGAGGTGAATAAGCTTTTGACCCAATTCGAGCAAATGCAAAAGATGATGAAAATGATGAAGGGCGGCGGCATGGCGAAAATGATGCGTGGCATGAAGGGCATGATGCCGGGCATGCGATAACAATATGTCGCCCGAACAACACACAAACCTGATCGCCGATATCCGCAATCAAGATGTAAAACTCAAGGCGTGGTGCGCTTTTTCAGCCACAAATGCTTCAAACACCCCGCCGAATGGCGACTTTGCCATTCAGTCTGATCATTTGCAAAACGTCACCGTTGGGGTGAAAGACATCATCGATGTCGCCGGGTTGCCGACCAAATGCGGCTCCGCCATTTATGATCATGCCAATGCGGCCACTGTCGATGCCGCGTGTGTATCGATGATGCGCGCGGGTGGGGCGGTGATCGTCGGCAAAACGGTCACCACCGAATTGGCGATGTTTGTTCCCGCCGACACACGTAACCCGGTCAACCTCGACTACTCGCCCGGCGGCTCGTCGGCCGGATCCGCCGCGGCGGTTGCCGCCGGCCATGTGGACATCGCCATCGGCACCCAAACAGCCGGCTCGATCCTGCGCCCGGCGGCGTATTGCGGTGTGTTTGGTTTCAAACCGTCATTTGGGTTGGTGCCGCGCACCGGCGTAAAAGTGCAGTCAGAAACGCTCGACACGGTGGGTGTTTTTGCGAGAAGCATTGAACACTGCGCGGCGTGGCTGGCGGCGATGATCGGCTCACCGGCATCGCTTTCCCCAAATCACGCGGGGCGCAAACTAAGAATTGGCGTTGTGACCAACTTCGATGCATATGCCAGCGAAGACATGTTGGCCGCCGTTGCCCACGCACGGCGGGCCCTCGTTAGCGCGGGTCACGACATTATTGAACTGACGTTGCCTGAACGGCTCGCACAACTACATACGCAACAAATGATCATTCAACAAGTCGAGTCAGCACGCGCCTATCATGCCGAACGCACACAACACCATGCCCTGCTGACGCCGGCTATTGCCACCGCGCTGGATGAAGGCGCACGCATTACCGACAACACCTATCGGCGCGCGATGGCCGCCGCTGACGAGGCGCGCCTGGTTGCGGATGAACTGTTCAA
>JANPDI010000214.1:0-1796 GCA_031431435.1 Burkholderiales bacterium
ATATTGAAGCAGTCGATCCGGTGAACCATCACACCACGGTTTTTGGTCACAAAGCCGACAATGGGATCACCGGGCAGCGGCTTGCAGCATTTGGCCACCATCGTCTGGATATTGTTCAATCCCAATACCAGCACGCCATCGAAAGCCTTACCTGCCGCTGGTTGAAAGCCGGCAACCGGCGCAAACAGCGGTGTGTCGACAACCGGCGCAACCGGCGCGGTCAATTCCCGAATCGCGACCTCGATCTGGTGCGGGGTGATTTCATTACGGCCAATTGCGGCGCAAAACTCATCGACATCACGATGCGCCAGATGCGCGGCAATCTTTTCCAACGCCAGTGCATTCGCGCCGGCGCGCGCAACTTCGCGTTCGAGTGTTTGCCGGCCGTGCGCCTTGTCCACTTCAAAAAATTCCTGGCGAAACCACGCACGCACTTTTGATTGGCCACGATGGCTCATCAGAAAGCCGAGTTGGGGGTTCAACCAATCGCGTGACGGCCCACCTTGTTTGGCGGCGAGAATATCCACCATTTGCGCGTTAGCCAGTTTGGTTGACAGCGGCACAATATGCCCGTCCACCTTGGCGCCACGGCAGCGGTGGCCGAGGTCGGTATGCACATGGTACGCAAAATCGACCGGTGTTGACCCGGCCGGCAGGTCGATCACCCGTCCCTGGGGTGTAAACACATAGACGGTATCGTTAAACAGGCCTTGTTTGACCGCGTCTGAAAAACCGGAATCAGCGACCAATTCACGATTCCATTCCAACACCTGCCGCAGCCAGGCGATTTTGGTTTCGAATTTTTTCTCGGCAGCAGACTTGGCGCCCTTGGTACCAGAGGCGCCTTCCTTGTAACGCCAGTGTGCCGCGACCCCGTGTTCGGAAGCCAGATGCATGGCGTGGGTGCGAATTTGCACCTCGAGGGTTTTGCCGTCAGCGCCGACGACAGCCGTATGTAACGATTGGTAGTTGTTTTCCTTGGGTTGGGCGATGTAATCGTCAAATTCACCGGCAATGGGTTGCCATTGATCGTGAATAAACCCCAGCACGGCGTAACAATCCGCAACACTATCGACCAACACCCGCACGGCGCGTACGTCATAAAGCTTTTCAAACGGCAGATTTTTTGCCTGCATCTTGCGGTATATCGACCAGATATGTTTGGGCCGTCCGGCCACCTCGCCGGTGATACCGTGTGCGGCCATATCGGCCGTTAATTTGCCAACCACATCACTGATATAGGCTTCACGCTCACCGCGCTTGCCATCAAGATACCCGGCAATTTTTTTGTAAAGTTCAGGCTCCAGAAAACGAAAACTGAGATCCTCCAACTCCCATTTGATTTGAAACACACCAAGCCGGTTTGCCAGCGGCGCAAACAAGTCGCGCGTCATCAATGCCGCTGCCCGCCGTATGGATTCGTCGGCGCGGGTAATCGAGCGCAAATAGACGGTACGTTCGGCGAGTTTGATCAATATGACCCGCACATCGTCGGCCATGGCCAGCAGCATTTTGCGCAACGATTCGGTCGCAGCGGCATCATTGGCGCGCGCCGACAGTATTTCAATCTTGCCGGCGCGGGCCAGGCCGCGCATCAGCCCGATCACCTCTTCGCCAAAAGCGCCCGTCAGCAGCGCATAGTCGCGGTCCTTTTCAACGATTGACAGCCCCAGCAGTGCGGCAATGACGGTATCGTCGTCAACTTCGATATCCAACAATACCGCAACAACATCGAGCGCGCGCAGCACCGTATTGGGGCGTTCGGCGGCCTTGGATGACGCGGTCACAAAGTGCAG
>JANPDI010000215.1:0-1712 GCA_031431435.1 Burkholderiales bacterium
GCGTTTTGGTTTTTTCTGCGCGTGACAACCGTTACGCTTTCAAGAAAACTTGGTGCAAAACAGCCATTCAGCTAATATTCGCTGGCGACAGAAAATCGCAGCTTGTGGCTCTGCTCCCCCAACACATTCGCCGAGGACGCACTTGACCTACGCCCTGCCGATCGCTCCTGCGCCCTCCCGCCTAGATGACGACGCGTGGGATGACCTCCTCAACTACATCGAAGAAAAGCGCGTTATCCCGATCATCGGCCCAGAACTGCTGAAGATCGACACGGAGTCGGGCCCGCGACTACTCTACGACTGGCTTGCCGAGAAATTAGCCGCCAAGCTCAACGTTGACACCGCAACGCTGCCCCAACCGTATTCACTGAATGACGTGGTCTGTTGGCATGCCGCCTCACACGGTCGCCGCGAGGAAGCCTATACGCGACTGCGCTCGATTCTGCGCGAGGCCACCTTCGCCCCACCGATCGCGCTTAAGCAATTGGCGGAAATCACCGATCTCGATTTATTTGTTTCCACCACCTTTGACAGCTATCTCGAACAGGCGATCAACGAGGCACGTTTCGGCGGCGCGCAATCGACCGAAGTTATCAGCTACGCCCCAAATCGTATCGCCGACCTGACCAACGAACGTGAACAAATGACGCGTCCGGCTGTGTATCACCTGCTCGGCCGTGTATCGGCATCACCGACCTATGTCATCTCGGACGAAGACACACTCGAATTTGTCTGCGCGCTGCAAAGTGAACATCTCACGCCGGAAAAACTCTTCCACGAGCTTGAGAACAATCATCTGCTGTTGATCGGTAGCAACTTCTCCAATTGGCTGGTGCGGCTGTTTTTGCGCATGGCCAAGCGGCGGCGGTTATCCGACCCGCGTGATGTCGGTGAAGTGTTGGCAGATGACCACTCCGGCAGCGACGAACGATTGATGGCGTTTTTACAGCAGGTCAGCTTGCGCACCCGCGTCTATACGGGTGCGGAAGACTTTGTGGCGGAATTGCATCGGCGCTGGATGGCACGAAATGGCAAATCTCGCGGTAATGTCGTTTCGCTGGATGCACCGGCGCGCTTTCTTCCTCCTGCGCTGGAGATGCCGGAGAACGCGGTGTTTATCAGCTACGCCCGCGACGATTTGCCGGCGGTGCAGCGTTTGAAGACCGCCCTTGACCAAGCGGGGATCAAGGTTTGGTTTGACATGGAGCGCCTTGAGAGTGGTGACGACTATGACCGCAAGATTCAGAAGAATATCAGCCGCTGTGCGTACTTCATTCCTGTTGTCTCGGCCAATACCGAGCGACGTTTGGAGGCGTACTTCCGTCGCGAGTGGAGCTACGCAATTGACCGCACGCGCAACATGGCTGATGGTGCGGTGTTCATCCTGCCGGTAGTGATTGATGGCACGGTCGAAGTGAGCGCGCAGGTGCCGGATAAATTCAAGGCCGCGCACTTTACGAAGTTACCCGATGGGGAAGGGGCGCAGGCGTTTGCCGATCGATTGAAGACGCTGCTGTCGGGGAGGGCGTGATGATTGTACTAACCCTATCGAATCCGGCGCTGATTTGTACTGCGTCATTCTTTGCATGTCGCCCCGGCGCAGGCCGGGGCCCAAGTTTGGCAGCATCTAGGCGCAAAGAAAATTGGATCCCGGACTTTCGCTTCGCTTCATCCGGGACGACAGCATGGGGAGTGTCGCAATGAACAGCACC
>JANPDI010000216.1:0-7719 GCA_031431435.1 Burkholderiales bacterium
TTCGGTTTTCGTCTGCCGTCGGCAATGGACAACCGGCCGCTGCGGTTTGACGAATTTGAAACCATGATGCGCCAGACCGTGTTTGTATCGGCGACGCCGTCGGTTTATGAAGAAGCGCATACCGCGCAGGTGGTGGAACAACTGGTGCGTCCGACCGGGCTGGTTGACCCAATGATCTCGGTCAGACCGGCGACCACCCAGGTGGACGACGTGTTGTCGGAAATTAATAAGCGCGTGCTGGTTGGGGAACGGGTGTTGGTGACGACGCTGACCAAGCGCATGTCGGAAGATTTGACCGACTATCTGGCAGAGCACGGTGTCAAGGTGCGTTACCTGCACTCGGATATTGATACCGTTGAGCGGGTTGAAATTATCCGCGACCTGCGTGCCGGCATGTTTGACGTGTTGGTCGGCATTAATTTACTGCGTGAGGGGCTGGATATTCCCGAGGTGTCGCTGGTGGCGATTCTGGATGCGGATAAGGAAGGGTTTTTGCGTAGCACACGCTCGTTGATCCAGACCATCGGCCGCGCCGCCCGTAACTTGAATGGCACGGCAATCCTGTATGCCGACCGTGAAACTGATTCGATGCAGCGCGCGATATCGGAAACCAACCGTCGTCGCGCCAAACAGGTTGCGCACAATCTGGCCAACAACATCACCCCGCGTTCGGTCACCAAGGGCATCAAGGACATGATCGACGGTGTGTACGACATGGATGAAAAACGTGTCGAGAAAAGGGCCGCGCAAGACCGCCGCAAATACGAGGTCATGTCGGAAAAACAAATGGAAACGGCCGTCAAAAAGCTGGAGCGGGAAATGCTCGACGCGGCGCGTAATCTTGAGTTTGAAAAGGCCGCGCAGTTGCGCGACGATTTACGCATCATGCGTAACAAGATGTTGTTGTTCGGCGGAAAAGATGCAACCGGAGAAGCGGCATGAAGGTGTTATTTGTTTGTATGGGAAATATCTGCCGGTCGCCCACGGCCGAGGGGGTGTTTCGCAAAATGGTCAACGACGGTCCGCTCAAGGGCAAGATTGACATTGATTCGGCCGGCACACATGGCTACCACGAAGGTTCGCCGCCGGATCCACGTGCGGTCGAACACGCTGCCAAACGCGGCTATGATTTGACGGCGTTGCGCGCCCGCGAGGTCAGCCCGAGTGACTTCGAGCGGTTTGACTACGTGATTGCGATGGATGAAACCAACCGCAAACACTTGCAGTCGATCTGCCCGACACGGCTGCAAAACAAGATCGAACTATTACTCGATTACGGTGGCGAGGACGGTGAATATGAAGTGCCCGACCCGTATCACGGCAAGGCGCAGGATTTTGAGGTGGCGCTTGATTTGATCGAAGCCGGCTGTGAAGGTCTGCACGAGTACATCGCCGACCAGGTAAAAATGCGCGGCAATCTCACCCGCAACACGCGGGACTGATGATGTTCGACGGCATGACATTTAACGGCATGTTGAGCGCCGCCGCGTACATCAAGATTTTTGTGGCGATGGTGGTGATTGTGAATCCGCTCGGCATTATTCCGATTTTTGTGACGATGACATCCGACCATACCGACGCCGACCGCAAGCGCATCGCACGGATTGCGGCACAGACGGTGGCGGTGGTATTGATTATCTCGACATTGCTCGGTGAAAAAGTGCTGGAGATGTTTGGTATTTCGATTGCCAGCTTCAAAGTCGGCGGGGCGATTCTGATCATGCTTAATGCGGTGGCGATGATGCAGGCGGCGCCGACCCGCGATAAACAAACACCCGAGGAGGCCGAGGAAGCCGTGGCCAAGGCGTCGATTGCGGTGGTGCCGCTGGGCATTCCGCTACTCGCCGGGCCCGGGGCGATGTCGACCATTGTGATCTACGCGTCCGAGAAAAAAGCCGTGCTGCATCTGGGCGCGGTGGTGTTGGTGGTGATTGCGCTGGCGGTGGTGACATGGATCGCGCTGCGTATCGCCACCAAGGTCGGTCGTTATATGAGCACCACCACGCTCAACGTCGCCACCCGTATCATGGGGTTGTTACTGGCCGCGCTGGCGGTGGAAATTTTTGCCAGCGGCATTGTTGAGTTGATTCCCGCGCTCGGGACGCCTGACGTGTTTCGCTACGGTCCGTAAAGCCCAATAAAAACGGGCGTTTTCAGACATAAATGCCGGAAAACGCCCGCCAATAGGGCAGTTTGCAAGTTGGGCTAGCCGTCGATCTTGATGTTTGCGTCTTTGACGACTTTGGCCCACTTGGCAATTTCACTTGAGATGTATGCCGCGAACTCTCTTGGTGACTGGCCGCCTGCGATTGCACCGGCCTGTTCCCACACCTTTTTGATATCCGGATCCGCGAGCACCTTGACGGTTTCGTTGTAGAGACGATCAACGATCGGTTGTGGTGTGCCTTTGATCGCCCACACGGCGTACCAGGTGGTCATGGTGAAGTCTTTGTAGCCCAATTCAATCATGGTCGGCACATCCGGCAGCAGCGCCGAACGCTGCGGTGACGTGACCGCCAGCGGCACCAGTTTGCCTGCCTTGATTTGTGCGCTCGATGATGCCAGGCCGTCAAACGCCATATCTACCGTTCCGCCAAGCAGGTCAGTCATCATCGGCCCGATGCCCTTGTAGGGAATGTGCACCATATCAACACCGGCGCTGCGTTTGTACAATTCACCCGCAAGGTGGTGTGATGCGCCGCTACCGGCGGAGCCAAAATTAATCTTACCCGGATTGGCCTTCAGGAACGCCTTGAGTTCGGATTCTTTCTTAAACGGATGTTTGGGGTTGATCACCAATACATTTGGCACCGAGCCCAATACCGTGATTGGAATGAAGTCCTGCTCAAGTTTGTACGGCTTGTTCAGATACAGCGATTCCGCAATCGTATGGTGAATCGCGCCGACAAAAAATGTATAACCATCCGGCGTTGCTTTCGCCGCGGCCGCTGCACCAACCGTACCACCGGCACCACCCATGTTTTCAATGATGATGGGTTGGCCGAGTGCAAGTCCGAGTTTGACGCCGTACGGGCGGGCAAAAACGTCGGTGCCGCCACCCGCCGGAAAAGGGTTGATCAGTCGAACGGGTTTGTTCGGGTAGCCCGCCTGTGCAAACGCCGAATGACCAAACGGGATGGCCGATGACGCGGAAAGTGCCGATAGTGCTTTAAGCGTGTCGCGACGATTCATGTATTCCTCCAGGTATGTTGACAACAGTCCCTATGCTGGGACATTGGGTTTCACAGCAAAAAAACTTATGCAGCGATTCTAGCGGCTCCGGCCGAAATGTTATTGTGCGCCGCACATTCGGTGAGATACCGCATCGCGGCATCAACACCACCCGCTTGATGCGGCACCTTGGCCAGCGACAAGCCCATCTCGACGCCGGCGAGGGTGCCCATCAACGTTAAGTCGTTGAAATCACCCAAATGGCCGATGCGGAAAATCTTACCCTTGAGCTTGGACAGCCCCATACCCAGCGACATGTCGAAATTTTTCAGGATAGTCTCGCGCAATTGGTCGGCGTCGTGGCCGGCTGGCATCATCACCGCCGTCAATGCCGGGGAATACTCCGCAGTATTGGCGCACAGGATGTCGAGGCCCCACGCCGTCACCGCACGGCGGGTCGCCTCGGCGTGGCGTTGATGGCGGGCAAACACATTGGCCAGACCTTCCTCGTGCAGCATGGCAATCGCCTCGCGTAAGCCGTAAAGCAAATTGGTCGCGGGGGTGTACGGGAAAAAGCCGGTTTTGTTGGCCTCGAGCATTTCATCCCAGCCCCAGAATGCCTTGGTGATTTTGGAATTCTTGCTGGCGGCAAGCGCCTTGGGCGAAATCGCGTTGAATGACAATCCCGGCGGCAGCATCATGCCTTTTTGCGAACCGCCAACCGTGACGTCAACGCCCCATTCATCGTGTTTGTAATCGACCGAGCCGAGGGAGGAAATGGTATCGACCAACAGCAGGGCAGGGTGTTTGGCGTTATCGATGGCCTTACGCACTGCCGCAACGTTGGACACCACGCCAGTCGAGGTTTCGTTGTGCACGACACATACGGCCTTGATGGCGTGGGCGTTGTCGGCAAGCAATCGCGCCTCGATCACACCGGCGTCCACGCCGCGCCGCCAATCGCCGGGAATAAAGTCGGGTGTGATGCCGAGCTTGACCGCCATTTTTTGCCACAGGCCGGCAAAGTGTCCGGTCTCGACCATCAACACGTGGTCGCCGGGATTCAGCGTATTCACCAACGCGGCCTCCCATGCACCGGTGCCTGAGGCAGGGTAAATGATGACGGGCTGCACCGTCTGAAAAATGGTCTTGATGCCCGCCAGCACATCTTTGCCCAGCGCCTGGAATTCCGGGCCACGATGATCGATTACCTGATGGTCGATGGCACGCAGAATGCGCTCAGGCACGGCGGTCGGGCCGGGGATCTGCAGAAAGTGCCGTCCGGCCGGGCGTGCGGGATAGTTGGCAGAATTTGCTTGCGTCATGTCTATTGCTCCAAGTGCGCTTTTGCGGTCATCATGCGGTTGTGGTCCATTTATGTGAATTCACGCTTATTTTTGCGTGTTTTTGCCCGTCCAACCTTGTTGCCAGTCAAGATTCTAGCGGTGTAACTCCTGTGACCCAGTCATCCCAGTCTATTCGCTTTATACAAAAATCACCGGCTGGCAGCCACCCGTTGGCGGAACGCCTGCGCGCCGAGGTTGACGGCGAGGTGTATTTTGACGCCGCCGCACGTGGTCGGTACGCCACCGACGCGTCGATTTACCAGATCATGCCGGTCGGGGTGGTGGTGCCGCGCAACATTGAGGCGGCACGTATGGCGATACAGATTGCGGCCGAGCAGGGCGTGCCGATCCTGCCGCGTGGCGCCGGCACCTCGCAATGTGGTCAAACCGTGGGTGCTGCACTGGTCATCGACAACAGCAAGTACTGCCACCGGCTGCTGTCGGTCGATGCCGCCAACCGTCGCGCGGTGGTCGAGCCGGGCCTGGTGCTCGACACACTCAATGCACAGCTCAAACAACACGGCCTGTGGTATCCCGTCGATGTTTCCACCTCCGCACAGGCCACCATCGGTGGCATGGCTGGTAACAACTCGTGTGGCTCGCGCTCGATTTTTTACGGCAACATGGTGCATAACGTCGCCGCGATTGACGCGCTGCTGGCCGACGGCACGGTCGCGCGTTTCGACGACACCAGTTCAAACACCAATGACAGCGCGCGTTTTCAGGCGATTGCCAACGGCATTCGAGCGATTTGTGAGCGTGAACGCGACGAAATCGCCGCGCGTTTTCCGCCGCTGTTGCGACGCGTGGCGGGCTACAACCTCGATATCTTTGCGCCGCAGGACCCGATGCGCTACAACACGACGCTGCCGAATCTGGCGCATTTGTTGGTCGGCTCTGAAGGCACACTCGCGTACTTCCGATCCCTTGAACTAAAGCTTTCGCCATTGCCAACCCATCGTGTGCTCGGCGTGGTGAATTTCCCGACCTTTTATCAGGCGATGCAACTAACGCAACATATTGTTCCGCTCGGCCCGACCGCGGTGGAGCTGGTTGATCGCACCATGATTGATCTCTCGCGCAACAACCCGGCGTTTCGCCCGGTGATTGATGCGGCGTTGATCAACCAGCCAGACGCGATTCTGTTGGTCGAATTTGCCGGTGACGATTTGAATGTGATCACGCAAAAACTCGACAACCTCGCGGTGCTGATGGCTGACCTCGGTGTTCCCGGCAGTGTGGTCAAAATGACTGACGCCAATGCCCAGAAAAAATTATGGGACGTACGCAAAGCCGGCCTCAACATCATGATGTCGATGAAAGGCGAAGGCAAACCGGTGAGTTTTATCGAAGACTGCGCGGTGCCGCTGCCACACCTCGCCGAATACACCCGCCGCCTGACGGAAGTCTTTACCAAACACGGCACGGTGGGTACATGGTACGCCCACGCCAGCGTTGGCACCTTGCATGTACGACCCATTCTGAATATGAAAGCCGATGGTGCCGGCAAAATGCGCGCCATCGCCGAAGAAGCGGCACAACTCGTCAAAGAATACAAAGGGGTCTATTCGGGTGAGCACGGTGATGGCCTGGTGCGCAGCGAATGGATTGCGCCGTTTTTCGGCCCGCGCCTGACGGCGGCGTTGGGTGAAATCAAAACATTGTTTGATCCCAACAACCTGATGAACCCGGGCAAGATTGTGTCGCCATCAAAACAAGACGATCGATCGCTGTTTCGTTACAAACCAGACTACACCACGCCACAAATTGCCACCGCATTTGACTGGAATACAGAATTCGGTGAGCGGGGTTTGGCGGCGGCGGTCGAGATGTGCAACAACAACGGTCATTGCCGCAAATTCGATGCAGGGACGATGTGCCCGAGCTATCGTGCCACCCGCGACGAACAACACGTGACGCGCGGCCGTGCCAATACGCTGCGACTCGCGTTGTCGAATCAGATCGATGGCGGCTTTGCCTCAGATTCTGTGAAACAGGTTATGGATCTGTGTGTGAGCTGCAAAGGCTGCAAGCGCGAGTGTCCGACCGGTGTTGACATGGCAAAAATGAAAATTGAATTTTTGCACCACTACAAAGCGCGCCATGGCTTTACCCTGCGTGACAAATTGGTGGCGTACCTGCCGCGTTATGCACCGTTTGTATCCAAATTCGCCTGGTTGGTGAACGGACTTGAGTCGATACCGGGCGTCAAAACATTGCGCGAAATGGTGGTGGGCTTGTCATCACAACGTTCGCTGCCGCGGTGGTCTGGTGTGCCGGCGCAATCGATGGCATCACTGCGCAGCCCGCCAGTCGCGGGTATGCGCGAGGTCGTGCTGTTTGCTGATACCTTCAACACCTGGTTCGAAAATGAAAACGTGGCCGCGGCTGTCAAGGTACTCGAAGCAGCCGGCTTAACCGTTTGCTTTGCCCAGGCCGCCGATCACAAGCGCCCGCTTTGTTGCGGCCGTACCTTCCTCGGTACCGGCATGATGGAAGAAGCCAGACATGAGGTGCGCCGTACCATCGATGCCTTGATGCCTTATGTCGACCGCGGTGTGGCCATTGTCGGCCTTGAACCATCGTGTCTGTTGACCTTGCGCGATGAATTCCAATCCATGTTCCCCGGCGAACAAACCAACCAGCTCGCGGCCAATGCCTTTTTGATCGAAGAATTCCTGGTGCGCGAAAAGCGTGCAGGGCGGCTAAATCTGGCGTTGCATGCAATCGACGCCAAGCAAGCGCTGCTGCACGGCCATTGTCACCAAAAAGCCTTTGGTGTCATGGGTGACGTTGAGGAAGTACTGTCGTGGATTCCAGAACTCAAGACGACACCAATCGAATCCAGCTGCTGTGGCATGGCCGGCGCGTTTGGTTATGAAGCCGAGCATATCGATGTCTCGATAAAAATGGGCGAGCTGTCGTTGTTACCGGCCGTACGCAAGGCAAATGCCGCTACGCTGATCGTGGCCGATGGCACCAGTTGCCGGCACCAGATTCAAGATGGCACTGCGCGCGAGGCAGTGCATGTGGTGCGGGTGTTGGCGGGAGCGGTCGAAGGCAGTTTGACCTGAACACTGCCGTCGTTAGACGCCATCGTTCCTGGAATGTCTCGTGACAACCGATGACGCCAGTGGTTGGTTGTGTCTGGAAAAATGAATCAGATTGCGCACCATCAGGTCATCAGTATTTAATGACGTTG
>JANPDI010000217.1:0-8143 GCA_031431435.1 Burkholderiales bacterium
GCCGCGCGTCAGTCGCATGTCTTCGGCTGACTGCGAATCAACATACGCATCACCGTGTTCGATCAGGTGGGTGGCGAACCGATACATCCAATCAAAATAGTCGCTGGCAAAAAAGATCGGTGCGGCGGGTTTGTCGTAGCCCACATCCCCACCGAGCCAGCGCACCGCCTCGACGATGCCATCGACATATTCTTGTTCTTCTTTTTCCGGGTTGGTATCGTCAAAGCGCAAATGACAGACGCCACCATAATCTTTTGCCAAACCAAAATTCAACAGAATCGATTTGGCGTGGCCAAAGTGTAAATAACCGTTTGGTTCGGGCGGAAAGCGCGTACGAATTTTTGCCGGATCGGCCGGCGCGTGCATTTGCTCGGCGGCCGTGCCGGGGGCACCAGACCATTTACGACTGGCGTAGGCGTTCGCGGCGAGGTCCGCATCAATGATGTTGCGGATGAAATTGGTCGTATGGGAAACGTTGCTGGGTTCGTTGGACATTCGTTTGCGCGTGAGGACACTTGGAGGCTAAGGGGGTATTTTCGCCTGTAACGCATCCGCGTGACAAATCGCATTCGTCGAGGCGGGCGATTTCGCCAAATATAAAACCCTAACAACGACGGGGGTTACCAAGCATAAAAGCCCGAAAACGCCCGTCAATAGGCGAGTTTGATAATCAATTCGCTGATGTAGCCGCGAGTCGACCGCGTGCCTCGTCAACGCGGGTGAGGGCGATGATGGCGGCGATAAAAAACACGCCGGTAATCAGCATTGCCAGCCGGTGGTTACCACCCGACGCCCACGAGACGGCGCCATAGGTGAGCGGGCCCATCACCGCGGCAAAACGGGTCGCAACGCCCCACAGGCCAAAAAACTCCCCGGCGCGATCCACCGGTGAAAAATAGGCGACCATGGCGCGCCCCGCCGATTGGCTCGAGCCCATGGCAATGCCGGCCAGATTGGCCGCGACCCAGAACAGCCCCGGGGTGGTGGCAATCCAAGCAAAGCCGAACATGGCGAGCCAGATGAACAGCGTCACCATCAACGCGCGTTTTTTGCCAATCACATCCTGCACATAACCAAATCCGAATGCGCCGATACAGGCGGTGACATTGACCACCAATACCAACATCAGCGTGTCTTTGGTTTTGAAGCCCATCACTTCCTGCGCATAAATGGCGGCGAGCGTGATGATGGTCGCCACACCGGCTTGGTAACACGCGCCGCAGATAAACATCGCCTGCAAGTCACGGTAGCGCCCGGCTTCTTTGGCGGTCGTGATCAGGCGTGCCCAAGCACTTGTCGCATTCGTTGGTTGCGGCATGGCGCGTTCTTTCAGCCAAATAAACGTGATCGACGCGCCAAACAGATAAACGGCCGCGGTGATGAGATTGGTCATCGGCACCGCGTCGCTGGTTTTTATGCCGCGTGATTCGGCGCTCATGATCCACGCCAGACACAAACCGAGCGCGGCCAATCCGCCAACATAGCCGAGGCTCCAACCCCATCCCGACACCTTGCCCATGGCATCTGGCCGGGCGAGTTCGGGTAGAAACGCTGCGGTGATGTTTTCACCGATGGCGTAACAAAAGTTGGAAATGATGACCAGTACCACCGCCAGCGCAATCGAGCCCTGATGGGCAAAAAATAGTCCGGCGGTCGCCGCCACACAGCCGCAGGTCATACCAAACAGGACCCGCTTTTTGGCACCATGCGCATCCGCATAGGCGCCGATCACAGGCCCTAATAACATCACCGCGATGTACGAAACAGCGAGGGTGGCCGTCCAGGCAAACGTCGCCCATGCCGCACCGTTGGCAATCACCGAGACAAAATAAGCGTTGAATACCGCCGTCAGAACGACGGTCGTGTAACCGGAGTTGGCGAAGTCGTACATCGCCCACGCAAACACTTCGCGTTTTGCGACACCGGGGTTTAATGCGGAATGATCGGCTGACGCGGACAAGCTGTCTTGGGTTTGCATCACCCCATGTTAACCGAGCAATCAACCGGAAAGGTTACAGACGACCGGCCTTGCGGCGATTCTGATAGGCCTGCAAATGGGCATAAGCAATGCTGATCATGGTGTCGTCGATGCCGTGGTGGCGGGCACGTTGCAACATAAAGCCGACAATATGATCCGCCTCAACCTGATTGCCGGCCTCGAGGTCACGCAGCATCGAGGCGGTCATCGGCGAGCCGACTGAATTCAGCACCGTATTGAATCGTTGCGTGGTCGTTTCCCGCGGCGGGTAGCCTTCTTTGGTGGCGATGGCAATACAACTGTCGAGATAGCGTTTGGTGTGTGCCTTGCCGTCTTCGGTGGCGAGAATTTCACCGATTGAGGCGCGCATCAGGCAGGTCATGCCGGCCAACGTTGACAGGAACATGACTTTTTCCCACATATCGTGAATCACGTTGTCTGAAACACGTGAATCGACCGGCGTTTTGGCAAATGCCACACCTAATGCGTTGGCGATCTCAATCTGTTTGGCGTTGGCGGCGTTGTTGACTTTACGTGCGCCCCACAAAATCGTGTGAAATTCACCGAGATTCTTGACCACGCCATCCGCCGTCAGCGTCGCGGCAATCTGGCAACTACCGCCCATCACGCGGTCGCGCCCAAACGCGGCGTCAAGCACATCCAGATGCGAAATGCCGTTTAACAACGGCACAACCTGGGTTGTGGCATGCATGGCCGGCGCAATCGCGGCGATGCTGGAATCGAGATCAAATGCTTTGCAGGCGAGAATGACGACGTCATATTGCGGCTTGACGGCTGCGGCAAGCACGCTATTGACCGGCAAAACAATGCGCTCGCGGGCGGTCTCGATCACCAGTCCATCGGCGGCAAGTTGCGCGGCTCGTCGATCGCGCACCAGAAAAGTCACATCCGCGCCCGATTGCGCCAACCGCCCGCCGAAATAACCGCCGGTACCGCCGGCGCCGAGAATGAGTATTTTCATGCGGCCATTATGCGGGCAACAAGGCTTGTTGACCTGTGCCAAAGCGCTAGAGGTGCACGATACCGTAAAATTCAACAACGCAAATCGCAAATCACCTAAGGTTATTCATGAAATATTTGCACACCATGGTGCGGGTCACCGACCTCGACGCATCGCTTGATTTCTACTGCAACAAACTCGGGCTGGTGTTAATCCGCCGCAATGAATATCCGAACGGCCGCTTTACGCTCGCGTTTATCAGCGCCCCGGGTGATGAAGCCGCCGCCATTGAGCTTACCTACAACTGGCCGGAGGAGGGCAAACCGGCGGAGCAGTTGGGCAGTGCGCGTAATTTTGGCCATGTGGCGTACGCGGTGGATGATATCTATGCGACCTGCCAATCGTTGATGGACAAGGGCGTGTTAATCAACCGGCCGCCGCGCGATGGTCGCATGGCATTTGTACGTTCGCCGGACAATATTTCCATCGAACTGCTGCAGGCGGGCACAGCGCTGCCGCCGGCTGAGCCTTGGGTATCAATGCCTAATACCGGGGCTTGGTAAATGCCGACGTTTGGTAAACAGGCCCGCATTTGGCACTGGCGCATTCCTTTGCAATAGGCCTGAAATGCGCCGCCGGTAGCATGCCGGCCTGCGCCTGTCTGCATCCAGCCGCCGTGACGTGCCGTACAGCGTTCATGTGAATCGATGTTGTCGGTGGTGCCCGACGTGTTGTCTGTGATCGGTGTCACAAACGAAAGACGCAAAAGCGGGGAAAATTTTACAAATGGGTACAACTTTCCATTGGTGCTTGGTAGACTCAAACGCATATTCAGGCATTAAATCTTGGCACGCGTGTTGAACAGCGTGGAATTCGCCGTTTTGGCATAAAAGCTTGGGAATCGCAAAATGTTGATCAAACTGATTTTGACGAATGCAAACCGGCTTATCTTGGCGAGTGCCGCGATGGGGTTGATCTTGTTTGGGCAAGCCGCCCATTCCCAGACCGGTAATATCGCCTCTGGCGAGACGCTTTATAGCAACAACTGTTTCACTTGCCATGGCGAACCAAGATTTAGTCCTGAGGCAAGCAAGGCGGTCAGTGTCAGCGTACTAAACAATGCTTTTAATAGCAGCAATCAAATGAAGGCGCTGTTTAACAGTGGCTCATTTTTCTCCACGCAGCAAAAAGCCGATATCGTCGCCTACATCGTTAGCCAGGTAAGCGGGCCAACGAAGCAAAATCAGACGATCAGCTTCCCCGCAGTTGGTTCGTTTGCTTGGAATAGTCCCGGCGTCATCTTGGCCGCGACGGCATCGTCCGGACTGCCTGTTAGTTACAGTGTCGCCTTCGGGCCGTGCTTTTTGTCGGGATCCCGATTGACCGCAGGATCGGCGAGCGCATGCACAATTGCCGCAAATCAGGCCGGAAATTCGTCATTCAATGCGGCGCCACAGTTAACGATCGCCGTAACAACAACGACGCTCGCCTTGTCGCGACGTGGTGGTGTGGATATCGACGGTGATGGTCGCGGCGAAATCGTCGTCCGCAATTCGCTTGGCTCAACATCGATCGGTCGCCTGAATTCAACATCCGGCCAAATCGTATTTACGCCAACCACCGATCCAGGCCCAAATTTCCGCTATGTCGGACTGTTGGATTTTGCGCGTAATGACCGAACGGATCTCGCCATTCAAAACCTGACGCAGGGCGAATTTGGTGATGTATCCATCCTCAATGAATTTGTACCGAATTTCCCGCTGTTGATGCGCACCGTCAAACGAACTTGGGACGTGCAGGCAGTCGGCGATCTGGATGGTGATGGCTTTGGTGATTTGGTATGGCGGTATCTTGGTGCAAGCCCGCCGGATCGGCCCAACGATACTGGTGTGTCTTATGTTTGGTTCACGAGCGGCGGCGGTGGTGTGCCTGCGGTCAAAAAGCGCGGCGGCGCACCGCTTGACTGGCAACTGCTCGGCGCAGCGGATCTGAATGGAGACGGCGCGGCTGATATGGTTTACATCAGTCCACAGGGGCAGGTGCGTGTATTGATGGCCACCGCGGACCGCACTTGTGCTAACTTTGCCGCTGGTGCCATTCCAATCGGGTTTAGCGCATTGAAGCTCGCCGACTTTTCCGGCAATGGCCGCGCCGAAATTCTGCTACGCAATAACACCAGCGGCGAGGTGCGATTGATGGCGCTGGATGCCGTCGGCCTGACGCTTCCCCCGTTTGTTGCCATTCCAGGCCAGGATGCACAAGATGCACCATGCACAGCAACCACGACAACCATCACCAACAGTATTAGCGTTCTGCCAACAACTGATCCAACCTGGCGTTTTTATGCATCGGATGATCTTGATGGCGACGGACGATTTGACGTGATTTGGCGGCAGGCCGACGGCACGCTGACGTTTTGGAAAATGAACGGCACCTTTAATCCAGTGGTTACGCCAAATGCTGGGATGGCCCCGGCGGGCTTTCAGCCCAATGCAACGACACCGGCATCGTCACCGGTGTTTTAAATGCAGCGAGATTTCTACGACGAACCGATCCGGATCGCTATTTTGACAACGCCGTTTTGGTCGTAGATTGCCGTTCAAGGCTGGCAAGATATTCCACCGCCCGCTCCAACACCGGGTCACGATTCAACAAATAGTCGTTGCGCGTCAGTTTGACTTCGATATCCGGGGCAACGCCGTTGCCTTCAATGCGGTCGCCGGATTTGGTCATAAAACCGATCTCGCTATAGGCCATTTGTGCACCGCCGGGGACGTCAGCCAATCCAAAGTAGCCGAGCAGGCAGCCACAGGTGCGTTGGCCGATCAGAGTCGCGCGTTTGGTTTCTTTCATGGCAATGGAAAATATTTCCGATGCGGATGCCGAGCTCTCATTGATCAGTAACACCACCGGTTTGGTATAGGCCTTGTCGCCGACGCCCTTGATCGCTTCGTCCATTTTGGTGATCGGCACAAACATGACGGTGATCGGTTTGCCGGTGCGCGTCAGTGTTTTTAATCCGGTTTGTTTGTCCTTGAAAAAACGTGACAGGATGTTGCCTGCCATCGCACCCGAGCCACCACCGTTGTTGCGCAGGTCGATGATCATGCCCGGTGCATCCTTCATTTTTTCGATTTCAGCGATGATGCCGCCCTCCATGCCGCCGACAAAACCGGAAAAGCGGATATAACCAAACCCGGACGGCAACACGCGCGGCATAAACTCCGGCAACGCCGTGAATTTGCGGCGTTTCATGGTCACCGCAATTTCAGTCTTGTCGTCACGCACAAATACCATATCGACTTTGGAATCAATATCACCGGCGTTGATTTTGCGAATCGCGCCACGGGTGCGCGCCCACGGTGTTGACGAGTCACGTGCCTCCGCCACCAAGCGTTGGTAAAGCGGCAGGGCGGACTCGCCGTCGATGCGAGAAATGACCATGCCGGCGCGAACACCCGCCCAGAACGCATCTGACTGCGGATGCACCGACGTGACAACAATGCTGCCGTCAATTTCCGCGAAGCCCACACCGAGGCTGTGTGATTCATTGTTGCGCTGCTGTTGGACCTGTTTCGGCGAATGGATGCGCGTGTGCGAGTCTTTTAGCTCGCCGGTCATTTTGTCGAGCAGTTCCCAATACTCGTCGTCGGTCTTCGCGGCGAGCAGCAGAGGCGCATATTTCGTCCGTGTCGCCTTCCAGTCGATGCCGTTGAGTTTTGGGTCGTAGTAACGTTCATTGACCGTGGTCCAGACAAACTCGAGCGCCTCGGCGCGCCAGTTGTTGTCTGCCGAGGGAACCGGCACACTCGGTGTCAGCAACGGCATGTTGGAGCGCGTCAAGACGCGGTTTGGGTCAAGGATGGCACAGCCACAAAGGGTAAAAACAACGACGGTGGCACTGAGGTTGCGAAAAATAGGGTTCATGGATTGGTCGGATCTTGATCAGAAAAACGGGTATGTGCCGGAGTTTATCAGCCGCGCGGGCCCGCCACGTGTGCCGGTTTTATCAACCTGACAGCCTTTCCGGTAAAATTCGCCTGCCGTTTAGGGATTGACACAATCGGTCCCAGAAGACAGGCTCAACCTGCGTTTGCATGCGCCATCAATGCGCGCGCCGTTGGTTGAAACGAAAGTCACCGAAAACAAAATTTGAGGAGCTCGTCGATGTCTGCTGTTGTTGCCGCCACCAATCCCGCCCCGTCATTGCCTTCACAGTCGCCTGCGGTCACGCTCGACGACAAATATTTGCTCGATCATGGCCGCGCCTACTTGACCGGCACCCAGGCGCTGGTGCGCCTGCCGATGATCCAACGCCAACGTGATCTGGCGGCAGGCCTCAACACCGCCGGCTTTATCTCTGGCTATCGCGGCTCTCCACTCGGTGCCTACGACCAGGCGTTGTGGAAAGCAAAATCGTTTCTCAAAGAAAAACACATCTTTTTCACGCCGGGCGTCAATGAGGAGTTGGCCGCCACCGCCGTTTGGGGCTCGCAGCAGGTCGGTTTGTTTGAAGGCGCCAAATACGACGGCGTGTTTGGTATCTGGTACGGCAAAGGGCCGGGCGTTGATCGTTGTGGCGACGTGTTTAAACACGCCAATGCGTTTGGTACCGCCAAACATGGCGGCGTGTTGTTGGTGGCGGGTGATGATCACGCTTGTAAATCATCAACGCTGCCGCATCAATCGGAGCATGCGTTTGATGCGGCGATGATTCCGGTGTTGTATCCGACCGGTGTGGCCGACCTGATCGAATTGGGCCTGCACGGTTTTGCCATGTCGCGGTTTTCCGGCTGCTACGTCGCGTTTAAGTGCATTTCGGATACGGTCGATGCCTCGGCGTCGGTCAACATCGATATTGATTCACCTAAGATTTTGTTGCCGGAAGATTTTCAGATGCCTGCCGGCGGTTTGCATATTCGCTGGCCGGATTCGCCGCTTGAGCAGGAACAGCGCCTGCAACACGACAAGATTTACGCCGCACTCGCCTACGCGCGGGTGAACAAACTCAACCGCGTCACCATTGACGCGCCAAATCCAAGGCTGGGCATCATCGCCTCTGGCAAGAGCTACCTCGACACTATGCAGGCACTCGAAGACCTTGGTATCGACGCCCGCCACGCCGCCGAAATCGGTTTGCGGGTGATGAAGGTCGGCATGCCGTGGCCGTTGGAGCCGACTGCCGTGCGCGAATTTTCCAGCGG
>JANPDI010000218.1:0-6981 GCA_031431435.1 Burkholderiales bacterium
CAAGACGGCTGGTAAGCCGTCAAAGCTTGCCATCACGGCCTGCATGCGAAAGCTCCTGACGATTCTGAATGCAATGCTAAAAAACGATCAAACATGGAAAATTCAGCCTTCCGCTTGACACGGTTGCTGCGCTGGGACGACTGCAATTGAATATGGTCGCGTCAAATGCAAAAACCCCGGCACCACATATCGTGGCCCGGGGTCTGTTGTGACAACATGACGCGATTACATTACTGACTCAGGCGGCGCCCCAACGAGACCGCATACGAACCCGGACGAGCAGCGAGCGTCGGGTCAGCCGACGGGCCGACACCCTTTGGCAGCACCAGCGGATTGTAGGTAATTTTGTCGCAGGCGCCACCGGCCCCGGCTTCAACCTTGTCGATGACCAAACGGCCGGCGGTGACAACTTTACGGCTTGCCGGCAGCGGTACCGTCGGGTCGTTGACCACGTCACCTTGTTCGGCGAGTTGCACATTGAAATTAAACGCGATGCTGCCGTTGGCGGCACGTTTGCGCAGTTCGTCGGCGAGGAAATCATCGGGCAATTGTTTGAGCTCGTCATCTGTCAAGCCTTGTGTTCCGCGCGCCGCTTCGAACATCCATTTACCCATGACTTTCTTTTTTGCCGGTGTGGTGAATTCAAATGCGTTGGTACCCCAATAGTTCACGGTCGCGTAGCTGGCCGGTACGGGTGCCTTGGCCAGCCATTCGATTTGCGGCTTTGAATCCGGGTGGCTGTCGTTGAATGCTTTGACGGTCGCCGGGTTTGGGCGCCCGGTGGCCGGGTCGGGGCGGCGGGCTTCCAAAAACTTCACAAAGTTGGCCGGCGTGTTGACAAAAAATACCGGTGCCGAAATGTTGGCGGTTTCCCAGGTTTCACCACCCGGGCCGTTGAATTTCAGCGCCAGGCCGCGCACGGTTTTGCCTTTGTCCGGCGCTTTTGGACTGCCACCGCCGATCGAGAAACGCGCGATGACGGGAATTTCCTGGCCGCTGAAAATGGCAGAGTTGGTCAGGGTGCGACCATCCGCGGTGCCGACAAAAAATCCGGAGGCACAAACCCCCTTGGCACCGGAGCGGCGTGCGGCGTGTTTGCCAAATACACCTTCGAGGGCATCGACCAGTTGCGCGGGGCCGGGTGTTTGCGCGATGGCAGGTTGCACAAAACCGACAGAGGTGGCACCAAGCGCGAGGCTGGCGAGAACAAGGATTTGGTGTTTTATGTGAGCTCCTAAATGGCCTGAGTGAGGGGATCGTCGCCCGGAGTTTTATCTGCGAGTCGATACTGCAGCTGATGAGTCGCCCGAAGGTGCCTTGGCTTACACACGCGTACGTGCAAGTCGGGGGCGATGGATTCAAATGCGGTTAACGATGAGACACATTAAATCGGAGAACTCTAATATCCACAACTGTTTTCAGCCATTTATGCTTGAAGATAGCCGTCCTTCCTTGTGTTTCGCTATTAAAACGCAAAAAACCCAGCAAACGCTGGGTTTTTTACAAACGGTCTTGCAGGGAGGCGTGGATTAACTCGGTAACGCCGGATAGTCGGTGTAACCCTTGGGACCCGGCGTATAAAACGTCGACATATCGGGCGCGTTGAGGTCGGCGTTTTTTTGCATGCGTGCCACCAAATCCGGATTGGCCAAAAAGGCGCGGGCAAAGGCGATCATGTCCGCTTGACCGGCATCGAGGGCGGCCTGCGCCGACGTTGCGTCAAAGCCACCGGCAAGAATAAACGGGCCGTCAAACGCGTGGCGAAGCGCCAGTTTGAATTCCGCCGGCACCGGTGGCGCACCCATGGCCGAATGGTCGAGCACATGCAGATACGCGAGCTTCAGCGTGGAAAGTTCCTTGACCAGCGCAAGGTACTGATCCTGCTGCTCGGGGTAGGTACCGGTGTCATTAAACACGCCCATGGGCGAGAGGCGGATACCGACCCGCTCCGCGCCGATGGCGGCAATACTCGCACGGGTGACTTCCAGGGCAAAACGATTGCGCGCCGCAATCGAGCCGCCATAGCCGTCGGTACGCATATTAACGTTGGCGTGCAGAAACTGCTCGATCAAATAACCGTTTGCCGCGTGTAACTCGATGCCGTCGAACCCGGCCTCAATGGCAAGCTTGGCGGCACTCGCGTATTCAGCCACGGCGTGGTCGATATCGGCCTGGGTCATCGCGCGCGGTTTGCTGTGTGGCTGCATCCCCTTGCTATCGGTATACATCTCGCCGGGGCAGATCGCATCAGTCGGGCCGACCACTTCCGCGCCCGCCGGCAGATTCGCCGCCTGCGTCACACGGCCGGTATGCATCAGCTGAATAAAGATTTTGCCGCCCTTGGCGTGCACCGCATCGGTGGTGAGTTTCCAGCCGGCCACCTGCGCGGCGTTAAACAAACCCGGAATGCGCGGATAACCAAGCCCATTGGCGGAAGGCGAGGTGCCTTCGGTGATGATCAGGCCGGCGCTGGCGCGCTGAGCATAATATTCGGCCATCAGCGCGTTGGGCGTATTGGCGTCCACCGCGCGGCTGCGGGTCATGGGTGACATCACGGCACGGTTTGTCAGTGCCAGATTACGCATTGAATAAGGGGAAAACAGATTGATTGTTGACATGATGGTCCTGATGGGTATGAGAGGAAGAGGGGGCGTCGATGGAAAATACAATATCTTTGTGGCAGCTGTATTAAGAGCTGCAGCGTGGTGGTGTTATTGGGGTTGGTTTGGCGAAGTCAATGGCAAATAGCCATCAAAATTTGTACGTCAGATGCACCCATTCATGCTCGAGTCGTCGTCCCAGCGAAGGCTGGGACCCAGTCCATCCAACATCACATTTAAACAACCCTTCGTCGGAACGACTGCAACTAAACAGAATGGCTGCGACTTTGGCGAAACGTCGGGCCATATCGGGCCACCCAGTCCTTCGTACAACCAACTTTCAACGAATTCGCCGTAAAGGCGCCAGATTCAACGCCGTGCAACACGGCGGCCACCTTTCGGCACATCCGTCAACGCCAGCAACGCAAAACTCACCAGCCAATGGGTCGCGACAAAATCACCGCCGGTGACGTGCGGCATGGCGGCGGCGAGGTGGCGATCAGCGGCGGCATCAAATGCCGCCCTGTGTTGCGGGAGTCTGGCCGCGAGCGCGCGCAGGCACCACGCACGCGACAGATTCAGGCCGTCAAGGTGCACCAGTTGGCCGTCGGTGCGTGAGCCAACCGTGGCCGGCGTCAACCAGACTTGCATTGCCTTGGCGGTGGGTTTGAATTGCCGCCACCAGTCGGCAAAGGTTGCGCCGCGCACCTCGCTCATCAGCATCGCTTCACACAATCCCGCCGACAAAAAATCACTGCCACTCGGCTCGTACTGGGCCGGATAATTTTTGTCATCATCAAACCAGCGACGCGCGGCAGCGACCAGCGCACGTTGTAAAACGACATTGCGCTGCTTTTTTGCGTAGCGCAGTGCCAGCGTCATGGCAAAGGCGCTGTTGGCGTGGGTACCGGCGCGCTGGGGATAGTGCGACAGCGGCAAAAATGCGCACCATTGCTTGAGTACCTGCGCCACAATCGGCGCAATGCAACCGGCCCAGTGCTTGGCCGGTGCATGATGCGCGGCATAGTCAAGCAATTCGCTGTGCAATTGCAGCAGCCACGCCCAGCCGTAAGGGCGTTCAAAGCCGGGGTGTTGTTGCAGATAGGTCACCTCGGCACGCGCATTGGCCATCGTAAAACGCGCGGCGAAATGCCGATGAATCGCGGCCCGCTGTGGCAACGTTGCATCCCGCTGCAACAAACGAATCAGTGACCAGTGCATATGCACGCTCGAATGCCAATCGTAGCTACCGAAAAAGATCGGATGCAGCACATGCGGTGCGGCGCGATCATTTTCGCTGTGTTCAAGATGTTGTGATGCGTACGGATAGCGTTGGACAAGACAGTAGAGGGCGCAATCGGCAAAGGCGATGGCGGTGGGGCGGTCGGGCGCGTTTGACGTCGACATCAGCGGCTAAGACGCAGCTTACGCAGGTTGAGGTTTCGAGACGGCATCATGTTTGACCATTCGACGGTGGCGGTATGGTCAAGATAATAACAATTGCGGTTTGGTTGGGGAGAAAGGGGGTGGAAATCAACGCTTTCAAACCACTTTCCGCCATTACAAACTCGACATCAAAAAGGGTCAGGCTCGTCGTTTTTTGGTCGTGAGAAAAAAGTCGACCGTGACCCTCATGCCACTACTTTAGGGCTGTCATCCCGGCTAAGTTACGTAACTACGCCGGGATCCAAGTTGCCGTTTGCAGCCCGCAAGCTGAAATTGGACCCCGGCCCGGCGCAACCCCTGTGGTTGTGCGCCGGGGAGACACTTTTCACGTTGCCATTCAGCTCACCAATTTCGTTTCTCAAGGAGTGGAATTCCGCTTAAGGTAGTGCCATGAGACCCTGATCGCATTCATTCTGCAGTCGGGCGCAAACGAGCATGCCGCCACCGCGAAATCCCCATATTTCGTGGCATTGCGTCCAGGCCCGTTTTGCTTGCGCCCTACAACGGCATCGACAATTCAATTCTGAACGTCCGTTGCGTCAGCACAGACTGGGTTTTGGTCTGAACAAGATTGCTGTCGAAATGCGTGCGGATCAAATCATGTTTGGGTACCAACAAGTTCTGCCCGGACAGCCGAAGGCTGACACCATTCACCGGGCCATACACCACGTACGTATCCAGAAATCGTCGGGTGTTTAATTGATACGCCTGATTCGGCGCGCTGCGTGTCACGCCAATTTGCTCAACCCGAAAATTCGCCCCCATGGCAATCGGCCGGGCTTTGACACGGTAGTCCGTCGCCAGTGAAAACACCAGTTTGGGTTGTTGGTTGATACGATTATTCGGGCCATCGATTGCACTCAGTTTGGAACGATTGAGTGTCAAGCCAGGCCGCAGGTCAATGTTGGGCAGCGTCTTGTCCCATGCCTGTAGGCGATACCGTCCTTGCGCTTCGAGCCCCACCATCTGCGCGGAGCCGAGGTTGACCGGCTGTTCGATCCAGCGGCTGAGCCCATCCTGAGACACCAGCGGCAAAATAATATCGTTGATGCGGCGGTAGTAAAGCGTGACAGCGTGACTCTGTTGTTCGTGCAATTTGGAATCAAGGCTGGCATCGACATTCCACGATAACTCGGGCCGCAGGCCGGGGTTACCCTGAAAGTTAGGCGATGTCGGGTTGTTGTCATTGGTCACCCAGCGGCGCGGAATCAGTTCGCGTGGGGTTGGGGCTTTATAGGCTCTACCCAACGACAGCTTGGCGACATGGTTTTCGCTGCCGGGAAGTTTCCATAACAACTGTGCAGTCGGGCTGAAATGTGAAGTCGTTTGCACCACCTGAGGGTTCGTGTTGGGTGCAATGGTGCCGGTACTGACGGTATCGGTTTTTAATTGCTCCCAACGCATACCGGCGTAGCCGGACAAACGCGCCGAGACTTTCCATTCATCCTGAATAAAGAACGACAGCCGGGTGATTTTGGCCTCATAACCTTCGTCCAGATTGTCCGGCAGCGGCGTGATAAACACTTTCTCACGTTGGATGCGATCTTCATCGCGCCTCGTTAATTGCAAACTCCAGCCGCTGGCGACGGCGTGTTTATCACCGAGCTGTGTTGAGAATCTGCCGGTGGAAGCAATCGAGCTATCGCGCAGTTTGGCGTTCACGCTGCGATCGAGCAGCCGACGCTGATCGGTGGCAAAACCATCCAACTGAGCGTCTGAATGCACATCCAATACGTTCGCCACCAACTTTGTTTCCCACTGCGCGCCGCTGGCGGCGTTGTGGTTAGCCCCCACCGTTGCGCGCAAATCATTGGTCACGGCATCCAGATAAGAATTGGTGATTGGATACGGCGGCGGATTGCCAAACAAAACACGCCGCGCTTCAAAGGCCGTGAAGCGGCGGCGCTGGTGCTGGGCAAGCCCATCAAACTGAAGCTTGGTGTCTTTCGATAAATCCCATGAGGCCTTGGGGGCAAGCGCAAACGTCTGCAACTTGTTTTCGGCGACAACTTCGGCAAGCCTCGCAAACTGCGGCACGTTGTTTCGCACCTCGTCGGTCAGATCCGTCCAGCGACTGGTGGTGTCAGCGACATCGGCCGATGCGGTTAACGCGAAAGCCAGTTGGTCACGACGAGTCGCGTATTGACCCGACGCACCACCAACCACCTTGCCGTCGGTGCTACGGACATTGGCGCGCAATTCGCGTGTGTCTTTTTGTTGCGTCGGCGCGGCTTTGCGCAAAACGATATTGATCACGCCGCCAATCGCCTGGCTGGTGTCGGCGCGCGGCGAGCGAATCACTTCGATGCGCTCGACTTGGGCGGTTGACAACGAATCAAGCGAGAAGCCTGCAGGCGCGGGGTCGCCATTGATCGTGATTTGGGTATAACCCGACCCCAGCCCGCGGACCCGAACTTCCGCACTTTGGCCGGGGGCCGTCGCCAACGAAACACCCAACACCCGCGATAACGCGCCGGCCACCGTCGTGTCACCGAATTTCAGCAGATCTTGGCGCGTCACTACCTGTCGCGAATCGGTGCTGTTCAGGCGATCCTGTTGCGCCGACCCCACCACGTCGATACGCTCTTCTTTGACGACGGGTGTTTTTGATTTTTCGGTTTCTTTTGGGTCGGCAGCATATGCCGGGCCGACGAAGAGAGCGGCGATCAGCGAACATCGGAATGATGGATGCGTGGGATTTTTTAGGGAGTTGGGCACGATGTGGGAGGTTGGTTGTTGTGGGTTGATTGGAAGTGTTTCGTTCGGCACCTTGATCGCGAGGAAATAATCGACCCTGAGGCAGCCCGACTTGAGTGGACACTTTTGAAGGTAGACAATACCAGCGGAGGTGTCAAATGGGTAAAGAAATTCAGCAGGTCAATCCCGACCGGAAGCGTCAACGTTTTACCAAGGAATTCAAAGTCGAAGCCGTCAG
>JANPDI010000219.1:0-39413 GCA_031431435.1 Burkholderiales bacterium
CCTATCACGGCCGCGTCAAGGCGTTGGCAGATGCCGCGCGTGAAGCCGGCCTCAAGTTCTAATTAAGGGTTTCCAAATGGCAAAACCAGAAATTCAAGACAAAGAAGGCGACGGCCTACGCGAGAAAATGATCTCCGTAAACCGCGTCACCAAGGTCGTTAAGGGCGGGCGTATTTTAGGCTTTGCCGCATTGACCGTTGTTGGTGATGGTGATGGTCGTATTGGTATGGGTAAAGGGAAGTCGAAAGAGGTTCCTGTCGCCGTTCAAAAAGCAATGGAACAAGCTCGCCGTAAATTGGTGAAGATTCCGTTGAAGAACGGCACGCTCCATCACGAGGTTATTGGCAAGCATGGCGGCACAAAAGTGTTTATGCAGCCAGCCGCCGACGGTAACGGCATCAAGGCGGGCGGCGCAATGCGCGCTGTCTTCGAAGTGATGGGTATCACCAATATTTCTGCCAAGTGCCACGGATCGACCAATCCATATAACGTGGTTCGTGCCACGCTGGATGGTTTGGCGCAGATTTCACGCCCATCGGAAGTCGCCGCAAAACGCGGCAAGTCCATTGAAGAAATCCTGGGCTAATCGAGGTTCATTATGACTAACCAGAAAACAATCAAAGTGACGTTGTTGAAGAGCACCATCGGTCGTCTCGAAGCACATAAGGCATGTGTTCGGGGCTTGGGCTTGAAAAGACGTCATCACACCGTCACTGTAATTGATACGCCGGCAAATCGCGGCATGATCAACAAGGTGATCTACATGCTTCAGGTTGAAGGCTGAGAACCATGGATTTGAATGACATTAAACCCGCAGAGGGTTCAAAGAAGAGCCGCCGCCGCGTTGGTCGTGGTATTGGCTCCGGGCTTGGAAAAACCGCCGGCCGTGGCCACAAGGGCCAAAAATCGCGTTCGGGTGGATTTCACAAGGTTGGCTTTGAAGGCGGTCAAATGCCTCTGCAGCGCCGGCTGCCAAAACGTGGCTTCATTTCACTTACCCGCAACGATACCGCGCAAGTTCGATTGTCAGAAATTGCGATGCTTCCGGTCGATACCATCGACTTGTTGGTTTTGAAGCAGGCAAACATCATTGCGCCAAGCGCATTGTCGGCAAAAGTATTCTTGTCCGGTGCAATTGAAAAGAAGGTCAAGCTTGTCGGCATCGGTGTGACCAAGGGTGCAAAAGCTGCTATCGAGGCTGCTGGTGGTTCGGTTGAAGCCGCGCCGACAGCTGCGGCATAACGCTTGACCAAAGATTAGGAACTATCGTTTGGCTACCAATCCTTTAGCAGCAATCGGCAAGATGGGCGACCTCAAGCGTCGCCTGATCTTCTTGGTGCTGGCCTTGATTGTTTTCCGCATCGGGACCCATATCCCGGTGCCCGGCATCGATCCTGTCCAACTCTCCAAGCTGTTCGATACGCAAGGTGGCGGTATTTTGGGCATGTTCAACATGTTCTCTGGTGGTGCATTGTCGCGGTTTTCGGTGTTTGCCCTTGGCATCATGCCGTATATCTCGTCATCGATCATCATGCAGTTATTGACGGTGGTGTCGCCGCAGCTTGAGGCGTTGAAAAAAGAGGGCGAAGCCGGACGCCGAAAGATCACCCAGTACACGCGTTATGGAACGGTTGCATTGGCGCTATTCCAAGCTATCGGAATCTCGGTCGCGCTGGAGTCACAGCAAGGCCTTGTAATCGACCCGGGCATGATGTTTCGTTTTGTGACCGTTGTCACGTTGGTTGGTGGAACAATGTTCTTGATGTGGCTTGGTGAGCAAATCACCGAGCGCGGTATTGGTAACGGCATCTCGCTGATTATTTTCTCGGGAATTGTTGCCGGTCTGCCAGGCGCAATTGGCGGCACCATGGAATTGGTACGCAACGGAACGATGGGGATTCCGGCGTTCTTGTTTATTCTGGCGCTGGTTGTTTTTGTGACGTATTTTGTTGTGTTTGTTGAGCGCGGTCAGCGGAAGATTCTGGTGAATTACGCCAAACGCCAAGTCGGCAACAAGCTTTATGGCGGTCAGGCGTCGCATTTGCCGCTCAAGTTGAATATGTCGGGCGTGATCCCGCCAATTTTTGCGTCGTCGATTATTTTGTTCCCGGCAACCGTTGCAGGCTGGTTCGGTCAAAGTGATCAGATGGTTTGGCTGAAGGATGTTGGCGCGGCGCTGGCGCCAGGCCAACCGCTATATGCATTGCTTTATGCCGCCGCTATTATTTTCTTCTGTTTCTTCTACACCGCGTTGGTATTCAACTCGAAAGAAACGGCAGAAAACCTGAAAAAGAGCGGGGCGTTTGTACCGGGAATCCGGCCGGGCGAACAAACCGCACGCTACATTGACAAGATTTTGATGCGTTTGACCTTGGTGGGTGCGGCATACATTACGGCGGTTTGTTTGTTGCCGGAATTTTTGCACATGCGCTGGAACGTTCCGTTCTATTTTGGCGGCACTTCGTTGCTCATTATTGTTGTGACCACAATGGATTTTATTGCACAGCTTCAGGCCTATCTGATGTCTCACCAGTATGAAGGCTTGCTCAAGAAGGCGAACTTCAAGGGCGGCGCAGGCTCTCCGGTACGGTAAGACAATACAAAAGGATTGGTAGCGGATTAATGGCAAAAGAAGAAACGATTCAAATGCAAGGTGAAATCCTTGAAACATTGCCTAACGCGATGTTCAGGGTGAAATTGGAAAATGGTCATGTCGTATTGGGGCATATTTCCGGGAAAATGCGCATGCACTACATACGCATCTTGCCAGGGGATAAGGTCACGGTAGAGATTTCGCCATACGATTTAACGAAAGCACGTATTACTTTCCGCGCAAAATAAACGCCGGAAGCAAGGAGAACGAAATGCGAGTCCAAGCATCTGTGAAAAAAATCTGTCGCAATTGCAAATTAGTCCGCCGCAAGGGTGTTTTGCGCGTAATTTGTAAAGAACCGCGTCATAAGCAACGTCAAGGCTAAGAGAGACCAACATGGCACGTATTGCTGGTGTAAACATCCCAAATCATCAACATACCGAGATCGCATTGACTGCAATCTATGGTATCGGTCGTCATACCGCACAAAAAATTTGTGTTGCGGCAGGCGTCTCCAAATCGGCAAAAATCAAAGATTTGACCGATGGCGACATGGACAAGCTGCGCGAGCAGATTGGCAAAGTCACGGTCGAAGGCGACCTGCGCAGAGAAGTGTCGATGTCGATCAAGCGTCTGATGGACTTAAGCTGCTACCGCGGCACACGTCATCGTAAAGGTCTTCCGGTGCGCGGCCAGCGTACTCGCACCAATGCACGTACGCGCAAGGGCCCCCGCAAGGCCGTGCGTTTGGCCAAGTAAGTCCCAATCAGTTTCGTAACGAGGTAATTCAACATGGTAAAACCGACTGCTGCTGCAACACGCGTTCGCAAGAAGGTCAAAAAGAATGTGTCGGAAGGTATCGCGCACATTCACGCGTCGTTCAACAACACCATCATCACCATCACTGACCGTCAGGGCAACGCGTTGTCCTGGGCGACCTCTGGTGGCGCCGGCTTCAAGGGGTCACGCAAATCAACCCCTTTTGCAGCGCAGATTGCAGCCGAAGCCGCCGGCAAGGCTGCTCAGGAATGCGGCATCAAGAACCTGGAAGTGCGTATCAAGGGCCCGGGCCCTGGACGCGAATCCGCGGTTCGTGCGCTAAATGCGCTGGGCATCAAGATCATGTCGATCGCCGATGTCACGCCGGTTCCGCACAATGGCTGCCGCCCGCCCAAGCGCCGTCGCATGTAATTTGAGAGAGAAGAAAAATGGCACGTTATCTTGGTCCTAAATGTAAGCTCTCGCGTCGCGAGGGTACCGATCTCTTCCTGAAGAGTGCTCGTCGTCCGCTCGACTCGAAGTGCAAACTCGAATCGCGTCCCGGTCAGCACGGCGCAAAACAGTCGCGTGTATCCGAATATGGAACACAGCTGCGTGAGAAACAAAAAATTCGCCGCATGTACGGTGTGTTGGAGCGTCAGTTCCGCACGTACTTTGCCGAGGCCGAGCGTCGCAAGGGTGCAACGGGTGAAAACCTTTTGCAGTTGCTCGAGTCGCGTTTGGACAACAGTGTATATCGCATGGGATTCGGCTCGACCCGAGCTGAAGCGCGCCAGTTGGTCAGCCATTGCGGCATACTTGTCAACGGCAAGCCGGTCAATATTCCGTCCTATTTGTTGAAGCCTAACGACGTCGTATCGTTGAAGGAAAAAGCGCAAAAGCAACTGCGCGTCGTTGACGCGATGAAGCTCGCCGAGGCGAATGGCTTTCCAAGCTGGGTCGAAGTTGATACCAAAAAGTTTTCCGGCGTTTTCAAGACGCTGCCAGATCGTCAAGAGTTTGCCGCTGATATCAACGAGCAACTCGTCGTCGAACTTTATTCTAAGTAATCCGTTTTAATCCCGCGCCGTGGGACGCCTCGGCGCGCGTCACTCTATAGAGGCTCCCGTCAATGCAAAGCAATGCCACGACTTTCCTGAAGCCGCGCATCATCGACGTAGAAAACATTTCTCCAGCTCACGCAAAGGTCGTGATGGAGCCGTTCGAGCGTGGCTACGGCCACACGCTCGGCAATGCACTTCGGCGCATATTGTTGTCATCGATGCCCGGATATGCGCCCACCGAAGTTAAAATCTCGGGTGTGCTGCACGAATATTCCACCATTGAAGGCGTACAGGAAGATGTCGTCGACATTCTCTTGAACCTCAAAGGGCTGGTGCTGAAATTGCATAATCGTACCGACACAACCCTGAAATTGAAGAAGTCCACGCCGGGTCCTGTGACAGGTGCTGACATCGAGCAAACGCACGATGTCGAAATCGTCAATCCGGAGCACGTCATTGCCAATTTGACCGCCGGTGGCAAGATCGACATGCAGATCAAGGTTGAAAAGGGTCGCGGCTACGTTGCGGCCACCGCACGCCGTAACGATGACAACCGGTCGATCGGTTCAATCCTGCTGGATGCGTCCTATTCGCCAGTTCGTCGCGTTTCGTATGCAGTCGAAAGCGCGCGTGTTGAACAGCGCACCGATCTTGACCGTCTGGTCATGGATATTGAAACAAACGGTTCAATCGAGCCGGAAGAGGCCGTTCGATACGCTGCACGCGTATTGGTCGATCAACTTTCCGTATTTGCCGATTTGCAAGGCACGCCAATGCTTGCTGAAGAGGCAAAATCGCCGCAGGTTGACCCGATTCTGTTGCAACCGGTTGACGATCTGGAGCTCACTGTTCGTTCGGCAAATTGCCTGAAGGCTGAGAACATTTATTACATCGGTGATTTGATCCAACGCACTGAAAACGAACTGTTGAAAACACCGAATCTCGGCCGCAAGTCGTTGAACGAAATCAAGGAAGTACTTGCCAGTAAGGGCCTTACCCTCGGTATGAAACTTGAGAACTGGCCGGCGGCTGGCGTCACCAAGTAGTCTGGCATCATTTGGTCGGGCCGTGTGATACAGGCGCCCGGTTGCATGCAGTAGACATAGCATCTTTTAACAACCTATAACGATAACAAGGCTGGTGTCATCAACGGCCAAGAATTTTAAGGAACTTATCATGCGTCATCGTCACGGTCTTCGTAAACTAAACAAAACCAGCTCACATCGCCTGGCGATGTTGCGCAACATGACCAATTCACTTTTTCTGCACGAAGTCATCAAGACAACCTTGCCGAAAGCGAAAGAATTGCGTCGCGTTGCAGAGCCACTCATCACGCTTGGCAAAGTCGACACGCTGGCCAACAAACGCCTTGCATTTGATCGCCTGCGCGATCGCGACATGGTCGGCAAACTGTTCGCCGAACTTGGCCCGCGTTACAAAGAACGCAAAGGCGGCTATTTGCGCATCTTGAAATTTGGTTTCCGGCAAGGTGACAATGCACCAATGGCGTTGGTCGAACTTGTTGATCGCCCAATGATTGATGAAGTCGCCGCAGTCGAAGAAAAAGCCGTGGCCTAGTCACAGCCAAAATAAAAAAAGCCGGATATTCCGGCTTTTTTTACGTCCAAGTTTTTGGCTGTACAAGCACCTGAAAACCGTGCCGGCTAGAGAATTAATATCGCGCGAAAATCATTTACGTTCGTCCGCGTCGGGCCGGTCACTATCAAATTGTCTAGCGCGGAGAAAAACCCGTACGCATCATTTGCCGCTAACCGTGACTGAGGATCGAGCGCGAGTGCCTGTGCACGCGCCAGCGTGTCTGATGTCAAGTACGCGCCGGCGTTGTCTTCTGAACCATCAATGCCGTCGGTGTCACAGGCAATGGCATGTACATTTTCAATGCCATCAAGCTCAATGGCTAGTGATAACAAGAATTCGCTGCAGCGTCCGCCGCGTCCTGTCATGCCGTCCCGCAACGTCACCGTGCACTCGCCGCCCGAAATCAACGCAACAGGCGGTTTGATTGGATGGTGATGTGTTTTGATCTGTCGCACTAATGCAGCGAATACCTTGGCAACTTCGCGCGCCTCACCGGTCACACTATCACCCAGAATCATCGGCGTGATCCCGCGCTGCTGGAAGAATGCGGCAGCCTTAACCAGGCTGGCATAGGCGGTGGCAATCACCCGGTTTTCTACGCGACGAAACACCGGGTCGCCATGTTTCAGGGTCTCGGAAATATCGCCACGTGCGCCATTCGACAAATGTCGGGCAACAGAAACCGGCGGCGTGATGCGGTAACGATTGAGAATTCGCAGTGCATCATCGTAGGTGGAGGCGTCAGGTGCCGTTGGCCCGGATGCAATCGCTGATGGGTCGTCGCCGGTCACATCGGAAATGATTAGCGCAACCACCTGCGCCGCTGTCTGTGAGGCAAGTCTTCCACCTTGAATGGCGGAAAGGTGTTTGCGGACGATGTTCATCTCTTGAATCGGCGCACCGGATGCCAATAGGTCGCGTGTGACAGCTTTCAAATCGCCCGTTGACACATCGCCGGCGGGAAGCGAAAGCAGACTCGAACCGCCACCCGAAACAAGCACCAGCACCAGATCGTCGGGCTCGGCGGCGCTGACCATCGTCATGATCTCTTTGGCGGCTGACTCTCCCGACTCGTCAGGCACCGGGTGCCCGGCCTCAACCACGCGAATACGCTTCAGGGAATCTGTTCCCGTGTAGCCATGCGAATAACGCGTGATCACCAGTCCATGCAACGGACATTGCGACGGCCAATGTTGCTCAACCGCCTTGGCCATGGACGCCGCCGCCTTTCCGGCGCCAACGACAATCGTCTTTCCTTTGTGCGCGTCTGGCGGTGCGGGCAAAAATCCGGGCACAACACAGAATGGGTCGGCTGCCATCAGTGCAACACGGAAACTATCAAGGAGAATATCGCGCGGATTCATTTTGGCGGGCCAAGGTCAGCGGAAGGGATCAGTCATTGTTAGTCGGAATATCCGTCAATCCGCTAATTGCCGCCGCCGACGGTTCCAGTCGACTTCTTCTGTTTTGCCATTCCCAACATGGGCGCGAGATATTTTCCGGTGTAACTGCCGGCGTGTTGCGCAATCGTTGCAGGCGGACCCTCGCAAAGAATCCTGCCGCCACCGTCACCACCTTCGGGTCCCAAATCAACGACCCAGTCGGCCGTCCGAATAACATCCAGATTGTGTTCGATGACCACCAGCGTGTTCCCATGGTCGCGCAGGCGGTGCAACACCTTCAGCAGCATATCAATATCATGAAAGTGCAAGCCGGTTGTCGGTTCGTCAAGGATAAATAGTGTCTTGCCCGTATCGCGCTTGGAGAGCTCGAGGGATAACTTCACGCGCTGTGCTTCGCCTCCGGAAAGGGTCGTCGCGCTTTGACCTAGCTTGATGTAGCCCAAACCGACATCGAGAAGTGTCTGTAATTTGCGCGCCACGACCGGGACGGCCTTGAAAAAGTCATGCGCGGTCTCGACCGTCATCGCCAAAACCTCGGTGATGTTTTTGCCTTTGTAATGAACCTCAAGAGTCTCACGGTTGTAACGTTTGCCATGGCAAACATCGCAAGGCACGTATACATCCGGCAGGAAATGCATTTCGACTTTGATCACGCCGTCACCCTGACAGGCCTCACAGCGGCCGCCCTTGACGTTGAACGAAAATCGCCCCGGCCCGTAACCGCGGGCACGAGCTTCCGGGACGGACGAAAACAAATCACGAATGGGCGTGAACAGTCCGGTATAGGTGGCGGGGTTCGAACGTGGCGTACGGCCGATAGGCGACTGGTCGACAGAAATCACCTTGTCAAAGTGATCCAGCCCTTCAATACTATCGAACGGCGCCGGATCATTGGTGGACGCGTACAGATGATGTGCAACCGTTTTGTAGAGTGTGTCGTTTATCAGGGTGGACTTGCCGGATCCCGACACGCCGGTCACACAGGTCAGACCGCCGATCGGCAGCTCGAATGTCACGTCCTTCAAATTATTGCCGCGCGCGCCCTTGATAACCAGAAGTTTCTTCTTGTCATACTTGAATCGCGATTTTGGTGTGGTAATGACTTTTTTGCCGGAAAGATACTGACCGGTCAACGATTGGGATGATTTTTTGATCTGCGCCGGCGTGCCTTCTGCGACCACCATGCCGCCATGGACGCCGGCACCGGGCCCCATATCGACGACATAGTCGGCTGCGTTAATGGCGTCTTCATCATGCTCAACCACAATCACTGAGTTGCCAAGGTCCCGCAATCGTTTGAGGGTTTCGAGTAATCGCGCATTGTCGCGTTGATGCAGCCCAATCGACGGCTCGTCAAGAACATACATGACGCCGGTCAGACCGGAGCCAATTTGTGATGCAAGGCGGATACGTTGTGACTCACCGCCCGACAGGGTATCGGCCGATCGAACCAACGAGAGATAATCGAGACCAACGTTGTTCAGAAACTGCAACCGCGCAGAAATTTCAGAAAGAATGCGTTCGGCGATTGCCATTTTTTGCGGCGTTAATTTGATGTTGGCGAACCAGGTGGATGCATCCTTCAACGCCATGGCTGAAAGCTCATGCAACGATTTGTTGCCCACCCGCACATTTCGTGCTTCGCGGCGTAGGCGAGTTCCCTCGCATTCCGGGCAGGCCTTTGTTGAGATATATTTCGCCAGTTCCTCGCGTACCGCCATCGAGTCGGTCTCTTTATAGCGGCGCTCGAAATTGGGCACAATTCCTTCAAACACGTCTTCCCGAACAATCGGCTTACCGCGTTCGCCGGGATAGTTGAATGGCACCTTTTGTTTGCCCGACCCGAACAGGATAATCTGCTGCGCCTCCGGTGTTAGCTTGTCGAATGGCTTGTCGATTTCAAATTGATAGTGCTCGGCCAACCCGATCAACATCTGGAAATAAAACTGGTTGCGACGATCCCAACCCTTGATGGCGCCACCGGCAAGCGATAACCCGGGGTAAGTCACAATCCGCTTTGGGTCAAAGAAAGTGATCTCGCCCAATCCGTCGCAACTGGGGCAGGCGCCCATGGGGTTGTTGAACGAAAAGAAGCGCGGTTCCATTTCCGCAAGCGAGTAGTCACAAACCGGGCAGGAAAACTTTGAGGAAAATAGCGACTCTTTCGCCGAATCCATATCCACGGCAATGGCTTTACTCTCACCAATACGCAGGCAGGTTTCAAATGATTCGGCGATACGCTGCTTAAGTTCCGGCGCTGTTTTCAGGCGGTCGACGACGACTTCAATTGTGTGCTTTTTCTGTTTGTCGAGCTTGGGAAAGGCGTCAATCTCAATGACCTTGCCGTTGACCCGCAGCCGCACAAAGCCCTGACTGCGGAATTCGTCCACCAAATCAAGATGCTCGCCCTTGCGGCCTACAACTGCCGGTGCCAACAACATCAGCTTTGTGTCTGCCGGCAATGACAAGACGGTATCGACCATTTGTGAGACGGTTTGCGCCTCCAGCGGCAGCTGGTGCTCCGGGCAATACGGCGTCCCGGCGCGCGCAAACAACAACCGCAGGTAGTCATGAATTTCCGTCACCGTTCCGACCGTTGAGCGCGGATTGTGGGACGTTGCCTTTTGCTCGATCGAAATGGCCGGCGACAGCCCCTCGATCAGATCAACGTCGGGCTTTTCCATTAACTGCAGGAATTGTCGCGCGTACGCCGAAAGTGATTCGACATAGCGACGTTGACCCTCGGCGTAAAGCGTGTCAAAAGCGAGTGAAGATTTGCCGGACCCGGATAAGCCGGTAATGACAACCAGCGAATGTCGCGGTAAGTCAAGGCTGACGTTTTTCAGGTTGTGCGTCCGGGCACCGCGTATTTTGATGAAGTCCATGCGCTATCTATTCATAATTGCCTGGCTGCAGCATCGGGATAGATGCGCGGCCAAATGTGCCCCAGCCCTCCTCGTTTTTATGTCAAATGCAAGAGGTGAGAGCAACCAGTAATGATACTCTTATCGCGAATCAATCTGAACCAATTTCGACGCTTGGACTGATGATATTGCGCATAAATGGCAGGTAAAATAGATCCGCTGGTTCACCAAGCAACTTAATATTTATAAAAGCGCAGGAGAAATCATGGCATCAGTCAATAAAGTCATTCTCGTCGGCAATCTGGGCCGCGACCCTGAAACACGCTACATGCCAGACGGCACAGCAATCACAAATTTTTCCATTGCCACGACTGAATCCTGGAAAGATAAGACATCCGGCGAAAAGCAGGAAAAGACGGAATGGCACCGTATCGCAACCTATCGGCGTCTTGCCGAAATTGCCGGCGAATACCTCAAGAAGGGCTCGCAAGTTTATATTGAAGGTAAGCTGCAAACACGTAAATGGACGGATAAGGATGGCGTTGAAAAGTACACCACCGAAATTATTGCCGACGAAATGAAGATGCTTGGTTCGCGACAGGGAATGGGCGGCGGCGATGCGGGCGGCGGTGGCGGCGACTATCCGCGCGCATCTGCACCGAGCGCTGGCGGGGCTTCAAAGCCGGCTGCAAACAAGGGCGGTGCGGCAAAATTTGACGATATGGACGACGATATTCCGTTTTAGTTTTTGAGCAGTGCCTGACAATAAAAAAGCCGGACTGACAAGTCCGGCTTTTTTGTTTTCATCAAGAAATCCAACCGAAGTTACGCCATCACCTTCAACATGATCTTGCCGATATGCGCGCTTGATTCCATCAAGCGATGCGCCTCGGCAACTGATTCAAGCGCAAACGTTTGATGGATAACTGGTTTAACCTTGCCCGCAGCCAGCAGCGGCCAAACCTTGGCCTCGAGCGCAGTAGCAATCGCCGACTTTTGTGCATCCGGTCGTGCGCGCAACGTTGAACCGGTGATTGTCTGCCGTTTCATCATCAGCGGCCGGAAATCGACCTCGACTTTTCCGCCTTCCAAGAATGCGATGAAGCAATAGCGGCCTTCCATTGCCAGTGAGCGCAGGTTCTTTTCGATATATGAACCGCCCACCATGTCGAGTATCACATTCACACCCTTCTTCGCGGTAATCGTCGCGATCTCATTCATCCAGTCCTGCGTCTTGTAATTAAAAACGTGATCCGCGCCGATTGATTTGCAGAACGCGACTTTTTCTTCGTTGCCGACAGTGGTAAAGACCTCGGCACCGAACGCCTTGGCCAGTTGAATCGCGGTCAATCCGATACCACTTGAACCACCATGGACCAGAAACCTCTCTCCGGCCTTCAACGCGCAGGTTTCAAACACGTTTACCCAGACGGTAAAAAAATTCTCCGGCACGCCCGCCGCTTCAAGCATCGATAGACCCCGGGGAATTGGCAGGCAATGCGCGGCGGGCGCGGTGCAAAATTCCGCATAGCCACCGCCCGGTGTAAGGGCACAAACCTGATCGCCGATCTTCCAGCGCGAAACGTTTGCCCCGATGCCAACCACCTCGCCGGAAACCTCCAGACCCATGATTGGCGAGGCGCCTGGTGGTGGGGCGTAGTTGCCCTGCCGTTGCGCGACGTCAGGGCGATTGACGCCGGCGTAAGCAACGCGAATCAGGACATCATCGTCGCCATACTTGGGCAGCGGACTTGTCACGATATGCATTACGTCCGGCGCGCCGGGGATGGTAATGGCAATCTGGCGCATCAGATCTGGCAGTGACATAACTTCTTTCTTTGGTATGGTCGGGATGTCGTAAGATTACAGCCTTACAAGACGCAGGTGCACAGCCATGGCCAGAAAAAAAGATGAAATTCGCACCATCCGACCGATTGTCGTCGGCGGCAAGACCAAGCTTGCCAACATCGACCCACAATCGACCTGCAGTTTTACCGGCGACAAGCCGGATACGATTGCGTTACTCGATCAATTGAGCGCCCAGTTGGCGCAGTTACAAAATATGCTTTACGCCGAGGGCAAACACAAGGTTCTGGTGGTGCTGCAGGCGATGGATACGGGCGGCAAGGATGGCGTGATTCGCCGCGTCTTTTCCGGCGTGAATCCACAGGGCGTGCGCGTTGCGAACTTCAAAGCGCCGACCGCCGAAGAACTGTCGCACGATTTTTTGTGGCGGGTGCACCAACACGTGCCGCCGACAGGCATGATTCAGATATTTAACCGCAGCCACTACGAGGACGTGTTGATCACGCGTGTGCATGGTCTGATTGACGACGCAACGGCCAAACGGCGATTCCGCCAGATCAATGATTTTGAGTCGATGCTGATTGATGAGGGAACAATCATCTTCAAGTTCTTTTTGTATATTTCCAAGGCCGAGCAGAAAAGACGCCTGCAAGATCGTTTGGACGATCCTGCAAAAAATTGGAAGTTCAATGCCGGTGATCTTGACGAGCGTGCGAGATGGGATGACTACCAGCGTGTTTATCAAGAGGCGTTAAATGCGACCTCAAGCCCGCATGCACCCTGGTTTGTTGTTCCGGCGGATCGAAAATGGATTCGGGACGTGTATGTCAGCTCGGTCATTGTTCACACGCTGGCGGGGTTGGGAATGCAGTACCCGCCGGCGCCAAGCGGCCTGGCGGCGGTCGCAATAAAGGACTAAAACTCGTTTATTGACAAGCGCTTTCAGGCAAAAAGGCGTGGAAACGCCCGTATATTAATGAGTTTGATCAGGGTCATTTAGCCATCTTTACGCTGCGCCGCACAATATGTGCGGGGCCATCTGATAAAATGGCGCGAATCAAGCGCTTACATGCTTGTCGTAATTATTTTCAGTTTTTCAGGTGCGCCATGCCGATCTATGCCTATAAATGTGCCACATGCGGCCACGCCGATGATGTGATGCAAAAGATGTCCGATGCTGCTTTGACCCAGTGTCCCAAATGCGGCGCAGAAAGCTACGCCAAACAATTGACCGCCCCCGGTTTTGCGCTTAAAGGGAGTGGTTGGTATGTCACAGACTTCCGCGGGGGAAACAGTGCCGCTGCGAAGCCTGAACCTGAGGCTGGCGCCGAATCAAAAGACGGCGCGAAGGCGGACACGGCCGCTGCGACCAGTGCTGAAAAGGCCGCGCCAGCCGCATCGAGCGCCGCGCCCGCAGCGCCGGCGGCAACGCCAAGCGTACCAACGCCAGCGGCATAAGGAATGAAAAAATACCTGATCGCCGGATTGCTTGTCTGGATTCCGCTCGTCATCACCGTCTGGGTGTTGAAGCTGCTCATCGACACCATGGATCAGACGCTGCAACTACTGCCGGCACGATTCCAAACCGATGCGATGTTTGGCTTTCACGTACCGGGCATGGGCGTGATTTTGACGGTGACAATTGTGTTGTTGACCGGTGTCATCGCCGCCAATTTTTTCGGTAAAAAATTGCTGGGCTGGTGGGACGTCATCCTCCAGCGCATCCCGATTGTTAGTTCAGTCTATGGTGGCGTGAAGCAGATTTCTGACACGTTGTTTTCGCCGGAAGGCAAGGCGTTCCGCAAGGCTGTTCTGGTTCGCTACCCGCAACGCGATACGTGGACCGTGGCATTGCTAACGGGCGACCCCGAACATGAAGTCACGGATCATCTGGGCAGAGACAACTATTCCGTCTTTGTGCCGACCACGCCAAACATCACCGCCGGCTTTTTCCTGATCGTGCCCAAGGCAGATGTCATCCCGCTCAAGATGACGGTTGATCAGGCACTAAAGTACATCATTTCCATGGGCGTTGCAGAGCCGCCGCGACAAATTCAACCATTGCATACCAACGGGGCCGAGATGAAAAAGTCCGGCACCGACCCCAATCCGTAGCCGCTGGGATATTCCCGGCGGCGCGTTGAGTCTTGTCCCGCTGTTGCTGCCCTTCACCGGTGACAGCAATTGAAAACCAGCGGCGACCTACCTTTAGAGCTGTTGCCGCTGTTGCGGCAAAACATGGAACAACCATTATGAGAACCAACTACTGCGGCTTGATTGACGCGAGCTATCTTGGCCAGACCGTCACCGTCTATGGGTGGGTTCACCGTCGCCGAGATCATGGCGGCGTCATTTTTATCGACCTGCGTGATCGTGAAGGCCTGTTGCAAGTGGTGATCGACCCCGATACGCCGGCGGCCTTCAAGACTGCCGATCAGTCGCGAAATGAATTTGTCATGCGGATCAACGGGTTGGTGCGTCGCCGCCCTGATGGCACGGTCAATACGAACTTGAAGTCAGGTGAAATTGAAGTGCTCGCCAAGGATCTCGAAATCCTGAACGCGTCGCTGACGCCGCCATTCATGTTGGACGATGACAATATCAATGAGGAAACGCGCCTTAAATACCGCTATCTCGATTTGCGTCGCCCACCGATGCAGGCGAATATGCGATTGCGTCACCGTGTGTCATCGGCTGCACGGCGCTACCTGGACGATCAGGGTTTCATTGATGTTGAGACGCCTTTCTTGTATAAATCAACGCCCGAGGGCGCACGTGAATTTCTGGTCCCGTCGCGTATTCATGACGGTCAGTTTTACGCGTTGCCACAATCGCCGCAATTATTCAAACAACTGCTGATGGTGGCCGGGTTCGACCGTTATTACCAGGTCGTCAAATGCTTTCGAGATGAAGATTTGCGTGCCGACCGGCAACCTGAATTCACGCAGATTGATATCGAGACGTCGTTTTTGAATGAGCGTGAAATTCAGGACATCATGGAAGGCCTGATCAAGGCATTGTGGAAGGCGGGCGTCGGTGTTGAATTGCCGGACTTTCCACGCATGGCGTATGCGGAGGCAATGCGGCGTTTTGGATCAGACAAGCCGGATCTGCGTATTTCTCTCGAGTTGACTGAGCTGACGGAACTGATGAAGACCGTCGACTTCAAAGTCTTCCGTGGCGCGGCCGATATGAAGAACGGCCGTGTTGCAGCCCTTTGTGTGCCGGGGGGCAATGAAAAATTCAGCCGCAAGGAAATTGATGACATGACAACTTTTGTCGCCATCTACGGCGCAAAGGGACTTGCCTATATCAAGGTCAACGATGTCACCAAGCCAAATGAAGAGGGCTTGCAATCGCCGATTGTGAAGTTTCTGAATACGGATGCATTGATCGGCATTTTGGCAGCGTGCAATGCAAAAAACGGCGACGTTATTTTCTTTTGCGCGGACAAGGCGAAAATCGTCAATGACGCGCTGGGTGCGCTACGCTCAAAGATTGGCCATGAAAAGGGATTTGCCGAAAAAGGCTACAAGCCGCTTTGGGTGGTGGACTTTCCGGCGTATGACTATGATGATGAAAATCAACGCTACGTGTCAGCGCATCACCCGTTTACGGCGCCGAAAGATGAGCATATTGCGCTGATGGACACAGACCCGTCAATGGTGCTCGCAAAGGCATATGACGTTGCGATGAACGGCTGGGAGATTGGTGGTGGCTCGGTGCGTATTCATTCGCCCGAATTGCAGGCAAAACAGTTTGCGGTCTTGGGTATTTCGGCGGCTGATCAGGAAGCGAAGTTTGGGTTTTTGCTTGAGGCGCTGAAATACGGCGCCCCGCCGATGGGTGGTGTTGCGTTTGGTTTGGATCGAATCGTCACCCTTATGTGTGAAAAATGGGATTCGATCCGCGACGTCATAGCCTTCCCAAAAACGCAGCGCGGTCAGGATTTGCTGGTCGAGGCGCCATCAATGGTCACCGAAAAGCAGTTGCGCGAATTGCATATCAAGTTACGCACGCCGGTTCACATTGACGGGAAATCGTCATGACCATTGCCTTGATTGTCCACGGAGGAGCGGGCTCTTGGCGGCCCGGGGCCGATGCCGACGCCATTGCCGGCACCACCCGCGCAGTTGCGGCGGGTCGAAAAATCCTGCAAGCGGGCGGCTCGGCGCTTGATGCGGCGTGTGCCGCAGCCGTGATATTGGAAAACGATCCTGTATTCAACGCCGGGACCGGTGCGGTATTGAACTACGATGGTTACGTCGAATTTGACGCCTGTGTGATGGTGTCAGACCGCGCGCAGATTGGTTCGGTATCGGCCCTCCAGCGGGTGAAAAATCCGATCATCGTTGCGCGGCAGGTGATGGAAGAAACCGATCACGTCATGCTTAGCGGCGAAGGTGCGTTACGTTTTGCCCGGGTGATGGGCCACGGCGACCATGACCCGATTACCCCGGCGCGTCTCGCCGACTGGCAGAACAAAAAAGCAACGCTGGATATCGGGGTCGGCAAAGATGCCAAAGGCTCACTCAAGATCCGTGAATTTCTGCGCAAACATCCCGAATACGCGGGGGGCACGATTGGTGTGGTTGCATTGGACAGCCTTGGCGTCCTGTGTGCTGCGACCTCCACTGGTGGGGTGACGCTCAAGCTTCCCGGCCGTGTCGGCGACACACCCTTGCCAGGCGCCGGTACCTATGCAAACGCGGCTGCCGCATCGTCGGCGACAGGTACCGGTGAGTATGTGATCCGCTCGTTATCCTGTCGCGCGATTTCAGAGGGCGTGGAAAAGGGCAAGCCGCTTGAAGTCGCCATCGCGGAGGTGCTCGCGCAAATGGAGCGTGATTTTGATGCCGACGTTGGCTTTATTGGCATTGATGCCAGCGGCAATACGGTCGCCAACCATAGCACGGCGCATATGCCGCACGCCTACTTCAGGGACGCATCGGAAATCGTGGCGAAAATGCATATCGCGCGTTAGTGTCGACAGCATCAATGGTCAGGGGTTGGCAACTTGTAATCGCCCTCAGAACAGTGCCGATCACTTCTTGAAAATTGCCTGATACGCGCCCGATGATAGAAATACGCCAATGGTGATGGCTGCAATCCCGAAATAGTCCGCCGGTTTGGGAATTTCGCCGAGTAACGGGATGGCCGCGAGCATCGCCAACACCGGTACCAGCGAGGCAAAACTCGCGCCCAGCGATGCGCCGAGAATTTCGACGGCCTTGGCGTAGGCAAACAATGAAATGATCGACACAAATACGCCCTGATAGATGGTTTGAATAATGAGGGCGCCAATTGGCGCCTCGGCGAGGCGGTGTGGCAGAAACAGTGCGTATACCGGCAGGTACCAAATCGCCGAGACCACCGAGACAATGGCGGCCGCGTGTAACGCCGTGAGGCCTTTTGTGCTGGCCTGCCGCATGGCCACGGTAAAGCTTGCCCAGCATAGTGCGGCCGCCAGAAACAAGAGATGTCCGCGCCAATTTCCGGTTTCGAAATTGGTCAGGCCCGTACCGACAAAAATGGCGATGCCGACAGGAATCAGACACAAGCCAAATTTCCGCAGCCCGGTAATTTTTTCGTGCAGAAACAGCATCGCCAGCAATGCCGTCCAAAGTGGCATGGTGCCGGGGATCAGCGCACCAGCATGCGCCGAGGGTGCGAACTGCAACCCGCCGGATGCAATCAACACATACGGGACGCCGGCACCAAAACAAATGATGCACCATCTCGCGGCCCCGACCATGCCGAACCCAAACCCACTGCGAATGACAATCGGTAACAGCAGAATGCCGGCACAGGCGAAACGCAGCGCCGTGATGTCGTACGGCGAAAGTGACGTCGTCACGCCGTGACGGGTCAATAGAATCCAACCAACCCAGATCGAAATGGCAAATAGTCCCCAAGTCGCGCCCCTGAAATAAATAGAACGCTGCGGCGGGATGACGGTCAAACTCATGCAAATTCACGATCGTGTTGATTCGAAGATGGCAGTCTAGCAGCGCGCAGTCCGAAGCCAATATGCCGCACAATTCCACAATTCACTACAATGACGAAATGAACAACCAACGTAACGCCGTGCCGCCGCCTGATCCTGGCCGGCCCTACAAAATCCCGCGTTCGACTCTGGTCGTTATACACAACGAATTGAACGAGGTTCTGCTCATTGAGCGCGCCGACCATCCGGGTTATTGGCAAAGTGTCACGGGTAGTCAGGATGAAGGCGAGACGCTGCGTCAGACTGCTATTCGCGAGGTGATGGAAGAAACCGGTGTTGATGCGGCCAAACATCAGCTGACCGATTGGGAGCAACACAGTCAGTACGAAATCTATGCCATTTGGCGGCACCGCTACGCGCCTGAGGTGACTCACAACACCGAGCATGTTTGGAGCCTGGCGGTGGTTGGGCGGGTGCCGGTCAGGTTGAATCCGCGCGAACACCTGCAACACGTCTGGCTGCCGCCTGAAGCGGCGGCGGCATTGTGTTTTTCAGCGACCAATCGCGCGGCAATTCTGGCGCTGCCACCACGTTGTCATCCGATCCAAACTGCCGGCGGATAAATTGATGTCCGCGAAAATTTCGATTGCGACCTACAATATTCACAAGGGACTCTCGCCGCTAAATCGCAAGGTGGTGATCCATGAGGTCCGCGACAAATTGCATTCGTTTGATGCCGATATTGTGATGTTGCAGGAGGTGCAGGGCTCACACAATAAGCATCGCGCGCGATTTATCGACTGGCCCGACCGCCCGCAGCACGAACATATTGCCGACACGGCCGATGGCCGGTACACCGACATTGTTTACGGAATCAATGCACAACATCGCCATGGTGATCATGGCAACGCAATTCTATCGGCTTACCCGATCCAGAATTGGGTCAATCGCGATGTTTCGCATCACCGCTTTGAGAATCGCGGTCATTTGATGGCGCGCATCAATATCCCCGGGCTGCCGTTGCCGTTGACCTGTGTGTGTGTTCATTTGGGATTGTTCCACCGAAGCCGGATCGCGCAGATCGAGCGCTTGATCGAATTCTTACAGGAGGCGGCGCCGGCACCCGCGCCCTTGGTGGTTGCCGGGGATTTCAATGATTGGCGCGCGCAGCACAGTCGTTTGAGTGAAAAATTGGCCGATAAACTCGGGCTGGTCGAGGCGTTTGAAACAATTCACGGCGCACCAGCCCGGACGTTTCCGGCCATATTGCCGTTGTTCACGCTCGATCGTGTTTATGTGCGCGGCCTGAATGTTGACGATGCGCGGCGTTTACACGGCGTTGTCGAGGGCGCGCGCTGGCGGCGTATGTCGGACCATGTCGGTCTGGCGGTGACACTCTCTCTGCCCAGTGTGACTGGTTGAATCGTGAAGTTCATTCCGGGTAATCACATTGCGCTACTGAAAAACGGCGCGGCGTTTTTTCCGGCGCTTGAATCGGCCATTGATACAGCCATCACGGACATTCGCCTGGAAACCTATATTTTTCATGCGGATTCGGCCGGCACACGCGTTGCTGAGGCGTTGATACGGGCGGCTAACCGCGGGGTCAATGTGCAGGTGTTGATTGACGGCTTCGGCTCGCGCACCACGCTGCCGCAATTCTTCAAACAAATGCAAGCGGCAGGGGTCAGATTCGACTCTTTTGTGCCAGTGCACACCCTGTTCGACTTTCGCCGCCATCGTGTGCGCCGCATGCATCGAAAAATTGTGCTGATTGATGGGCGCACCGGGTTTGTTGGCGGCATCAATATAATTGATGACTTTACCGAAAGCCTTTCCCAGACCCATCCGCGCTTCGACTATGCGGTAAAAATTGACGGGCCGATATTGGCCGACATCTATCCCAGCGTCCAGCAGTTGTGGCAGGCAGTCCAGCGCTTCAACCCAAAAAGGTGCCGATCAAAGTATGTGCCTCCTGCGGTATCGCCAGCGGCAACCGGCGCGGCGGCACTTGCTTTTGTTGTGCGCGATAATTTTCGGCATCGCCGCGATATCGAACGTGCGTACCAGCGGGCCATCGCTGGTGCCACCAAAGATGTGCTGATTGTAAATTCGTATTTCTTGCCGGGGCGGCGACTGCGCAATGTACTGATGGCGGCATCGCGACGTGGTGTGGTTGTCACGATTCTTTTACAAGGCTTGGCGGATCATCCTCTGATGCAAATGGCCTCACGCGCCCTTTACGACAAGTTACTCGCCGCGGGAATCCTGATCTATGAGTACCAACCTGCCATGTTGCACGGCAAAGTGGCGGTTGTTGACGGGGTCTGGTCGACGGTGGGATCATCCAATCTCGACCCCTTCAGCCTGTTGCTCAATCGCGAGGCAAACGTTGTTGTTCAGGACGCGGAGTTTGCAGACAGCCTGCGCGTCTCAGTGATGGATGAAATTGCGCGCAACGCAACCCAACTCAATTTTGCACGCTGGCAGCAGCGCAGCGTTTGGTTAAGAATGAAATCATGGTTGGCGCTCGGCTTGGCACGTTTGGTGACCGGGTTCATGGGTGAAAAGCACGAGTAGCACGAATAGCAAACCCAAGCATTGACGACCTGTTTCGGGCAAAAACACGTCAAAGGCCACGCTGGACGACCAGTTTCATTTTTGGTGCGGCGTCGCGCGGGCGCTAGCGCAACGTACCCCGATTGGCGCTTGCACCTCGAATCAGCGTGCCCACGCCGCCGCTGGTCAGCACTTCCAACAACAACGCATGTGGCACGCGCCCATCGATAATGTGCGCCGCTTTCACACCATTTTTGACGGCATCAAGTGCAAAATCGATCTTGGGAATCATGCCGCCAGAAATGGTGCCATCCGCGACCAATTCGTGAATGCGATGGGCGGTGAGGTTGGTCAAAACATTACCTTGTTTGTCGAGCACACCTTTGGTATTGGTGAGGATAATGAGTTTCTCGGCTTGCAGCGCGATCGCAATTTTACCAGCCACCACATCTGCATTGATGTTGTACGACGTACCGTTTTCATCCACACCCAGCGGGGCGATCACCGGAATAAAGTCTTGGGAATCGAGCAGATCGATGATGGCGGTATCAATTTTTACGACTTCACCCACCAGGCCGATGTCGATTTTCTTGCGCTTGTCTTCCGCCGATTTGATGGTCATCTTGCGGGCATGAATAAAGTTGCCGTCTTTACCGGTGAGTCCGACGGCCTTGCCGCCGGCTTTGTTGATGAGCGTGACAATTTCCTGATTGACCAGGCCGCCCAATACCATTTCGACGACATCCAGCGTTTCGTCATCAGTCACACGCATGCCCTGAATAAAATGGCCTTCCTTGCCAATTTTGCTCAGCAGGCTGTTGATTTGCGGGCCGCCGCCGTGTACCACCACCGGATTCATGCCAACCAGTTTCAGCAGCGTAATGTCCTCGGCGAAATCCTCTTGCAATGACACATCGGTCATCGCGTTGCCGCCGTATTTGACGACGATGTTTTTGTCCCAAAACCGTTGAATGTACGGCAGCGCCTCGATTAGTACATCTGCTTTTTGTGCGGCGGTAATGGTGCCAAGTTGGTTGGCCGCATCTTCGACGCGTCTTACGATGTCTTGCTTTGCCGGCGCCTTGCCCCCGAGTTTGCTGCTGGTCCGCGGCGCTACGACATCAGCGGGTGGCTTCGAAGAAGATTTCTTGGTGGGGGTTTTTTTTGCAGGCATTGAGGTGATTCCGATTGAGTGGGCGGGCGGTAGGCGTTGCGCGGATTCTACGATGTTTCTTGTGTTGGTGTCGTCGCACATCATTCGCAGCGTGCAGTCATTTGGACAACTGCTGCGGTTGGTGTTACTCCGCCTTGGCTTCTCGTGCGAGCAGCGACTTTACGGCGTCATGCGGATTTGCATTGGCGAACAACACCGCGTTTACCGCTTCGGTGATTGGCATTGAAATGGCGTGTTTTTTTGCCAGCACCAGTGCGGTCTGCGCGGAGTTCACACCCTCCGCCACATGGCCCAGGTGCGCCAGAATTTCGTCGAGCGATGTACCTTCGGCCAACAACATGCCGACCCGTCGGTTGCGCGAGAGGTCTCCGGTTGCCGTCAATATCAAATCGCCGACGCCGGTCAGGCCCATGAACGTTTCGGCTTTGCCGCCCATTGCCATACCAAGCCGGACCATTTCAGCCAGTCCGCGGGTAATCAATGCGGCGCGGGCGTTGAGCCCCAAATGCATGCCGTCGGAGATGCCGGCTGCAATCGCCATTACGTTCTTGAGCGCGCCGCCAAGTTCGACGCCGACCAGATCGGGTGATGAGTAAACGCGTAACGTGCCGCCGCTGAATGCATTGGCAAGAGCCTTGGCAACATCAACATCGCTCGCCGCCAGCGTCAACGCGCAAGGCAGTCCGGCGGCGACCTCATCGGCAAAACTGGGCCCCGACAATACGCCAACAACCCGGTCGGATGAGAAAACGCGGGACACCGTTTCGTGCGGCAACAACCCGGTGTCGCGATCAAAGCCCTTGCACGCCCAGATCACCGGCGTTGACCGACTGTCGGCATTCTTGATGATGTTGACGGTTTCCGCCAACCCGCTGGTTGGGGTGACCACCAACAATACGTCGGCACCCTCGACTGCCGCTGAGAAAGTGGACGTTACCCCGATGTTGTCTGCAAGTCTGAAACCTGGCAGATAGGTTTCGTTTTCACGTGATGCGGCAATGTCGGCCATTTGAGCCGGATTGCGGCCCCAAAAGGAGACGCCATGCCTTTTTGCCAAGGCGATGGCCAGCGCGGTTCCCCAAGCGCCCGCACCAAGGATCGCAATCCTCACAGGGCGAAGGCCGATTTGCGCTTCAAACTAGTCGCCCCAAACCTGTGTCAAACGGATAAACCCCGTCTGACCATCGCGGTGTTTGACCGGCAACCAACCGTCGCGTATTGGTGGTCCAGTGACTTCCAGTAGCACACCACGCAGGGCGTCAAATACTAACGCGCCGGTGGCGCCCGTCGTTGCCCGGACATCAGCGGTTGTTTGCGAAATCTGAACATGACGCTTTGTGCCGATCGTCTCATTTTCAACCCAGCCGACAACGCCCTCGGCATCACGTACCTTGGTCATTTTTTCGAGCTTCACCAGCATTTCGAGCGGTGAGTTACGCAAAATGACGAACGTCTTATTTGCCCGATTCGATGGCGCATCAAATAATACTGCCGGTCGGTCGCCGATGGTCACAAATGACTTTTTGGGAACTGCCACTGGAACAGCGGTTGGCTCCTGCACACTTGCGCCGCCGTTTGCCGGCGTGCTGACCGTCGGCTTGTTTGCGGCAGCCGCACCGACCGACCGCTCGGTCACGGGAGCCTGTGCGCTGGCAGGCCACGCAAACATTACAAACGAAAACGCCGCGGCTTTCGCTGCGGCGTTCGTCGACGGAAACTGAATCGTCGGGAGGTTGATCATTTGATCGCGCGAAAGACCTAATGCGTCGCAGTCGCGATTGCCGGCTGCTGCGTTGCGGCCTGCGACTCCTGCGCTTTTTGGGCTTGATACAAGGCCTCAAAATTCACCGGGTTCAGCAGTACTGGCGGAAAGCCCGCTCGCGTGATCGCATCGGAGATCGTTTCACGCGCATACGGGTAAAGAATATTCGGGTTACCAATGCCCAAAATGGCATCAAGGTCCTGATTCGGCACATTACGAATCTGGAAAATACCTGCCTGATTGGCTTCCGCCAGAAACATTGTCTTTTCACCAATTTTTGCCGTCACGGTAATGGTCAACTCGGTCTGGTAGATGCCGTCGTCAACTGATTTCGAGGCGTGATGCAATTGCACATCAACCTGCGGCGCCTCCCGTTCCAAGAAGATTGCGGGGGCGTTCGGCACTTCAACAGATAGATCCTTGACGTAGATTTTTTCAATGTTGTAGAGCGGCTGGTTGTCCTGGGCGGCGGGTGCGGCGGCTGCAGTTGTATCAAGTGCGTCGGTCATTTCTTTTTCCTTAAATTGGTACGTGAATCAAACAATAAAAATCCGCAGGCTGACCGTCTGGGTCAAGCCGGTGCCGCAAGCATCGGTTCGAGTTTGCCAGCCTTGTCGAGTGCGGTCAGGTCGTCAAACCCGCCAACATGGGTTGCGCCGATGTAGATCTGCGGGACCGTGCGCCGCTGTGTCTTTTCCATCATTTCATCGCGCTTGACAGGATCAAGGTCAATGCGGATTTTATCAATTTCAACGACGCCCTTGGCCTTTAATAATCGCTCGGCCATCTGGCAATAGGGGCAAACCCCGGTTGAGTACATCGTAATTTTTGGACTGCCAGCCATGCTCCCCTACCTTTCGACGGGAAGGCTGGCCTGTTGCCAAGCTGCGAAACCGCCCGCAAGTTGATAAACGTCGTTAAAACCCTTTGCCTTCAGCAATCGCACAGCTGCGCCTGCACGCCCGTTACTGCGACAGGTCACAATGACGGGCTTGTCCCTGAATTTTACAAAGTCGTCAATACGCTTATCCAGTTCCGCCAGGGGAACGTTCTTCGATTTTGGAATGCGTCCGCCGCTGAATTCGCCGTTGTCACGGATGTCGAGCACCAATGCATCGCCGGTGTTCATCAGCCTGGTTACCTCAAGCGTACCAACTTCCTTGGCGCCGCCAACTGATTTCGCAATGCTCGGCCAGAGCAACATGACGCCGCTCGCCATTAACAGGCCGACGAGCATAATATTTTGGGTGATAAATTCGGTCATGGGGTGGTCAATAATTGGCGGTGTGGCCTGATGATTTTGAGCGGTGTCAGACACCGCGAAACGACGGCTTCAGTCAATTGAGCAATCGCATCACGTAAACTCTAGATTCTACCACTTTGCATTGAATTGCCGTTGCAGTGCGACGCGCTTGTATTTGACAGACATTGCGCCAGAATCGCAAGAAACAAGCGAAACGGGTGCAAAAAATATGCGGGAAATGAAAAAAATGAAAAAACTAGTCTTGATGCGCCACGGTGAGTCACTTTGGAATGCGGAAAATCGGTTTACCGGCTGGGTAGACGTCGATCTCAGCGAAAAAGGGGTCGCAGAGGCACAACGCGCTGGTGCAACCTTGCGAGCCGAGGGCTTCGAATTTGATCTCGCGTACACGTCGCTGCTGACACGCGCAATTCGCACCTTGTGGATCACGCAGACGGCGCTAGACCGCTGCTGGCTGCAGGTCATCAAACATTGGCGATTAAATGAACGCCACTACGGTGCCCTGCAAGGCCTGAACAAGGCTGAGACGGCAAAAAAATTCGGCGAGGCTCAGGTGCTGGCTTGGCGCCGGAGCTACGATATACCGCCGCCAGCGATTGGCTTGAATGATTCGGGGCATCCGTCGAAGGACATCCGTTACGCGGATCTATTGCCGGAGGAGTTTCCTAGTGCGGAGTGCTTAAAAGATACCGTGAACCGGATTGTGCCGTATTGGCAGCTTGAGATTGCGCCGCAGATCCGGGACGGAAAGCGGGTCATCGTTGTCGCGCATGGCAATACCCTGCGCGCCTTGATCAAACATCTGGACCATGTCTCTGACGAGGACATTGTCAACCTTAATATCCCGACAGCTGTACCACTCGTGTATGAGCTGACTGACGATTTGCGGCCGATCCGAAGCTATTATCTTGGCGATCAAGCAGCCGTCGCTGCCGCTTCCTCCGCGGTCGCCGCACAGGGGCGGGCTTAAATGGGTCACCATTCAATCGTCAGGAGCGTACTGCTTGCCTGACCTTGTTCCCCGAGCCAAATGTCACGGCTGGGGGCCATCTCCAGTCGTTTTTGGCTTGATTTGCTTGTCAATGTTGGTGTCTTTGTCGTTAGTTGTCCATGCCAACGCGGCTGAAAGCGCAGGTGCGGAAAAAAAACAAGCGCTTGATGACCTGCGAGGGCGCATCGAAAGGTTGAATCGTGACCTGATCAAGGGTGAAGAGTCGCGCAGTGAGGTCGCCGACCAGTTGAAATCATCTGAAAAGGCGATTTCGGAAGTTAACCAGCGTTTGACATCGTTGGCAAAAGGTCAGCAGGCAATTGGCCGCGAGCTGGCGGATATTGAGCGGCGCATCCAAAACACCCGCGCCGGTATCGGCCGCGAGGAATCGTTGCGCGATAGGCTGATTCGTCATCAGTACATGTATGGGAACACAGACGCGATTCGATTGATGCTTGGCGGGCAGGATGTATCCGCAGTTGAGCGGCAACTCGCCTATCTGGGGTATGTCACCCGGACACGGATTGTGACGATTGAGCGGTTGAAGGTTAACGTTGTGGTTCTAGCCGCGCTCGACGCCGAGCTGCGTGAAAAACAAAAGCAACTCGCGGCAAATGCCGACGAACAAAAAAAGGCGCGCTCGACGCTCGTGTCAGAACGGATCAGCCGGCAAAAAGTGTTGGACCGAATTCGTGCCGATATCAACAAGAATAAACGCGAAGTCGGCCGTCTAAAGCGCGATGAAAATCGACTGACCAGGCTGGTCGAGCAACTCGCCATTGAGCTCGCCCGCAAGGTGGCGCCAAAGCCAAGGGCGCCTGGAGACGCGGCAAAACGCGGCGAAAGAAATCAGGACGGTCAACCCATCCGCAAGCCGGGCGAAGCGGTAAATGAGGTGGTCGACGGCGGCTTTATCGGGCGGGCCTTTGCCAGCCTGCAGGGCAAGCTGAAACTACCGGTTCGCGGTGAACTTGCCGGCCGATTCGGTGCCCAACGGGAAGATGGCGGTGTGACATGGAAGGGGCTTTTTATTCGTGCCGCCGACGGTCAGGCGGTTCGGTCGGTGGCCGACGGCCGGGTTGTTTATGCCGACTGGTTGCGTGGATACGGAAATTTGGTGATCGTTGATCACGGAGCGGGCTTTCTGAGCCTGTACGGACACAATGAGAGCCTGACAAAACAAGTCGGCGAAAATACGTCTGCCGGCGAGACAATAGCGTCGGTCGGATCGACCGGTGGCGCGTTGGAATCGGGTGTATATTTTGAATTGCGCCGCGACGGAAAGCCGTTTGACCCGATGCGCTGGGTTGGAAAACCTTGAAATCTGAAAGTTGAAAATGAAAAAGTTAAACGAACCACAATCCGACCTGCTGTCAACGCCGCCGAAATTCGGCACCAAAATGAAGGCCATGGGTCTGATCGGTCTAGGTGCCGTTCTTGGCGTTTCTCTTTCGTTGCACTTTTCTGCGGTTGCCGAGCGGCAATCGACCATGCTGAATTTGCCGATTGAAGAAGTGCGGATGCTTTCCGAGGTGTTTGCCCGCGTGAAAGCCGGTTACGTTGAGGAGGTTGACGATAAGCGTTTGATCAAGGAAGCCATCAACGGCATGCTCAACGGCCTTGACCCCCACTCGGCATTTCTTGATGCCGATGCATACAAAGAAATGCAAAGTGCGACCAGCGGGAAGTTTGGCGGGCTGGGAATCGAGGTCGGCAGCGAAGATGGTTTTGTCAAAGTGATTTCACCGATTGATGACACGCCGGCGTACAAAGCGGGTATCAAGTCTGGTGATTATATTATCAAGGTCAATCAGACCAATCTGCGGGGCGTTTCGCTGACCGAGGCGGTCAAACGGATGCGCGGAGAGGCCGGCACCGAGGCGATTTTGACGATTCTGCGTCGCGGCGAGGCCAAGGAGTTGGTGTTTTACGTTAAACGCGCCGTCATCGAAATCCAGAGTGTGCGCAGTCGCCAGTTGGAACCCGGTATTGCCTACATTCGCCTCACTCAATTTGAGCAGGCGACGGCTGAAAAAATGGTGCGCGCGATCAATGAAGCGTACAAACAGAACAACGGCCAGGTAAAGGGCATGATTCTTGATTTGCGCAACGATCCGGGCGGCGTGCTCGAAGCCTCTGTTGCGGTTTCGGCGGCGTTCCTGCCGAAAGACGCTCTGGTGGTTTATACCGAAGGGCGCATTGAGGACGCCAAGATGCGTCTATATGCAAAAAAGGACGACTACCAACGGCGAGGCGGCAAGGAGGATGTTCTCGCCAAGCTCAATCCGGCGGTAAAGACGGTTCCGCTGGTTGTGCTGGTCAATAACGGCAGTGCATCCGCATCGGAAATTGTTGCCGGTGCATTGCAGGACCACAAACGCGCGATCATCATGGGCACGCAAACATTTGGCAAAGGCTCTGTCCAGACAATCCTCCCGATCAGCGAAAATACCGCCATCAAGCTGACGACCGCGCGTTATTTCACGCCGGCCGGGCGCTCCATTCAAGCCAAGGGTATCTCACCAGACAAACAGGTCGATGATGGCTCGCAACGCCTGGTGATGCGCGAGGCGGATCTTGAGCGGCATCTGACCACCGAAGAAGAGCAAAAAGCGATTGAAGCCATCAAGAATGCGCCGGCGGAAGAGCTCGGCGAAGACAGGCGTGCCGCATTGGCGGCGTCCCGCAAGGACGATGACAAGCCCGTTGAATACAAACCGCGAATGGCCACCGATGGACGCCCGATTGATTTTGTATTGCAACAGGCGCTGAACCACTTTAACGGTGAGGTGGTTGCCGCCAATCCAAAGGCTTGGTTGGCCATGACCACGGCCAAAAAACCGGCCGCGACAATTGCTGCAGCCAAGTCAGCAGAGGTCAAGCCCGTCGCAATCAAATAGAGCCTGCAATTACCGGCGAGGAAATTGCGTTGGACGACAACAAACTGCTGCGCTACTCACGGCATATCCTGTTGGAAAATTTTGGCTTGGAAGCGCAGTCAAAATTGGACGCCGCAACAGCGCTGGTCATTGGCGCTGGCGGCTTGGGTTCGGCCTGCTTGATGTACCTTGCATCGGCTGGAATTGGTCGAATCGTTATTGCGGATGGCGACGATGTAGATCTCACAAATTTGCAACGGCAGGTGATCCATCAAGAGTCGACCATCGGCTTGAACAAGGCGCTATCCGCCAAGCAGGCAATCGCTAATCTCAACTCGACAATCACGGTCGAGGCCATTACGTCGCGTGTAGATGATGGCGCGCTAGACAGGCTGGTTTTGTCTGCTGATGTGGTACTTGATTGCACGGATAATTTTTCAACCCGTCACGCGATCAATCGGGCATGTTACAAACACCGGAAAGCGCTTGTTTCGGGAGCGGCAATCCGTTTTGACGGGCAACTAACCGAATTTGATTTCAGGCGGCATGGCGCGCCTTGTTACGCGTGCTTGTTTCCAGAAGACGATGCGGTCGATGAAGAGCGTTGCGCCCTCATGGGTGTATTTGCGCCGCTGGTCGGTGTGATTGGTGCTTTGCAGGCGGCCAAAGCCATTCAGATGTTAACGGGCGGCGAACAATCGCAGGGCGCGACAACCGGGCGGCTGCATATGATTGACATCCGCTCAACGGCGTGGCGAGAAGTGCGTTACGGCAAGGATCCGGCGTGCAATGTATGTGGCTCGGGTCATCGGACAATCGGGCAATCCAAAGAGGTGGAACATGCATAGTTATCGCGATGCGTTAATGGTTTCGGCTGCCGTATTTGTCGCATTCGCGACCACCGCCAGTGGCCAAACACTGTTTAAGCAGGTTGATAAGGACGGCAAGGTGACCTACTCGGACAAAGCACCAAAAGCAGGCGAAAAGGCGTCGACTATTGTCGTTGATAAAGACGCCAATATTGTCAAGATGCAGACAAAAGACAGCAGCGGAAAAGAGCAAAAATTTGCCGACATCAAGGCGCGCGGCGATGCGCGCGCGGCGACGCGTGCCAAACTGGCAAAAGAAGTTGAAGTCGCCGAAGAGGGCCTTGAAAAGGCCAAAAAAGATTTGGAGAAAGGGCGCGACCCGATTAAAGGTGAAACGCGAATTGTGGTTCGTAAGGAGGGTAATTCGGTCTTACGCCTGCCTGAATACTATGGGCGCATTAGCAGCCTGGAAGAAGGCGTCAAAAATGCCGAAGAACGATTAAAAATCGCCGAAGAAAAGTACCGGCGCGGTTCACCTGACTAGTCCGTCAGGATACCGCCGCCTCAGATTTCAAACTAGGTCCGCTGAAGGTCAGCCAGCGGCCAGCGCGGTTTGACGCTGAACGCGCCATTTTCAAACGGTGCGATTTCGACGCCATGCATGAAACGCATGGCCGTCGCAAACGCAATCATTGCACCATTGTCCGTGCAAAACGCCAATGGCGGATAGAACACCTCTGCACCACTGGCGTTTGCCGACCGGGTCAGCTTGGCGCGAAGACAGCGATTGGCACCTACGCCGCCGGCCACAACAATTCGCTGCATGTTGGTTTGACCGAGCGCGTTGAGTGTTTTTGCCGTCAATACATCTGCAATTGCCATTTCGAAGCTCGCCGCGACATCGGCACGTTGTTGCTCGGACAGCCCGCCACTGTTCGCTTTCAACCTGTTCACCAGTAATAACACAGCCGTTTTTAGCCCGCTAAAGCTAAACTCAAGGTCGCCGGAATTGAGCATCGGGCGCGGCAATTTGTAGGCGCCCGCGTTGCCACCTTGGGCGAGTTTTGAAAGTGTTGCCCCTCCCGGATAACCCAGCCCGAGCAATGACGCCGTTTTGTCAAAGGCTTCGCCCGCTGCGTCATCTACGGTTTCGCCAAGCAACTGATAGTCACCGACACCGCGCACGGCCATCAGCTGCGTGTGGCCACCCGAAACCAACAGCGCAATAAACGGAAATTCAGGTCTTGGGTCGGCCATTAGCGGCGAAAGTAAATGCCCTTCGAGATGGTGGATCCCGACCACGGGTTTGCACAACGCTACACCCAGCGCAACGGCAACGCTATTACCCACCAAAAGCGCACCACCAAGCCCGGGACCCTGCGTGACACCAATCGCATCAACAGAGTATAGCGAGCGCCCACTCTCATGAAAACTTTCTTCTATCAATGGTAAAACGCGCCCAATATGATCTCGCGAGGCGAGTTCCGGCACCACGCCACCATACGCCGCATGCATCTCAACTTGGGAATGAAGGCGATGGCTGATCAGCCCCTTTTCTGTGTCAAAAAGGGCAACGCCGGTTTCGTCGCAGGACGATTCAATGCCGAGAATCAACAAGGTAGGTGCTTGAAAATGTTGTGGAAATTGGGAAAGTTGGCTATTATATTGGGCTTCCTGGCGGGCAAGGAGTCTTTTGCGCGTTTGGAAGTAATCAAAGCTTCAGCAATCAAAGCTTCAGACCCACAATCTATGATTAGGTTGGGTGGGCATAACCATAAAAGTGATTAAGGAAATATTGATATGTTGGTAAAACTGAAAGAGAACGAACCGTTTGACGTCGCGCTTCGCCGCTTCAAACGTGCAATTGAAAAAACCGGCTTGCTTACCGACTTGCGCGCGCGCGAGTTCTACGAAAAGCCAACCGCCGAGCGCAAACGCAAGCACGCCGCCGCGGTGAAACGTCGCTACAAGCGCCTGCGTTCACAAATGCTGCCGCCGAAACTATATTAAGCACGTCTCGAATCTGAGAAACAGAATTAAATTTAAGGCAGGTAGCGTTCGCTACCTGCCTTTTTTATTAGCCGATTTTTTGCAATCCCAAACGCCAACCGGGAAGAAGAACGATATGAGCACATTGCGCGACAGAATCAACGACGACATGAAGGCGGCGATGAAAGCCCGTGAGTCCGACAAACTTGGTGCGATCCGCTTGTTGACGTCAGCACTCAAGCAACGCGAGGTCGACGAGCGCATTGAAATTACCGATGACATTGTGCTGGCTGTCATTGAAAAAATGCTAAAGCAGCGCAAGGATTCGATCGAACAATATTCCGCGGGCAACCGCATGGATCTGGTTGCGAAGGAGCAGTTTGAAGTTGGCGTTCTGCAGGTCTACATGCCGGCGCAATTGAATGGTGCCGAGCTCGCGACCATTCTCGACGGGGTTATTGCCGAGGTTGGCGCGACGTCTGCGAAGGATATGGGCAAAGTGATGAATGCGTTGCGTCCAAAAGTTGCGGGACGCGCCGATATGGGCAAGCTGTCGGCAGTGGTGAAGGCGCGCCTGGGTTAGGCGTTTGCCGCCGGCGGTCGACCCGCACCATTGCTTTGGCGGATTGTACGGTTCGGCTACTGCGGCCAAGTGAAAATGCAACAGGCGGAACCTGCACGATGAGCGCAATATGTGCTCTGCAGCGCAGGATGCACAAGAATTGCAACGGCCAGCCCAAATAGTTCCGCAATCGCTGCCATTCAAAATGTCGGCAGATCCACCTGAATTTATAATGCCCCTATGATCCCGCAGGACTTCATACAACAACTGCTCGCCCGCATCGACATCGTCGATGTCATCGACCGGCACGTGAAGTTGAAAAAGGCCGGACAGAACTATTCGGCGTGTTGCCCGTTTCACAACGAGAAAACGCCGTCATTTTCCGTCGCGCCCGCCAAACAGTTTTATCACTGTTTTGGCTGCGGGGCACACGGAACCGCGATCAGCTTCTTGATGGAATACAACGGCATGGGCTTTCGCGATGCGGTCGAGGAACTGGCCGAGTCCGTTGGTATGTCGTTGCCGGTGGAGGCAAATCGTGAAGAATCGCTCGAAAAAGCGCGGGTGTCGGCGAGCTTGGGTGAAATCATGTCTGCTGCAATGCAATTTTATCGCCGTGAGTTGAAGGTCGCGCCGAAGGCGATTGAATATTTGAAGGGCCGTGGTCTGACCGGTGAAATCGCCGCCCGCTTCGGATTGGGCTATGCACCAGAAGACTGGCAGGGGTTGAAGGGTGCTGTCGAGGATTACACTGCAAGCGCGTTGAAAGAGTGTGGGTTGGTAATTGATTCCGACGAGGGTCGGCGCTATGATCGTTTTCGTGATCGGGTGATGTTTCCGATACTGGATCAACGCGGCAATGTGATCGGATTTGGTGGGCGGGTAATTGGCCAGGGCGAACCCAAATATCTAAATTCACCGGAGACGCCGTTGTTTGAGAAGGGCCGCGAGCTTTATGGTCTATTCCATGCGCGCCGCGCCATTCGCGACAACAACACGGTGATTGTGGTTGAGGGCTACATGGATGTTGTCGCTCTCGCGCAATCAGGCGTTGAAAACGCAGTCGCCACACTCGGCACGGCGACCACACCCATGCATGTCGAGAAGTTATTGCGCATGGCTGACAATCTGGTGTTTTGTTTCGACGGTGATAAAGCCGGGCGGCGTGCGGCGTGGCGTGCGTTAGAACAATCGCTGCCGGTGGTCACAGATGGCAAGGACGTACGTTTTCTATTCCTGCCCGCCGAGGATGATCCTGATTCCTTTGTGCGCCGACTTGGCAAGGATGCCTTCATGGCGGCGTTGAAAAATGCCACACCACTATCGGTCTTCCTGTTTGACGAATTGCGATCGCAGGTGGATATGACCACCGCCGAGGGTCGCAGCCGACTAATGACGTTGGTCAAGCCTTTTATTGTCCAGATCGTGGCACCGGCGCTTGCATTTATGTTGAGGCGAAAGCTGGTGGATGAAACCGGCATGAGCGCAAGGGAGATTGAGGAAACCGTTCCCTTGTCGCCGCTGCTGAGTCAGATATCAAACCGCGTAACGCAACCAAACGTGTCGGGCGCCGGCAACCAGGAAGCTGCCAAGGGAAAGAAAAAATGGTCGGACGAAAAGCCGTTCAAGCCGTTTGGGAAAAAAGGCCCGGAAGCCGGCGCACCGGCACCACGGCTCAAAGTGCCGGCTGCCGGCCTTGCGATTCAGCTTATCGGCCGTATGTTGGTCAAGCCTTCGCTGGCGAATGGCTTTGACATAAACGTCGCCGAAGACGACGAATCAGCGCTGGGTTCAGCATCACGCGTGGCCACTTACATTCGTGACCATGACGGCGAATTGTTGCATCAGGCGATGATCGTCGAGCATTTTCGCGATACCCGGGATGCCTATCCGTTAAAACAGGCGTCACTTCTGTTGAGTGAAGTCGATATTGACCGACTCGACCTAGACGCAGAATTTGCAGAGGCATTGGCTCGTCTGCGCGAAGATGCCAGCGTGGCGGTCAAACGCGCCGATACCATGCGTCGGGCGCGCGACCTTGGGTTAGATTAATAGACGCTGGTACTAAAGCGCCCAAAGACTTTTTTGCTTGAAATGGACCGAATTTCTCGTGCGTCATCATAAATGGCATCATTTTTGCTGGTAAACGACCAATCAACCGTTGGCCCATTTGGCGATAAGTCATTGTCAACATTGGAAAATTTGAAACTAGCCCTATTGAAAAAAGCGGCGACGTGCTAAAATTAAAGGTTCTGTTTCCTCTCCCGCACTGCGAAAGACAATGGCCGTCTAATTCGACGGCCCAAGTTCTTTCACCCGGCTAACTCTGCCCCTATCTGGATTAAAAAATGGCCCGCAAACCAAAAAGCGCACAAGATCACGACGAATATCCGTTCCCAAAGGGCAGGCTGTCAAAAGCGGCTGAAATGGCGCCGGCAGATGTCGAAGCGCAGAAAAAACGATTGAAGAGCCTGATCACGCTCGGCAAGGACCGCGGCTTTTTGACCTATGGCGAGATCAACGATCATTTGCCTGATATGGTCGATGCGGAACAAATCGAAGCCATTATCACGACGTTTAACGACATGGGCATTCAAGTCTATGACGAAGCGCCGGATGCAGAGACGCTGTTGATGAACGAGGCGGCCCCGGCCGTTGCCGATGACGACGCTGAAGAGGAGGCCGCAGCGGCACTCTCAACCGTCGACTCGGAGTTTGGCCGGACCACAGATCCGGTTCGCATGTACATGCGTGAAATGGGTTCGGTCGAGTTGTTGACACGCGAAGGCGAGATTGAGATTGCCAAACGCATTGAAGACGGCTTGAAGCATATGATTCAGGCGATTTCGGCTTGCCCTACAACGATCGAGGCGATCCTCACGCTCGCGGATAAAGTAGAGCGCGACGAAATGCGGATTGATGAAGTCATCGACGGCTTGGTGGATCCGAACGAAGATGAAGTCAAAGAAGCGCAGTTGTCAGATGAAGATCTCGAGGACGATGAAGACCTCGACGAAGAGGAAGATGCTGACGAAGACGGTGCCATTGCGGCGGCCAACCTCGCCCAGTTGAAACTGGACTCGATGGTCCACTTCAACCAGATTCGTAAAATTTACAAGAAGATGAAGAAAGCCCTTACCGAAAAGGGTTATCGCTCGCGCGCCTATAAAGATTTGCAGGAAGAGTTGTCGGCCGAGTTGATGCAAATTCGTTTTGGTGCCAAGCAGGTTGAAGCGCTGTGTAACGGCCTGCGCGGTCTGGTCGATTCGGTGCGCAAAAAAGAGCGCGAGATACAACACCTCTGTGTGCAGAACTCGAGCATGCCGCGTCCGCACTTCATAAAGACATTTCCGGGCAACGAGATCAATCTGAAATGGATTGGCGAGGAAATTGCCGCGCCGCACGCCAAGGCATATGCGGCGGCGTTGTTGCGATTCAAACCGGCGGTGGTTGAGCTGCAGGAAAACCTGATTGCAATCCAAAAGGATGTCGGAATTCCCATCAAGGACCTCAAAGAAATTGCGCGCCAAATGTCGACCGGCGAAGCGAAAGCGCGTCGTGCCAAACGCGAAATGATCGAAGCCAACCTGCGACTCGTGATCTCGATTGCGAAGAAGTACACCAATCGTGGCCTGCAGTTCCTCGACTTGATTCAGGAGGGCAATATCGGGCTGATGAAGGCGGTCGATAAATTTGAATACCGTCGCGGCTACAAGTTTTCCACCTATGCAACGTGGTGGATCCGGCAGGCGATCACCCGCTCGATCGCCGATCAGGCGCGGACCATTCGCATCCCGGTTCACATGATCGAAACCATCAACAAGATGAACCGTATTTCGCGGCAAATTTTGCAGGAAACCGGTCTCGAGCCGGATCCGGCAACGCTGGCATTGAAGATGGAAATGCCGGAAGACAAGATCCGCAAGATCATGAAAATTTCCAAAGAGCCGATCTCGATGGAAACGCCGATCGGTGACGACGATGATTCGCATTTGGGCGACTTTATCGAAGACACCAACACATTGGCGCCGACCGATGCGGCACAATACGCATCACTTCGAAACGTCACCAAGGATGTGCTGGATTCGCTTACACCGCGCGAAGCAAAAGTCCTGCGGATGCGGTTTGGCATTGAAATGAATACTGATCACACGCTGGAAGAAGTCGGCAAACAATTTGACGTCACGCGTGAGCGCATTCGCCAGATTGAGGCAAAGGCCTTGCGTAAACTCCGCCATCCATCACGTTCAGAACGGTTGAAGAGTTTCCTCGAACAGGAGACCTGATCGTGTCTCGTTTGAACTAAAAAAGGCAGCCGCGGCTGCCTTTTTTGTTGGTCTCGCGAACGGCATCTCCGTCAACTAGCGCAGCCGCAAAAACACCCGTGCTGTTTCATGGGCGTCCGCGTTTGGTTCAGTTCGAAATCCAAGGCGTTTCGCCAGTTTCAGCATGCCGGTGTTGCCGTGTAGAACTGTACTTTCGATCGTGTCATATCCCGCTTCTTTGGCGCATACAATCAGACTGGCCAGCAGCAGCTCGCCCATCCCCTTTTTCTGCCATGCATCGGCAATCGCCAGCGCAAATTCGACACTTTTGCCGTCCGCATTCGGGTGATATCGCGTGACGCCGATAATTTCCGAGCCGTCCTCAGTCAGCGCAATCAGCGCCATTTCGCGGTCATAGTCGAGCTGTGTAAAACGGGCGATCATCTCGTCGGACAGTGCGGTGATCGTATGCAAAAAACGGTAGTAGCGTGATGTATCTGACATTGCCGCGACAAATGCCCGTTCACGAGTCGCGTCATCCGGGCGGATGGGCCGCAACTGAATCGGTGTGCCGTCCCGCAGATTGAGTCCTCGTTCAAGCTCAACCGGGTAGGGGAAAATTGCCATGTGGCGGTAGCGTTTGTCGGTCATCGGTGAGACTGAATCGATGACAATACGTGCGTCGACAATCGCCGCCCCGGCAGGGTGTGCAAGCACCGGGTTCAAATCCAATTCGCGTATCCACGGCAGCGCGCAGGCAATGGTCGAAATTCTGACAATCACGTCGACCAACGCCGGTTCGTCGATCGCCGGAACATTCCGATAGGCGGCAAGCAAGCGTGCGACGCGGGTCTGTTCAATGAGCGCCTTGGCCAGCGGGTCGTTAAGCGGGGGGAGCGCCACCGCCGTATCACCAACTGCTTCAACCGCAATGCCACCAGTGCCGAACGCAATGGTTGCACCAAATGTTGCATCGCGTGAGATGCCGACCAATACCTCGCGGGCGTGCGCAAACTTCAGCATTGGTTGGACGTTCACCCCATTGACACGCGCCTTGGGTGCCGCCTCGCTGATATCGGCCATCATCGCTTCAAACGCCTGGCCCACCTGTCTGGCATTGATCAGGTTTAACCGGACGCCACCAACATCGCTTTTGTGGTTGATGTCGGGTGAGTCGATCTTGATCACGACGGGAAAACCACAGCGCTTTGCAGCGGCCTCGGCCTCGGCCTTGGTCCGTGCGAGTACCCCCACATGAACCGGTAACCTAAACGCCGCAAGCAACTCCTTGGCTTCTGTCTCGCGCAACAGCGTGCGCTTTTCGGACAATGCCAATTCACGAATGCGCTGTGCCGTCGCAACCGCCTGCGCAAGGTCGTCAAAGGTCATGGATATTGTCGCCGGTACGGACTGTAGCAACATTGTCTGGTGTTGTCGGAATCGTGCAAGATGAGTAAACGCCTCAACCGCACTTTCCGGCGTCAAAAAATTTGCCACGGCGGCATCTGCAAAGTGTTTTCGTGCCGTCACAATCGACGCGCCGCCGAGCCAAGACGCAAACACAGGTTTGTTTTTTTCGGTCAGGGCGCTGATCGCCAGCGGAATCACCGCGTCGGCGGCGTCTTCGGCGCGTGTAATCGCCTGCGGGCAATACATGGTCAATACGGCGTCAACATTTGGATCATCCAGCGTGATTGCCAGCGCATCGCTAAATCGTTGCGGTGTGGCATCACCAATAATGTCAATCGGATTCGCGCGCGACCAGTGTGGCGGCAGCACCTTATCCAGTTTTTCGATAGTCGATTGGTCAAGCTTTGCCAGTGCCAAATGATTGTCATCGGCGCAGTCGGCGGCAACCACGCCCGGCCCGCCGCCATTGGTCAGGATAGCCAGCCGGTTGCCACGTAACGAGCGCGCCATCCTTGGATCTGACAACACGCGGGCCGCGGCGAACAACTGCAATGATGAATTGACCCGCACCACACCCGCCCGTGCCAGTGCGCAATCCCAAACCTTGTCGCTGCCCGCCAAGGCCCCCGTATGGCTCAATACCGCCGCCTTGCCCGATCTGTCATGCCCTGCCTTGAGCAATACAACAGGCTTTACGCGAGCTGCTGCGCGCAACGAGGACATGAACCGGCGGGCATCGCGGACACCTTCAACATACATCAGGATACTTTTTGTCTCCGGATCATGGACTAGAAAATCCAGCACATCACCGAAGTCAACATCCAGCGCGCCACCCAGCGAAACAACACTCGAAAAGCCGATTTCTGTGGTTGCCGCCCAGTCCAGAATCGCCGTACAGACGGCACCTGATTGCGCCACTAACGCGATTGCCCCCGTTTTTGCGGCGGCATTGGCGAACGTGGCATTCAAACCGATTCCCGGCCGCATGATACCCACGCAGTTTGGTCCGAGCATGCGTATGCCATACCGGTCGAGTTCTGCGGAAACAAAGCCGCCGCGAATTTTTCCTTCATCACCAATTTCGGCGAATCCGGCTGATAACACCACGGCCGCCTTGACGCCGATGACGCCGGCATCGTGCAGAACACCGGCGACGGTATGCGCGGGCGAGGCGACAACCACCAGATCAGGTGGCTCAGGCAAATCGCCCAATGCGGCATAGGCGGCAATTCCGAGGACGGATTTATATTTTGGATTGACCGGATACAAAACACCGCGGAAGCCCGCGCGCGTCATGTTTTCAAAGACAAACCGACCCAATGCGCCTTCGCGAGACGATGCACCAACCACGGCTACCGAGCGCGGCATAAACAGCGGCGCCAAGTAGTGGGTTGAAGGTGACGCGGTAAGCGGGGCAGGCTTGGAGGGCATTTGTCAAAAAATCATATTGGGTAAGCAGGGCATACGTGCTGACGGGGGCGGCTGCTTGCTCCGCTATAATTGCCTGATATTGTGACAGTAGTATCAGTTGATGGTTGCAATTTTTCCCGTCTCACGTTGTTTCCGCAGGGCCGTTGGCTCAGTTGGAAGTGGCCCGCGGCGCCAAATGTGCCTTCGCACATTTGGACGGAGCCGAATCCGAACGCCATGCAGGGCGTGAGGTGGGTTTGTGTGGAGGGTCTTTTCCACGCAAACGAGCAGAAGATGGGAAGCA
>JANPDI010000220.1:0-18163 GCA_031431435.1 Burkholderiales bacterium
CAACGGCGTGAGCGCGGTGAAATTGGCCGGGTTCTTTTCCAGACCCTGATCATAAATCGCCATGGCGGACCTCCTGAGGGGTGAGACGACTCGACGTTTTATTATCGCGCCGGACGAATATGGCGGATAGTGAAAAGTGAAACACGCCTATTGGCGGGGGTTTTCAGGGGTTTTGGGCTGGAACGGCAAGCGGGACGAGGGGTCTTACGGAGCAAGGCTGACCACTTAAACCGTGTGAACAGGTAGCAGGTTCGGTGACGAGAGCGGGAACTAGAACTTGGTCCGCTCGTAGGTGCCGAACCGGCCATAACACGGATAGCCCTCCCGGTTCTTGTGCTCGTTGAGCGAGCTATCCATGGTTTTGCGATTAAACGTCTTGCCGCAAACCGAACACCGATAGATATACACCGGTCCATTGCTTGAGGCTGTAGTAGCGCGGTGGCTCGGGAATGTCCGCGCGAACGACTAAGCACCGCTGCCAGTGCGGGCGGTTGGCGGAATCGACAGCGGCCCTGCGGTTGTCAGTTCGATGAGATAACGCGGCGTAAACGACTGGTTCGTCACAGACGCACCCTGAATGCGATCAACACGGTATGAGCGCGACTCTCCTGAATCACTCCGTACCGCATAGAGAACAAAGTTGCGATCGCGCGTCTCGCGCAATGAGTACGGCTCGATGCGACGGGTGCCACCGTCATATGCAAGATCGACACAAAGGTGGTTGGCAGCGGCAAACCGGATGAGCTCAAGTGCGCCGGCGGTTTGTATCGGAATGCCGCGCGGCAGCTCCCGTGTGCGGATGGTAGTTTCGGTCGCAATACCCTTGATTGCAGATACCTGCAGCACTTCGCCGCCGCCCATGAGCCAGGCGAACACTTCAGGCAGCGCTGCCCAAAAATCATCAACAGGCGGCAGGACCGGCAACTGATGACCGAGCATGCTGCCCCACATCGATTCGAGGTCGCTGCGGTGCGACTCGAGGCTCGCGATCGAGGGAAGGGCTATGCCCTTGTAAGTGCACTTCTTGGTGAGGACATCGAGAACTTGAGCCGCTGGGGGCCGCGTGTCGCCATGTCGGTAGAGGTTGATTACGTCATAGAGGTCGCGCGGGCGCGTGCGTTCGCCCAGCGCGCGGATCTTCTCTCCAAACGCTTCTTCATAGGCATAGCTGTTGATCCACATCCCTGATTCACGAATATCGGTGTAAGGATGAAACACGCTGCGTCGGACCGAGGGCAGAACGAGGGTTTCGTCTGCTGTCAGATCGAGCTTGATCTTCGGCCAGCCACCAGAGCCGGAGGTTGGCGAGACTGGCCCGCGATAGCCGACTTTGCCTTGGCATGACTTGCGACCGCGCGGGTTTTCGTAACTGTCGAACGACAACTGATCAGCCGGAATCGTGAGGCCGGATTCGTCCGACACCCACTCGACCACCTCTCCAAGAGCGCGGCGCAGGAAGGTCGCGTCAAGACCACTTTCGTCGCGCAGTGTGAAGTCCAGATCTTCCGAAAAACGATAGGTCTCAAAGTAGCACTTCTTAAGACATGTTCCGCCCTTGAACACCCAGGCGTCCGTCAGCTCCGGGTGCGCGTAGATGCCTGCGAGCAACCAGCCAAGGACATAGTCTTTCTCGACGACGCTCGGTTGCAGGCCGAGTAGAGAGGCAGTATCAAGAATTTCCCGCTTGTCGATCATGCAAGCCTCGCTTTCCAACGGGCAGGGACCCAGATGTTCCATGCGGTCACTAGCTGACTACAGTCCAAACTAGTATCGAGCTTTGTATAGCCTTTGGTCAGGCGCGCGTGACAAGCAGCGGCAAGCGCATCGTCATGGAGCTGCGCCTCTGCTAAAAAGCCGAGGCGTTTGAAGATCGCGCCATTACCAAATTTCTCGGCATAGGTGATTAGCAGATCCATATCCGCGCTACGCAGCTTTCGAAACTCCGAGAGGCAGTCCGCTACATGGTCGATTCCGCCTCCGGTATGCGGCAGCGCCAGCATGTCGATCAGCGTACGGGCGGGGTCGGAAAGATTGACGCGCGTCGTACCGCGCCACACCGACTTGATGCCGAAGAAACGCTTCTCCGCAAGGTGATGAGCGATGAAGGTCACGCCCTGCGCAACGACACGCTGCTCGTCGATGCGACGGGTTGCAAAGATGACCGTGTCATTGAACAACTGTTCAGTCAGGTCCCAGTGATGGGCGGCGGTCCACCCGCCGATATAACACTCGCCAAATAGGGATGGCACCAGCACCCACGGATCGCCGACGATCTGCGTGTTGGACGCCAGATCGAGCGGGACGGGCAAGTAGAGGCCGGGGCCGATACGGCGCAACCAGCCCTGACTGGCCCAGCGGGAGAGGAGCTTTGAGGCGGAGGTTCGATCGAGGTCGAGCGCAGTTGCAGCCGTCTGGATGGAGACGACATCCTTTGTGGCGCGCATGACAACAGCCAGACGCGCGCGATTAGCTGGCAAAACCTCACTCATAACTATACTATAGTACGTTTAATTCCTTAATTCAAGGAAATTGGCGCAAACATATGTAGTTAGTCCGTAGCGGGCGATTGGGATACGCCGCCGCCTTCGGCAAAAACGACAACGGCGTGAGCGCGGTGAAATTGGCCGGGTTCTTTTCCAGACCCTGATCATAAATCGCCATGGCGGACCTCCTGAGGGGTGAGACGACTCGACGTTTTATTATCGCGCTGGACGAATGTGGCGGATAGTAAAAAGTGAAACACGCCTATTGGCGGGGGGTTTTCAGGGGTTTTTGGCTGGAACGGCAAGCGGAGAGGGGTGTTTCAAAACAACTCGCCAAACCCGATTGATCTACTCCCCCGCCCACCCCGCACACAATAACTCCGCCTGCATCAGCAAGGTCTTCACCGCATCTTCCTGCAAATCCGGCGGGTAGCCGTACTTGTTCAATATCCGTTTCACCATGACGCGAATTCTTGCGCGCGCACTCTCGCGCAAGGTCCAATCGATGGTCGTACTCTTGCGTACTTGCGTAACAAGCTCCGCCGCAATCACACGCAGTTGCTTGTCGCCCATCGCCTTCACGGCACTTTCGTTGTTGGCGAGCGCATCGTAGAAAGCGACCTCTTCATCGTTCAAGCCCAGCTCTTGTCCACGCTTGGTGGCGGCTTCCATTTCCTTCGCGAGTTGGATCAGCTCTTCGATCACTTCCTGCGTGGCAATGGCGCGGTTGTGATACGCGTTGAGTGTCTTCTTGAGCTTCTCGGAAAAGACTTGGCTCTGAACCAGGTTGCGCTTGGAGCGCACCTTCAGCTCGTCCTTAAGCAACTTCTCCAGCAGCTCGGCGGCGACGTTTTTGTGTTTGAGGCCGCGTACCTCTGCCAAGAATTGATCGGAAAGAATACTTATGTCTGGCTTGGGTAGTCCAGCTGCCGTGAAGACATCAATTACCTGGCCTTCGGTGGTAATGGCTTTGCTCACAAGTTGGCGTATAGCCGCGTCGATCTGCTCGGGTGTCTTGTTGTAGTTGACGGTTTGTTTGTTCAGCGCGGCTTGCAGCGCTTGAAAATAAGAAACATCGTCGCGAATTTCCGTGGCATCGTCACTCGCAGCACACAGCGCAAACGCGCGCGAAAGTTCGGTAATCACTTGCACCCAGCGCTGCTTGCCGTCTTCCTGCGCGAGGATGTGCTCCTGCCCGGCGGGGATTAGTGCCAAGCGTTCGGTTGGTTTGCCGGTGGTCCACTTGTCCCAATTGAAGCCATGCATCATGTCGGATGCAATGCCGTGTTTCTCTAGCATCACGGCAATCGCATCCGCGGTATCAAAGGTTGGGTCGCCCTTGCCGCCGCTCTCGGTATAGGTGATGAGCGCTTTCTTGAGTTGATCGGCGAGGCCGTGGTAATCGACCACCAAGCCACCGGGCTTGTCTCGGAAGACGCGGTTCACACGGGCGATGGCCTGCATCAGGCCATGGCCCTGCATTGGCTTATCTGCGTACATGGTGTGTAGGCAAGGCGCATCAAAGCCTGTCAGCCACATGTCGCGCACGATCACAATCTTGAATGGGTCTTTTGCGTCTTTGAATCGATTCGCCAACTTGCGGCGTTTGTCTTTGCTACGAATGTGTGGCTGCCAATCAGGACCGTCGTCGGCGCTGCCCGTCATTACCACCTTTGCCACACAAGCTTGGTCCTTCTCCGTTTCAGCATCATCGTCTTTCGCGCTCGCCCAGTCGGGGCGCAGGTCGATGATCGCGTTATAGAGGTCAACAGCGATGCGACGGCTCATACAAACGATCATCGCCTTGCCATCCATCGCCTCCACACGTTTCTCAAAGTGCGTGACCATATCGGCTGCCACCAGCGCGATGCGCTTTGGGTCACCGACCAATGCTTCCAGCGCCGCCCATTTGGTTTTGAGCTTCTCCTTTTTGGTCAGCTCCTCACCTTCGGTAATTTCCTCAAACTCTTCATCAATCGTTGGTAACTCGGCCGCATTCAGGCTGAGCTTGGAAATCCGGCTCTCGTAGTAGATCGGCACCGTCGCTTTATCGGCAACAGCGCGTTGAATGTCGTAGATGGATATGTAATCACCGAACACAGCCCGCGTATTGGCATCGGTCTGTTCAATCGGTGTTCCGGTAAAGCCGATGAACGACGCATTCGGCAAAGCATCGCGTAGGTTGCTAGCAAAGCCGTAGGACATTTCGCCCGTCTTTTCATTTACCTTGCCGCCGAAGCCGTACTGACTGCGGTGCGCTTCATCGGCGATCACGACAATGTTTTGTCGTGCGCTCAGCTCGGGCATAGGTTCACCCTTTTCCGGCATGAACTTGTGGATGGTCGTGAAGACCACCCCGCCGCTTGCGCGATTGAGCAACGCACGCAAATCATCACGACCGCTGGCCTGCACGGGCGTCTGACCAAGGATGTCGGCGCAGCGTTGGAATTGTCCGAACAGTTGGTCGTCAAGATCATTGCGATCAGTCAGCACTACCAGCGTCGGGTTCTTCATCGCTGGATGCCGGACCATGCGGGCCGCGTAGAACAGCATCGAAAAACTCTTGCCGCTACCCTGCGTATGCCACACCACACCGGCGCGGCGGTCGCCGGGCTTGCCGCCGTGCATCCGGCCGGCCCAATAGGTACCGAGATCTTGCTTTGCCACGTTCACATCAAGCATCCCGCTGGCGCGCACGGTTTCTTCCACTGCCGCATTTACCGCGTGGAACTGATGGTAGCCCGCGATGATCTTGTGCAGCGCGCCATTGTCAGGGTCCTCCTCGAAGACAATGAAATGCTGCAAGAGATCAAGAAACCGCCTGCGTTCAAAAACGCCACGCACCAGCACCTCTAACTCCAACGTCCCTTTGGCGGCGTCACCGTCGCCATCAATCGTCCGCCAAACCTTAAACCACTCCTGGTTCGCTGTTACCGAGCCGACACGCGCATAGGTTCCATCGGAAACCACCAGCGCGGCATTGTAGTGCAGCAGCGAAGTGATCTCCGCCTTATAGGTTTGTAGCTGCCGGTAGGCTGACCAAATATCTGCGTCCTCATCGGCCGCGTTTTTGAGTTCAATCACCCCGAGCGGCAACCCATTCACAAACACCACGATGTCTGGCCGCCGATTGTGCTGGCCTTCGATCACCGTGAACTGGTTAACTGCCAGCCAATCGTTCGCATTAACGTCGTTGAAATCAATCAACTGCACATGGTCACCTGCGATGCTGCCATCGGCGCGTGGATATTCCACCGGCACACCGTCGCGCAGCATCCGGTGAAACGCGCGATTGGTTTGTGTGAGCGAAGGCGTGCCGACGCGTAATACCTTGCGCAACGCATCCTCCCGCGCCTCGTCAGGTATTGCGGTGTTCAGCCGCCAGATCGCTTGGCGCAAGCGCCCAACCAGCACGACTTCACCAAATGAATCGCGCTCAGCCGCAGGCTCACCGGGTGCAATCAGCAAGCCGTTTTGGCAAGCGTAGCCCAACCCCTCGAACCATTCGAGGGTTGCAGCTTCGACGATAGCTTCCGTTAGCCCTGACATTTGGATTTGCGTTTAAACAAGAATATTTTTATTAATCAATAAATTACAAAATATTTGCATTCCAGGGCGGCTTTGCTTTTAAGCAAAAACCAAGGCGGCGCAACGAGTCGGCAAGGTGTTCACGGTGCGATTGATGTTCAACTTTAGCTGAGCCGGTTAATCCACCGTGCAGAATGGCCGAAACCCAAGCATTGATGCGCCTTTCCGGGCGGAAAACGCTGAAATGGCAAGCTGGGCGCGGGCATTGAAAAATATCGCTTGCGGGCTCTATTGTAATCAGCTCGCGACACTTTGTCGCGAGAACTGTCGCGATCATGGTTTTTGCACCTTGTACCCAGTAGCTGAGCTCGTGCCCACCTTTCGCAGCAGTTTAAGTTCGACGAACCGTTTCAAGCGGCGCTGGGCTGTTCGCGCATCGATATTCATATGCGACTGAATTTGAATCCCGACACTTTGTCGGGATTTTTGTCGGGATTCTGGTTTCATGGCGCCGGGATCGCATAAATCCCGACAAGATGTCGTCATAACTGTCGGGATTGGGCTCATTTCTGAACAGCCGTGTACTTGGTCGCGCGGCCGGAACTAATGCGCCGGATCAGCTTTGCCTCAATGAACTTCTTCAGAATGCGTTGCACTTTGCGCTCATCGAACCCCAGTTCCTCTACAAGCAAAAGGCTTGTCACAAATTCGCGAAGCGATAGCAGCGCCCACGCTGCTTTCTCATCAGCGCTCAGGCTCTCCAACAATACCTTGCCCAGAGATTGAACTGCGCTTGCCGCTGACCGATACAGAGTAAGGACCAAATAAGGTGCCTCCCAGCCATACTTAGGCAGCGGCAACCCGGCTTCAGTCGCGCGACTCTTCATTGATTTCAAACCCAGTCCGCGCTCTTCGGCCAATTCCATTCTTGCAAACACCAGATGCAGAATTGGATTGCGGCTTAGCATCGGCGCACTGAAGTCTTGCAGCTGCGCCACTGTCACCGGCAAAACCGGTTTCCCAGGGCTTTTCACCACAACGGTGTCCGTGGTGATAACAAGCTGGCACTTTGCGCCCTTGACGCTGTAATCACGGTGAACAAGGGCGTTCACAATGCCCTCACGTACCAGTTCGAAGAACTTGTCTCCCAGCCCCTTTCGGCGCGCATCAGAACGATCAATCGGGTTGGGCAGCTTATCCCTCAGCCAACGCATTGCCTGGTCTGGTATGAACACCATCGGACCATCAAAGTCCTTTACCTCCTCAGTGCCATTGTCGTAGTGAATCGTGGCCAAGAGCCCAGCTTGCGCGATGGAATCGCGTGGAAACTTCCCAAACAGCAAAGTGCCAAAGCCGGTGGGTTTCAACAGTTCCGCCTCATCGAGCTTTAACAAATCCTGCCGCCGCAATCTGCTTCTGAATCCGTCGGAGTTGAAAGGCTGCGTCTCGCCCAGTGCCGACCCATAAGCGCCCAGTGCATTGGGGTCGAGACCGGCATAGACCAAGTTCACATCAACATTCTCATATTCGGACAGCACTGCTTCTTGAGCCGGGGAGCCTTCAACGGCGGCCGCTCGTGTCTCTGCTTGTGCGATGAACGCGCCATTTGCCTTCGTGATCTGATCTTGCAGGTCCCGGTCAAACATCAGGACTTCCACGCCATTGTCCTGCAAGTACTTGATGCCCTTGCGGTCCACCGTGGGGTCAGGGTCACTGATACCCACCCACACCTTCTTGATGCGAGCGAGAACAATCCTCTCCGCGCAGCTCAACTTGGGATGGTTGCGCGCTCCAGGAGCGCATGGTTCAAGCGTCGCGAACAAGAAGCTGCCATCAAGTTTTACTGCCCGATTCTTTCGCTCCAGCAACGTAAATTCAGCATGATCGCCATCGCGCAGTTCACCACGATGAGCTGTGTCGACTTTTCCATCTGGCCGAATCAGCACCGCGCCCACCACCGGGCTTGCCTTCCCGTCAGCACGCGGTTCCTTGATGGAGTCGTTCATCACCTCAATCGCCATCGCCATCATTGTTCTTGGGTCAAATTTTGGCTTCATCGCCATGCCATGGCTCCTTGTGCAATCAATTGCAATCGACAATTACGCCGTCGATGATCGCCGCCATGATGGCGGTGATCATTCACAGTAATGTACCAACGCCAACACCACTTCGCCAGACTTGCCGACCCCTTAACGACGAAACTACGGCCTTCAAAACCTGCCAGCAAATCTCAGCAATATGCATATTCGGATTGGAAAAGCGCTTCGCATGAACTTCGTGCTTGGCACGCCAAATAGCGACTTTGAAAAAATGCGTGCCTGGCCCCTTTTTTCGCTTTTTTCGTTCGCTGGTTGAAGTGGTTATTGTTCTGCGCATGTGGTCGGTGCTGCTGCAACCATGGCGCTGTGAGTAATACGAAGTGCGGTGGCTCGATACGCAAAGTCCTTTTCTGGCGGGCATTTTGACGGCATTTATCCTGGATCGGCACGCCAAATGGCGGCTTTACGCGCTGTGTTCATGCCCTATTTTTAGCATCAAATCAGCGGGGCTTGAGACGGCGTTTGCATGACTTTTTCCATTAAATCAACACCTGACACGTTGTCGTAACGAGTTGGAATTTTCTCCTTCAGCTTGAAGAACCGATGGTGCGCAGACCGAGTGAGCTGACCATAGGTGGTTGCGACCACGCGTCCACGAAGAACACCATCCTCTTTGATTTCCTTCTCCGTGCTAGTTTTTGCCTTAATCTCAAAGCCAACGACGTAGGCGCGAAACATTGGTGTGCCGTCCATTGCACCGCTGCTCAAAAAATCTTGCACATAACCATCAGCTTGATTCATTTCTTCACGGCCAATCGAAGATTTTCCTTTCTTCAACTCGATGATCAATACATTCTGAATCCTAGTTAGATTCTGATCGTAACTGTCAAACGTTTCGGTGCCAACAATTGAACATGTGGCATCTGCTGTCACGACCAAATCAGGCCGCTGGCTAGAATTAAGAAAGGCCTTTGCATCAACGTTTTTGCCAAAAATTTTTTCTGCCGCCGTTCGAAGCGTGACGTTTGATGCGTACTCATGGCTATCAAACTCGGGCCCAAACAGCCAGCGCGCTTGGGTAACTAATGGATGTAGCGTGTGAAGTTCATCCGTATTTGGATCTCCGCATAGCTTCTCAATCGCTACGATTACAGCCAGTCTGTGATCGATTTCGTCAAGCACTGACAACGCATCTCTCACTGTCCACTGACCCAACAATCGGTCTAAGCCTTCAATATCTGAATCATCAAGCTGAGTAAGTTTTTCCAGCAGAGCAGCACCACTTCTGGATTTCTCCAAATTGATGACTGCCTGAACGGCAATGGCAAGCGTGTCTTGATTGATCGTTGGATGCTGCCGCACCAAATCTTGGGTAAAACTGGCAACCTCGATGCGGCCAAGAGTTGAAAGCTCCTTGTATTGTTCACGATTCTTGACCAGCGCATCCTCGGAGCTTTCTTCGACAAAATTGGCAGAAAGCTTTTCGAACATTTCTAGAGAATATTTGCAAACAGAATCATTGAGCAATTTGACAATCTCAGTCGATTTGAATCGACCCCAATCTTCTTCCACTTCAGTAATCAACTCATCTCCTGCACGAACGACGATTGCGTACCTTTTTGCAAAGCTGCTCCTTCCGTCGAGGATGGCTGTTGTGCCGACAATCCATCCTGGAGTTCCGACCAAGCGGTTGTTGACCCAAAATGCAATCCCTTGGTACTTCGTCGATTTGGCCGATTTTGTAGAGTCCACAACAAACGCTTCTACGGTGAGTGTAGGCGTGACCTGTAAAACTGCTTTTTCAATCAAACCGGACTGCTCGGGCAAGGATATTGATTGGCCGTTAACACGCACCATGAATTGCGGATCGTGGAGAAATCGTGCCGAAATGATCTCTCGTATGAGATCAGCATCTGGAAGACGCCTCTCAACCACTACCGACAGCCGCGAACCATGGCCAACTTTCTGCGAAGCGCGCTCATTTTCAATTTTGAAAGGTGTTTGCTGGCTCTGGGTGCTAACAACAAACTTTGCGCATTTACCATCCCGCCACGTTTCTACTTCGTAGCGATCTGCAAAGCACAGCATGCCATGCCGACCCACGCCATTACGGCCATATGCACGTCGTTTCAAATTATTACGCTCAAGCGGGAATTCAACATTCTGACCTTGGTGCTTAACTCGGTCATATGCAAGCTTCATCCACCGGCTCTTGAAATCCGCTTCAGTCATCCCATGGCCATCATCTTCAACTACAAGAGTGTTTTTCAATTCAGTCGGAATGGTGATATCTACAGTGGAAGCTCCTGCGTCCCAAGCGTTTGCAACTAGCTCTGTCAAAGCGACGTCGGGTTGATGGGCAATACGGCCTAGCGTTCGTAAGAGATAGTCCTCCTCGAAAAGCGACCCAAAGTCGTCAGTTTTTTTCTGTGAACGAGCCATATGGTTTCCTTTATTAAGCACTGCTATGCCAATCTGGGGCTGATTAATTGAAGAGTTTTCATAGGGACATTTCAGTTTGCGCTGCCCCACTTTCAACGCTCAACTCCCCGCTCAGCAACTTCGGCAGCAGCGTATCGCGCAGGGTGGCGAGGGTACGAGATTCGGTGGAGTTGGCTTTGATTTTCGCCATTAGCGGCACGGTGAGTTCGGCGAAGCGGCGGGCGACTTCGGGCGGCGGGACGGCGAGCCAGAAGTTGTGGAAGCACTCGGAGGGGACGCGCTGGCGGCCGCTGGTGCCGGTCATGTTCTGGATGGCGTGGGTGCGCAGCGCGTCGGAGCGGGCGAGCAGGTAGCCGAACTGCGACGGGAGCGGCGGCTTCGGCGAGAGAACGATGTATTCGGTGGAGCCCCAGCCGACTTGGCCGTCTTCGAGGAAATCGACGTAGCCGGTTTTGCCGTTCTCCAAGCAGGGCGTGATGCGGGCGAGGAGCGTGTCGCCGTTTTGGAATTTGGTGCCGGAGCTGAACTCACGGGCGATGACTTTATCGGCGGAATGGCCCTGCGTCGGCAGGTTCTTCATGTCGAGGTAGGGTGCGATGGTTCCGCTCCTCAAATTGCGGCGCGGATTAACGTCGACGGCGTCGGGCAAGCGTTGCGCTGTCCAACCCTTCGGAATATGTCCGAGCGGTGAGTCTTCCAATTGATCGGGGAAAAGCGCGGCGGTGGTGTCGTCGAGGCCGGCGGGGTTGCGGCCGTCGAGTTTGGCGCGGACAGGATCGAAATCCACGAACCAACTTTGAAACAGCGCACGCGCCATCGCCTCCAGCGTCGCGTTCATCCGCCGGTTCAACTCGATCTTGTCGTCCAGCGACCAAAGCACCGCCGCGATGGCTCTTTGCTCGGCGGGGTCGTCCGCAACTAGAATTGGAAAATCCCTGAGCGCACCGAGAGGAATGTATTGTTGCGTTGTGCCGCGCGACTGTTCGCGAATGCTTTGCTGCGCGTCTTTGCTCCGCAGAAAGTAGTAGAGCCATTTGCCATCCGCTTCGCTCTTGGTCTTGAACAAGCCGATGTTCTTGATGGCAAAGTCCGGTTCCTCCTTGATGAGACATGGCTCGCCAACGGTGCCGATCATCGAGATCAGGACATCCCAGCAGTCAACTTTGCTACGCTTGTTAATCGCCTCGAAGTCTTTTTCGGAAATCAGGTAAGCATCTGAGAGGTCGAGCCGCCCCGTCGTGAGATGCCGCGACGTGACGAGTTTCCGGCCGTTTTGAACGGGCTTGGGGGAATCATGCGTGCCGTCTCGAACGGACGCGCAGAACGCCGAGGCGGGTATGTATCGCCTTTCACCCGCCATAACCCAGCCCCGCCAGATTGGCTTTGATGGCCTGCTCCAGTTTTGAAGACTCTTCAAATTGCGCTTTAAGTTCGGCGACGAGGCGCGGCATCTTTTCCTCGAACGGATCGCCTTCGTCTTCGACTTCCTCGGCGCCGACGTAGCGGCCGGGCGTGAGCACAAACCCGTGCGCTGCGATTTCTAGGGTCGTGGCGGATTTGCAGAAGCCGGGGATGTCGGTGTATGTAGTTGCCCCCTCTCCCCGGCCCTCTCCCGCGAGGGGAGAGGGGGTTAACGTGTCGCCGCGCCACGCGTGATAGGTGCTGGTGATTTTGTCGAGGTCGGCGTCGGTGAGTTCACGGTGGACGCGATCAATCAGATTGCCCATCTTGCGGGCATCGATGAAGAGGGTCTGTTTGCGGCGGTCGCGGAAGCCGCGCTTTGCGTCGGCGTTTTTGTTTATCGCAATGAACCAGAGGCAGACCGGAATTTGCGTGCTGTAGAAGAGCTGCCCCGGCAGCGCAACCATGCAATCGACAAGATCTGACTCTATCAGCGCTTTGCGAATCTCGCCTTCGCCAGATTGGTTGGAGGACATGCTGCCGTTGGCCAACACAAAACCCGCCATGCCTTGTGGGGCCAAGTGGTAAATGAAATGTTGCACCCATGCAAAGTTAGCGTTGCCCTTGGGCGGCACACCATATTGCCAGCGCACGTCGTCGTTTTTACGAAACCAATCGGAATCGTTGAAGGGCGGGTTGGCGAGGACGTAGTCGGCGCGCAGATCCGGGTGCAGATCGCGGCGAAACGTGTCAGCGTGCTCAGGGCCGAAATCGGCCTCGATGCCGCGGAGTGCGAGGTTCATGACGGCGAGGCGGCGCGTGGTGGCGTTGCTCTCTTGGCCGTAGATGCTGATGTCGCCCAACTTGCCGCCGTGGGATTCGACAAACTTTTCTGATTGCACGAACATGCCGCCAGAACCGCAGGCGGGGTCGTAGATGCGGCCTTTGTAGGGCGCGAGCATTTCGACCAAGCATCGCACCACACAGCTTGGCGTGTAGAACTGGCCGCCGTTCTTACCTTCGGCGCTGGCGAAGCGGGTGAGGAAGTATTCGTAGACGCGGCCAAGCAGGTCAACCGAGCGGTGCGTTTTTTCGCCCTCGCTGGCAGCGGTGAGTTCGATGGTGGCGATGACATCAATCAGCTCGCCCAATCGCTGTTTGTCGAGGCCGGGGCGGGCGTATTCTTTTGGCAGCACACCTTTGAGGCGCGGGTTGTCCCGCTCGATAGCAACCATGGCGTCGTCCACCGTCTTGCCGATGGTTGGTTGCTTGGCATTCGCTTGCAGGTGCGACCAGCGGCCTTCTTTCGGCACCCAGAAAACATTCTCGGCTTTGTATTCGTCCGGGTCTTCGGCATTGGCACCTTTGTAGTCACCCCTGCCTTCCAGCAACTTGGCGCGGTGTTCTTCAAAGGTATCGGAAATATATTTGAGAAAAATCAGGCCGAGCACGACGTGTTTGTATTCGGCGGCGTCCATGTTGTTGCGCAGCTTGTCGGCGGTGAGCCAAAGCTTGGCTTCGAAGCCGATGGTGGCGGTGGAGGCAGACGACGCGGCGTTTTTCTTCGCTGCGGGTTTGGGTGCTGGTGTTGGTGATTTGGCCACGGGGTGATGCCCTATTGGTTTTCTTGCGTCGGTGGGTTTTGCGCAAACAAATAACGCGCATTACGCTGATCAACCGCCACTTTACATAGGTTAACTGCGCGGGGAAACAGTGTTTGGAGTGTTCGCCAAACTAAACTCAAACGCCAACATCGGCGGGCACTTTCGGGCATTTATGGCTCAAAATGCCCGTCCCTATTGGATTTTCAATTTCATCTCCGACTCACTGCCGCTACAGCTCGTCGTATTTCTTGCTCGAACCCCGTGAAAGATCCACCGGATATTTCTTCGCGTTCAGGGCAATCTTTTCTTGTGCCGCCGCAATGAGATCGATGCCGAGTTTGTCGCTTATCCGAATCAAGTAAAGCAGCACGTCAGCCACCTCCTGCCTAACGCCGTCAAGCGTGTCCGGCGGCAATTGCTGGCTTTGGGTTTCTGTCAGCCATTGAAATTTTTCAAGCAGTTCTGCGGCCTCAACGGCGAGGGCGGCGGCGAGGTTCTTTGGTGAATGGAATTGGTCCCAGTCGCGTTCGGCGGCGAAGGTTCGAAGTTGGTCACGGAGGGTGTTGATGTCAGCCATGGCTGCACTTTACAGAAGATGGGGTTGGGGTGGGTGGGGCGTTGTGGTGGTGGGGGTGAGGCACAACGACACTTGGGCCCCGTTCTTCAACGGGGCGACAGCTTTAGGTGGATAGCGCTTCGCGAAAAGCTGGGGCGACAGGCTGAGGGGGGTGATGGGCTTCGTGGGTGGGGCTGCGCGGGGCAGTGGTCACGCCAAACGCAATATCAGCTCTTTCGGCGTAATGATCTCGGCATCGATCTGCCCCTTCAGCGCGAGTAAGTCGCGGTCGCCTGTGACAAGCGCATCCGCGTTTGCTGCAACCGTGAGCACCAGAAATGGCTGGTCATGAACGTCGCGGCAAATTGGTATGCGTTTCTTCGTGGTGGGCGCTGCGATGGTTTCGCAGTACGGTAAATATTCGGCAAGAACCTCGGCTTGCTCAGCGGCGGTGAGGGCGAATTTTGGATATCGCAGAGCGGCGATGAATTCTTCCGCCGTGTGTTTCGAAACGATGGGTACGATTTGCGGTGTTGCGCGAGGCTGCTGCCACGCATGCATGATCGCCGCCAATCCGCCTTTGAAAAGCAGTGCCGACAGCAATACGTTGGTGTCCAGCACCACACGGAGGGGCTTAGGTGCCGCGGATGATGCCACGTCACTTCGCGCGGGTTGCGCGCTTTTGGTTGCCCGTGCGAGTGGCAGGCGGGTTGCTGCGTGCCCAATTGACCGCGGCGTTGGTGTCTTTCTCTGTAATGCCGAGGGCGGCGAGTTTTTCTCGCACCGCATCGAGCCCACCGAGCTTTACGGGGGTGAGCACGATACTCTGCCCCTCGGTGCGAACAGCATAGTATTCAGCGCGCACTTGTTCTACGGCAGCTTTGGGTAGCGTGAGTTGATTCTTGGAGGTGAGTTTTGCGAGCATAGCCGCTCCTGTCGTTATTCCTTACTTTCTTACTATAGCGCAAGATTCGCATTGGCGCTGGGGCAACGGTGAGGCGCAACGAAACTTGGGCCTTGTTCTTTAACGGGGCGACAGGCTGAGGGGGTGGGGCTGGATTCCTGCCTACGCTATTGAGATTACGAAGGACTGGATTCCTGCCTTCGCAGGAATGACGGTGATTACGATGGGCCGGGTCCCAGCCTTTATCGCAGAGTATCCCGCGGGACGCTGGGACGACGGGGTTAGCGCTGGGACGACGGGGGTTGGGGTTGTTGGAAGTTTCTATAAATGAAACGCCTTATCCCTTGGGCGCTTTGAAGCATTAATGCCCCAAAACGAGCGCCGATGCTAGGGTTTCACTTTTTCCGCTTCGGGCCTGTCTTCGGTGCCGCCCCCACCGCATACGCCGCCCGCTTATGCGCCACACGCGGCGGCGCTGGGCGGATCAGTTCAATCTTTAGGTGATGCAGCCGCAACTTTTGCGCGGCATGGGCGAAGCGTTCATCAAGCGTCGCGAGTTTGGTGGCACCACTGGCATGGGCGATTGCTAGGTGGAGGGCGTCATTGGTTTGTAGTGTGCAGTCGGGGTTACGCAACCATGCGGCGGCGAGGGTGGCGGCTTCGTTGCTCACCGGCAGCATTAAGAAATGCGACTGTGCGCGCTTTTGCAATGTCTCGATCGCAAGCTTTGCCACATCGCGCTTAAGCTCGCCCTTTCGGTTTCGCAAACCTGCCACCGCATTAAATTCCACGCACACCCATTCGCTAATCGCCAACCGATCCATTTGAGACTCAAACCACCCAATGGCCGTCATGGACAGGCTATCTTCGGTCAACATGGAAACGAGGATGTTGGTGTCGAGATAGATCGTCTCGGCATCACGCATCGATTTCACCATCGCGCATTTTGCGAATGATCTCGACGGACGTTTCTTTCATCTTCGGCGTGCGTGCACGAAGTGCGGCGAGTTCCGCCAGATCCCACTTTGGCTTGATTGGCAATGCGTTCGCCGGCACCATGTTGACCACCGGCTTGCCGCGCTTGGTGATGGTCACTGTTTCGCCGCGCTCCACCATTTCGATAATGGCGCTTAATTGCGCCTTGGCCTCGGCCACGCTGAATGCACCCATGATTTCTCCGTATGACTATCTAGATGGTCATATGCTAGCACGGCGGCGGCGATGACGTGGCCGTTTTCGGGCGACTACCCTTTTAGCCGAGCCACCGCCCACGGCGTGGCCAACATCGCCGCCAGTCCAAACGCCATCATCCCGCCTTGGGCAAGGTTGTAATCCTCAACAATCCGCTGCCATGAAAGCCCGAGCGCGCGGCCCAGCGAGATTTCGAAGATGACAGTCAGCACCACCCACATCGCGCCGATGGTCCACCAGATTGATGGCGTTGCCGTCGTGGGTGTGGATGCCGCGATGGACGATGCGCGGCGCAGCCACGGCATGGTCAGCCAGGTGATGGTGAAAATAATAAATGCACCGGTAAAGACGCTGATTTGCCGCGCCGGAAAATCCCCCACCAGCGGCGCGAGGAATAACGTGCGCAGTGTGCCGTGGATCGATTCGGCAAGGATGATAAGTAGCCACACGGCGAGGGCGCGTTTGATGATCGGCAAGTTGGGTCGGGGCATGTAGCGATTTTAGCCGCGGGCCGGCATAGCGCGCCGCCGTTGGTTTCGGTTATGCTTCGCAAATGATTTTGGTTATTTACGCCCACCCCTATCCGCAGCACTCACGCGCCAGCCGTGCGCTGCTGGATGCGGCGCAGAGCCTGCCGGGTGTCGAGGTGCGTTCGTTGTACGACCTCTACCCGGATTTTGATATCGATGTTGCCGCCGAGCAGGCCGCGCTCACCCGCGCCGATCTGGTGGTGTGGTTGCACCCGATTTATTGGTACAGCGTGCCGGCGATGTTGAAACATTGGTTTGACGTGGTGTTGTTGCGCGGCTGGGCGTATGGTCGCGGTGCGGCCAGTGGTGCCGGTAGCACCGGCGGCACGGCGCTGCACGGCAAACATTGTTTGTGGGTCACCACCACCGGTGGCACCGCTGAAACCTATACCGAGGGCGGTGTGCATCAATTGCCGTTTGAAGACTTCGAAGCGCCGGTGCGCCAGACGGCAAAATTTTGTGGGATGGTATGGGAAGCGCCGATCACATTACACGGCGCACACGTGGGCACACCCGAAGCGGTGGCGGCGCAGGTGGATGCGTTTCGAGCGCGGTTGGTGGCGTTTTTGACAACTGCCACGCCCACACCCACGACCTCAGACAACAAGGGTGCCGGCGATGCTGACTGATGCGCTGATCTATCTCGCCGCCGCGGTCATTTGTGTGCCGCTGGCGCAGCGGTTCAAGCTCGGTGCGGTGCTGGGTTATTTGATTGCCGGTGCCATCATCGGGCCGTGGGGTTTGAAGTTTGTCTCGGATGTCGAGGCGATCATGCACTTTTCTGAATTCGGTGTGGTGCTGATGTTGTTTGTGATCGGGCTTGAGCTCGAACCAAAACGCCTGATGGAAATGCGCAAGAGTGTATTTGGTGGCGGTGCGCTGCAGATCGGGTTATCCGGTGCGGCGCTGGCGCTCGGTGCGCTGGCACTAGGCTTGGAATGGAAAGCGGCGCTGGTGGTGGGCCTGGCGTTGGCGCTGTCATCCACCGCCATTGCCATTGCCACCATGAACGAGCGCAATTTTTTGCCGACGCCAACCGGGCAATCGAGTTTTGCCATTTTGTTGTTTCAGGATATTGCCGCCATCCCCTTGCTGGCGATTATTCCGCTGCTTGGTGTGGCGGCCACCGCCGCCGCCGGCACACCCGAGCCCGGCTGGATGGCTGCGGCCAAAGCGTTTGGTGCGATTGGCGCGGTGGTGGTGATCGGGCTGTATCTCACGCCGCTGTTGTTGCGGGTGATCGCCGGCACCCATTTGCGTGAGGTGTTCACCGCGTTTGCCCTGCTGCTGGTGATCGGCATCGCGCAGATCATGTCGCTGGTCGGGCTGTCGATGGGCCTCGGTGCGTTCCTCGCCGGTGTGTTGCTCGCCAGCTCCGAATACCGTCACGCGCTTGAGACCGACATTGAGCCATTCAAAGGCCTGTTGCTCGGCTTGTTTTTTATTTCGGTTGGCATGGCGATTGATTTTGGGTTGTTGGTTAAT
>JANPDI010000221.1:0-2615 GCA_031431435.1 Burkholderiales bacterium
CTCACGCGCCTTTGATTTGCTGCAGGCATTGATCAAACACCGCGACCGGCTGGTGACCAAAGACGAGCTGATGGACATGGTCTGGCCCGGCATGGTGGTTGAAGAGAACAATCTGCAGGCGCAGGTGTCCAGCCTGCGCAAACTGCTAGGCCCCAAGGCCATCACCACCATTCAGGGGCGCGGTTATCAATTCTCGCTGGCCGAAACAGCGGCGCACAAAAATGGCGGGCATACCGCGTCAGCCACCGTGCCGGTGACGATGCCGGTGACCGTCACGGTGGGCGTGGGGAATACGCGTGGCACACCCTCTATTGCGGTGCTGGCATTCGCCAACCACAGCGCCAGCGCAGATGACGAATACTTCTCCGACGGCCTCGCCGATGAGTTGCTCAACGTGCTAACAAGAATAAAGGGCTTACATGTTGCCGCACGCACCTCATCGTTCTCATTTAAGGGAAAAGACAGCGACATTGCCACTATCGGCCAAAAATTGAATGTCGCCACCGTGCTCGAAGGAAGCGTGCGTAAAAGCGGCAACCGCGCGCGTATCTCGGTACAGCTGGTGAACGTCGAAGACGGCTTCCATTTGTGGTCAGAGTCCTACGATCGAATGCTCGATGACATCTTTGCGGTGCAGGATGACATCGCGCAATCGGTCGTCAGTGAGCTGCGTGTCAAATTGATGCAGCGCACACTGAGCGAATCGGAAACGATTCAGGCCGCGGCCGACGTGGCCGCCGCCGCGCAAGGGCGCAGCCAAAACGGCGAAGCACACCGGTTGTATTTGCAGGCGCGGTTTTTTCTGAACCGTCACGCCGGGGCGGACATCGTCAAAAGTATCGATTATGTGCGGCAGGCGCTGGCGATAGACCCGGGCTCGGCCATCCTCTGGGCGACGCTTTCGGATGCGCTCACCGACGCGGTGGATTTTGCGCTCGTCAACGTCGAAGACGGCAGTCGGGAAGCCCTGTCGGCGGCGCAGCGCGCGGTGACGTTAGAGCCGGCGTTGGCGGCGGGCCACGTGGCGATGTGCAATTACCAGACCATGCTGGCGTACGATTGGAAAGGGGCGCTGGCATCCGTGCAACGCGCACTCGCGATTTCACCCGACGACGCCGAAGCGCTGAAGAAGGCCGGCAGGTTGTACTATGTACTCGGTCGGCTGCCGGAATCGCTTGAGCATGCAGAGCGTTCGGTGGCCCAAGACCCACTAAATTCGGCCTGCTATCAGACACTTGGCTTGTCCCTCAGCGGGTTGGACCGGTTGGCCGAGGCTGAACACGCTTTGCGTCATGCACTCGACCTCTCGCCCGACATCCCCGCCGCCAGGGCTTCACTCGCTCTGAACTTGTTGCGTCAAGGAAAGGATGCCGACGCGCTGGCGGAAGCGAACAACGAACGTACGGATTGGGCACGACTGCGGACCATGGCCGTTTTGCATGCCCATTTGGGCAATCCGGTTAAATCCGACCTCGCAACACAAGAGCTTGCCGATCGGTTTGGCGCCGGTGCCGGGTGCAGCATCGCCAGCGCTTACGCATCGAACGGCAAGATCGACCGCGCCTTCGAATGGTTGGAGCGTGCCTACGAAGTGCGTGATTCGGGGCTAGCCTATATCAAAATGAATTGGATGGTGCGGTCGCTGCACACGGATCCACGCTGGCCCGTATTTCTGCAGAAAATGGGGCTCGACGATTAGTATCGCGCGAGAGAATAATGACGGCCGGTCTGTCGCCAAGTATCCACACCCAATTTCCAACCGCGCATCCTGACGGAAGGCGAGCAATCGTGCCGCGCCAACCATTCATTGCTTGAATGGTCGGTCGGCACAATTTTTCTGCAGACGTTGACCAACACAATTGCACGCGAGGTCAGCGCGAATTCTGCGCCAACATGGTTGCGGCTTTTGGTTGGTCCAGGGATGGGATGCCCAAGGCCACGGCGCAAGGTGTGACGGCTGCCGCTTGTGCCCGTTCGATCGCGCTTTCCAACGTCCAGTTTTGCAGCATTCTGTGGTTGTTCACATAACGAACAAATTCCGTGACGCCTTGCTGTGCCTTGGCGGCGAGCTTCAGGTTCTGCATTTGTGTGTAGCCGACCGATTCGCACGCCTGGTGCTTGCTGAAGTCGGTCGCGCTGGCCAGTGGTGCCGCTGCGCACAGTGATGCGCCGATGATGGTTGCAACGAAAAATTGTTTGTTGGTGGTTTTCATGATGATTCTCCTGGTTGGGGTTTGCATTGGGTTTGTAAGACTCGGCAACCGTTTGCCGATGACTGCACTATCCGCGTGCACCCCTACCCAAGTCCTTTAGCCGTCTGAAGGCCCCTGAAAAATGCCTGAAACGTTATGAAATTGCTCGGTTAGAATAAAAAAACGCAACATTAACCGGCTGGAAATCAACCTCACGTGTCACAAAACCATCACTTTGGCCGCGTTGAAATTCGCCCCGCAGAGCGTGCGCTGCTAATCGACGGGGTGGCCGTTGAATTGGGCTCACGCGCCTTTGATTTGCTGCAGGCATTGATCAAACACCGCGACCGGCTGGTGACCAAAGACGAGCTGATGGACATGGTCTGGCCCGGCATGGTGGTTGAAGAGAACAATCTGCAGGCG
>JANPDI010000222.1:0-35499 GCA_031431435.1 Burkholderiales bacterium
GTTGGCTCAGTTGGAAGTGGCCCGCGGCGCCAAATGTGCCTTCGCACATTTGGACGGAGCCGAATCCGAACGCCATGCAGGGCGTGAGGTGGGTTTGTGTGGAGGGTCTTTTCCACGCAAACGAGCAGAAGATGGGAAGCATAGAACGACGATGGGCCGTTAGCTCAGTTGGTTAGAGCAGAGGACTCATAATCCTTTGGTCGTTGGTTCAAGTCCAACACGGCCCACCAAAAAAATTGCCCAATGAATAACTATCGACCGCTCAACGAAAATAGTCGAATTGCACGGTTGGTGACGCAGAGCCGGCCAACCAATCGGAGCAATTTGCGCTTTGATATGGGGCTGGGTTGCAAATGACGCCCGCCGCCAAACGCCCTGCAACTTTTTTTGGCCGAGGTGTGCAGCGGGATTTGATCGGCTGGGTACTGTGCGCGTTGTTTGTCACGATTCTTTCCCAGTTGGGCTCGTTTCAAGCGGCTGACCACTGGATTAATGACTGGCAAATCCGCCTGGCTCGGGAAACGGCGCAAAAACCAGTCGTAAATGATGTCGTTGTTATTGCATTCGACGACAAGTTTATCGCCACAGCTGCAGAGCCGTTTGCGCTGTTTCACCCGCACTTTTCAAAACTTCTTGGTGCTATGCGAGTTGCCAAACCACGTCTGGTGGCACTCGACATTGCGCTACCCGAAAAACCATTTTTTGCGGTCGTTCCTCGCAATCGACCCGAATATGATTACGACCGTGACTTGTTGCAGGCGCTGGCAGCATCGGTGCGCGAATTCCCGGTCATTCTGGCGCGGACCGTCGACAATTCCGGCGCGAAACTGCGCGATATTCAGGCGACGTTTCTGTCGGTGGCAAATCGAGGTGCGGGGTTGCCGGCTGGGATGTCTGCATCGGCATCAGCGATTCTTTGCGGCGATTCCGACGGCCGGATCCGCCGATACCCTGAAGCCGGTTGTACCGGTATCGCCGGTGTCCCGCCACTCGCCATGGCAATGGCGCAGATCAGTGGAAAACGACAACCACAATCCGGGTTGATTGACTATTCAGTCGGGCCCCGCTTTAAAGTTATTGCCGCGGGTGAGGTCATTAGTGCGTATGAGCGTGGGGATGTCGGTTGGTTGAAAGACAGGTTTATGGGACAGACCATTCTGGTTGGCGTCGTTCTATCGGATGAAGACCGACATGATGTACCGGTTGCGCTGATGGAGGACGAGCCGCTGAATTTGCGGGTCCCCGGCGTTGTGCTGCATGCACAGATCTATCGATCCCTGACGAATGCCGGATTGATTACCATTGCCAAAAAATGGCAGGTGATATTCTTGATTGCGGTGGGCGCGCTTTTCGTGATCGGCCGCACCTCACTACTGAAAGCCATTTTTGTCGTCAGCGCTAGCGGGATGCTGCTGGCAGTGTCGGTATGGTTGTTCAAAAATGGAACATATCTGATGACCTCAGCCGCAATATTTTCGTGCTGGTTTGCTTTTATTGCGAAGGCGATATTCGATGCAGCACAGACTTGGCGCGAGCGCCGTCACCTGCGGCGGGTCTTCGGCGGTTCGGTAAGTCCGGCATTGATGCGACGAATGGAAAGTGGTGCGATTTCGCCAAGCAAAGCCGGGATTCGCGCGAGAATATGCGTGATGTTCTGCGACGTGCGGGGATTCACAACACTTAGTGAAAAACTCCCGCCAGAAAAAGTTGTTGAAATATTGAATGTTTATTTTTCGGCGATGACCGAAATCATTCACGTTTATGGCGGCGTGATTGACAAGTTTATGGGGGACGGAATTATGGCGTTGTTCGGGCAGCCGGCACCGCTTCGTGATCCAGAAAAGGCGGCGCTCGACGCTGCCCGAGCAATGCTGGCCAAACTCGCTGAACTCAACGACAGCACGTTCAAACAAATCGGTTTGAATCTTGAGATTGGAATCGGGCTGAACAGTGGCGACGCCATTGTCGGTTTCATCGGGTCCAAAGCGCGGCATGAATTCACGGCCATTGGGGACACCGTCAATACCAGTGCGCGTCTTGAGGGGCTAAGCAAAACGTTGGGGTACCCAATTATTTGTTCGGCATCGGTCGCAAGCGCCATTGGCAATCCGGACTATCTCGTATGTCTTGGCGAGCAGCAAATCAAGGGGCGTGCTCCGGTATTGACCTATGGTTGGGACCCGGATGCCGCCGCTGTGGCAACATCGGGGTAGCCGACCGGTTTGCCGATGTAAGTTGATGGGCGAAGGCCAAGCAAGCAAATTTGATTCAACGCGTCACTTTTTACCGACAACCCTGCTGGTATTGTGTTTTATGGAGACATGGAGAATCAAATGAAAGCAATGCTGTCAGTTTGTTTTTTTCTGTTCGTGTTTACAATCAATTGCGTAGCGCAACCAGCCAGCCAGCAGCCGGTTGGCAGCGTTCTTGATGTGATTGGTGCCGTATCAGTCACACGCGCCGGTAAGACGGACCCACTGAATTTGTTTGAGAACCTCTTTATTGGGGATATTGTGCGTGTGGCCAAGGACGCAAGGTTCTTTCTCGCCCACAACCTGGCCAAAACAGAGTATTGGTCGACGGCACCCTCGGAATTTGAGATTGCCAGCAACGGTGTAACACTTAGGTCTGGCGGGGCGCCTGTGGCAAAAAAGATGTCTGATTTTGCAGCGGCCGCAACAGTTCTGCCAGTCGGCGGCGGCAAAACATCAGTCGGTGCGGTAAGGATGCGTTCACTCGTAGCACCAGAAACAGTCCCGTCAAATCGTGACACGGTGACGACGCTTAGTCCGCTATTCTCGTGGCCACCTTTCAGCCCGGGTATGACCTATGTATTCACGCTTACACAGTCTGCCCGCAAGATTGCCATGGTAAGCACCAAGGAAACCAGCGTGCGATTGACCGCCGGTCAAACTCTTGCTTGGGGCGGTGAGTATGAGTGGACACTGACAATAGACGAAACCCCGGAAAAATTGCCCGTCGTTCGAACATTCAAAATAGTCGACCGAAGCACGATCGATAATTTGTTGCTGTTGACGCCATCCGAAACGGCGGCGTTTTCCGAATGGGTAATTTATGCGCGGGCACTTGAAGCGGCCGGCGCATTTACCGCCGCCCGCGAGGTTTGGCGACGGCTCGCGAAAGCCAGACCAGACAATCAGGCGCTGGCCGCATTGGCCAAATAGTTAGCGACGCAAATTGTCCTGGCTACCTTGGGGACTAAAGCAGCGGTGTTGTTGCAACAATATCAAAACGGGTCAGCCCTGAATATCGGCTGAAGATTGTCCCATTTTCGCCATAAAGGATAATTCGCGCGCCGGTTGCATGCAGGTGACGAATGCGCGGCAGCGACCCGACCGTACAAGACAAGGGCGATGCGGAGCTTCCTGATTGCTGACAGGTTGTTGCAGTTGGGAGAAGTGTGGGGTTGCGATAAAAGAAAAAGTCCCAAACAAACACAAGTCCGTCCCGCCGGAGCGCAATGGTTCCTGCAACGCCGTCTCCTGCAATCTGGACAATATCGGATAATCCCGGCACCTGGGTCGGCGTCCAAATTGGTGTCGCCGAGCCGTTGCCAAATGTATTTTGAGTGTTTGCGCCCCATCCCCAAACGGTTCCATCGCGCTTGAGTGCAAAAACCATTCGGTTCGCTGTTGTGATCATCACCACCGAATCAATACCGGCAACTAATACTGGTGTTGATACGAACGCGTCGACGTCGGATGGTGAGCCGACCAACCCCCATTGATAAACCTGTCCATTTGCCGCCAGCGCAAAGGCTGCAGCTTGGTCGGCCGCGACGGCGATAATCCCGCTAAGGCTTGGGATGCGCCTTGGCGTGTGATTGGCGGGCCGGCTCGCGCCCCGGTCGATTGTAGTGTTGCCGTTATAGATATCGCAATTTGCGATATCGTAAGTGGTGTTTCCAAGGCCAAGCGTGCCATATAGCGAGGAACCCCATGAATAAACAAACCCATCCTTGTCACGGGCCAGCGCAAACCAGTTGCCGACTGCAAAACTCGTAATATCTCGCAGTCCGGTCACCTGAACCGGCGATGCGGCCCGACCACCGGATTGCCCGTTGCCAAGAGTGCCGCAGAGGTTTTGCCCCCATGACCAAACGGTGCCGTCGCCCTTCTGAAAAAAGGCGTTGCGCGCCTTGCTATCGACTTTCTTGACGTTTGTGGCGAAACCCCGCAACAATGTCGACTGGGCGCCACTGGATGTGTTGTCGGTTGGATCATCAAATTGTGCGGCGCAGCTCTGTCCGGCGGCAGGCACATAGCGCAGCACATTTAACGACCCATCCTTGAGCAGCGCCGTCTTGTCGAGTTGGTCGTAACAACCGTAGGCAAGCCCGCCCCCGGTGTCGAGTGTGCCTGCCCAAGTCATATCCGTCAAACCTAGCCCGAGTTGATAGGTTGAACCGCGGCCGAATTGTTTCGAGATCGCGTAATTGGCGACATCGAGCGCAACGGGGAGCTTGGCAATGTCATAAAAAAGTCGCGAACCGGTGCCGGCGGACGTCCCGTCGGCGGCAAATCCATTAAGTTTTCCGTCACTCAAATCACGCGCCATTTGCCGTGCGTTCTCCAGCGCGGGCGTTATCGCGGTGGGCAGGTAGTTGGCAGCGTTGCGGGCAATTCCCCCGGTGACAACGGCGGCGACACCATAGCGATTATTTGGCAGAACCGTGTCGGCACTACTTTGGTCCAGCGGCGTGGCGAGAGATTTGATCGAACGTAGTTGGGACGAGATCGGCAGCAAACGATTCATTTCGCTCAATACGGTTTGATTCGCCGCGCGAATTTGCGACATTGTCAGATTCAGACTGCCGATGGCCTTTGATTGGGTCTCGCCAGCGGTGCCCGGCAAAGCCGGTGGACCAAAAGCGTTGATGGCATATTGATACGCCGCCTCGGTCAGTGTCGAGACCCCCACGTTTTCGTCGAGGCGGTCGACCAGCGCTCGTAATATTTGTCCAGGACCAAAGCTGGCGAAGGCATTCGTGCCTTCGTCGAAATAGCGGGCACCGGTCATGCCCGTCACGCTGAGAAGCAACGGCAAATCTGACGCACAACTCTGAATCGAAACCATTCCAGTCACCGGATCGGTGAGCGCGCTGCCTAGCACCTGCCCATCGGCGAAGCGGGTGACTGTCATCAATCCGCCAAGTACTTTGCCTTCGGAAACCCCACCACCCACCTCGTCAGTTTCTTCCGATGCGGTTCCGTCGTCCCCGCTGGTCCAAAGGCCGCCGCCGAGGCCGCCGTAACTCCCGCCGCCAATGCCGCCCCAGCTGGCGCCGTCGTCGTTGCCGCCGCCATAAATGGCGTCGTTGTTGCCGGAAAATCCCGGGCGAACCTTGGTCACGCAAGCCGTTGTTTTGGGAACCAATGTAATAGGTGGTTCCGGAAACGGGACAAAGCCGGTCGGTGCAACACCAGCGTTTGTAATTGTGGTCGGAACCTGGTTGGGGTTCATCAGCCAGACGGTGAGTGTTGCGTTGGGCTGTATCCAGATAAGATCAACGATGCCGTCATTATTCAAATCTGCCGAACCATACAGTTGCCAGGACACCGGCGCGGCAGGTAGATTTTTGGTGAGGTTGGTGATCGCCTGGGACGATGCCGTGCATGATGCGTTTGGATCATCCGGATTTGGCGCAGGCGGCGGTAATGTCACGCCCGCTGCGTTGAGTGACAACAGCCGGTTCTCCCCGGTGCTGGCATTGCGAATAAGAATATCGCCCCTGCCAACACCTGACATGTCGGCAAACCGCAGCGCGGTGAATCCAACTGGTACCGATCCGGCCAGAAAATTCGCGCATGTCCGTTGGGGCATTGCCAGCAAGATTCTGATTTGCCGATCCGGGCTGACGTAGGCCATGTCTGCAGCGCCATCGGCGTTCAAGTCGGCGGCGCCAAGCAGTTTCCAGTTGAGTGGCGCACCGCCGCGTTTACGAACTTGAACGGTACCGTCTTGATTACGAAACCAAACGTATGAAACGCCGGTATCGTTCGAGCCGGGTAGCATGTACCGCCAGACCATGTCCCCAAGCCCGTCACCGTCCAGGTCACCCTCCACCTGGACATCCCATGCCACCTTCACTGACCGAATCGCCGCCGCGGATGCCGGTGCAAAGCCATTCCACCATTTCACTTCACCGGTCTCACCTTGTGTAATGTTTTGATAGGCGATATCCGCCGAACCGTTGCCATCCAAATCGGTCGCGGTAACCAGCCGGTAGCGGTTACCGGGGTCGGGTTGTGACGTAAACACCAACTGATTGCCGGCAAGGCTCACGGAGCGGAGCGCGCCGCTTTGGGAACGCAACAACAGGGGTGGGGTGATGAGCCGACCCGCCTTGTTCGTTTTGCCGCGTTGAATAGCCAACGGTGGATGTGTTGAAATGAATGCCGACTCATCAATGACGGCTGGGATGGCGGGAGTTGCGTCGGCGTTGGTGGTGCGTTTGGTGATGACCCGTTCGAGCAACTGCGGTGCTGCCCGTTCCCATTGTGGCTGCAACGCCTCGTTGCTGCCGTTTGCCATCGCGCATGGGTTAAATACCAAGCCACCCAGCCCGGCAAGCAACGATGCCGGAAAGTAGATTTTTAGTTGACGTAGCGAGCGCATGAATATCTCCTGACTGGGTTGACCATGAAGAACGACCGGCGGCCTGCATCCGGCTCGATTATGCGCGCCCAATTTCAACGATTCAATCGCAGTGCAGCATCAATGCTCGATCGACGGATTGATCCAATTTGTTGTCCAAAATAGGAAATGTGCGCTTGGCTCGGATTTTCTGCTGGATGGCGTTGGATTCTGGCACATCGATCATTCAAGGCGGCCGGACGCTCTGTTGCAGGTGCCATGGGCATCCGTTAGACTCGAAGCAACCGACCGCCGGATTAACTTGCATGTTTAGTCGCATTGATCTTTATTCACCTGCCGCCCGACAGTTTTTGCCAACACTGCTTTTATGGGTGGCGATTGCGGCAGCCTCTTTCGTCGCGCACGCCGCCCAAGCCGAATCCATCGGACAACCGCAACTCATTCTGGAGCCGGGTGCGCATACCGGCCCGATCAGGCAGATTGCCGTTGATCGAAGCCAGAAATGGTTGGTAACCGTGTCGGATGACAAATCTGCGCGTGTTTGGGATCTTGCGACGAATAAATTGGTCGGCACATTGAGGCCGCCCGCCGGGGTTGACCATGTTGGCCGGTTATATGGGGCGGCGGTTTCGCGCGACGGGATAATTGCCATTGGTGGAACAACCGTCGATGCCGGAGGACGCCATCGGATCTATTTGTATGATCTTGCCAGCCTGAGTTTCCTGCGCGCAATTGATGCGCGTGGCGGCGACATCAAGCGGCTGGCATGGTCCTTGGATGGGCGGTGGTTGGCGGCGGCATATGCCGAGTCAGCCGCATTGCGAATATTCACACCGGTCGGCGCTGTGGTTTATGAAGAACAGTTGCCAGCGGATGCGTGGTCAGTTGCATTTTCGTCGAAGGGTATGCTTGCGGTACCTGTTTCAAATGGAACAATTCGGCTCTATACATTTGCCGGCGCAATGGTTGTGCCCGCCGGCGAAATCAGGACCGGACGACAAGATCCACGCGGCATTGACTTTTCGCCCGATGGAACACTCATGGCCGTTGGTTTTAATTCACGCCAGAACCGCGAAACAATTCGTGTCGATATCGTAAACGTCGAGATGCGGTCCGTTATCAAGTCGCTGACGTTTGATGGACTTGGCGCTGGAAATTTACGCAATGTGGCGTGGTCACGCGATGGTTCGCAGATCTATTTTGGCGGATCTGCGGCAACCAATCAAAATCAGTTTGTCATCAAACAGATCAATTGGCCATCACTTCAGGGAACTGAATTTGTTGCGGCGGCAAATTCTGTCACGGATCTGTTGACGCTGGACGACGGGCGGTTGGTGATTGCCACAGCGGAACCTGCTTGGGCGGTCGTCGCGGGTTCTGGCCTGACGCGACTCACGGCAAGCATCGCTGCATTTGCCGACCCGCGCAGCCTGCGCACAAATTCGAGTGTCACTGCTGTGTCGTTTCGTTTTAGACAGCCGAATGAATCGGCATCGTTTGATCTGGCCACAAGGCGGTTTGACGAACAGGATATTTCCTCCACGCTTGCGTCCGCGAAAGCCTCAATACCAAATATGCTGGTCACCGACTGGGAAAATAATCTTCGTCCAAAAATAAATGGAGCGCCGGTCAAATTGGACGCAACCGAAGTCGCCAGAACTGCGGTTGTTTTGCCGGGTGCCGGCGGGGTTGTTATCGGTACCAGCCGTGCGTTGCGTCGATTCGACGTGCGTGGTGAGCCAATTTGGTCAATCCGGGTGTCGACGGAGGTGCGCACATCCGCGGTCAGTCTGGACGGCAACATTTTGCTGCTGGGAATGGCAGACGGGACCATTCGATGGCGGCGTGTATCGGACGGCGCGATGCTGATGTCGTTTTTTTCGACCGGCGATCGTAAATGGGTGTTATGGACAGATGGTGGTTATTACGACGTCAGTGCGGGCGCGGAAAATTTGATCGGCTGGCTGATAAACCGCAGTGACGGTAATCAAGCTGATTTTTTCGCTATCTCACGGTTCCGGGATCGCTATTACCGTCCAGACGTGATTGATCAGGTTTTGGTCAATATGGATGCGGGACGTGCGCTCGAAGTTGCGAATGAACGCCGACGCAACGCAGCGGCGAATGTGGCAGAACCGGTGCGATCAAGGGTAGAACAGCTTCTCTCAATTGCGCCGTTGATACAGTCATTGCCGCCGATTGTCACCTTGGTGTCACCGTCGATTATTGAAACTGCAACAGCTGATATCACATTGAATTACCGCGTTTTTACGGCAAATGATGAGGTGATATCCGGTTTCGAGGTGCGGGTTGACGGTCGACCTTACGAAAAATACCTGAATGAAATGCCAGCAACAAGAGATGGCAAATCGGTTGGTCGGGTGCGCATCACCCTGCCGGGGCGAAATGTACTTGTACAACTGTTTGTAACAAATGCGCGCGGCATCTCGGCGCCGGCCGTGGCCGCAGTTGAGTACACGGCCGTATCGACAATCATCCCGAAGATCGCAGTTGCCCCGCCCGCATTGATACCGGCAATGCCACCAATCGACAAGACGGTAGTAGCTGCGCCGTCAGCAGTGCCGGAGCCGCTGGTCAAGGTGCAAACTGTTGACGGCGCAAAACCGGCCGGCCCGTCTGCGTTGACGCCACCGCCGGTTGCGTCAGCCACAGCCTCACCAGCGCAACAGCCAACGGCAACACCAGCTCCAATCCCCGCCGCCGCGCCGCCACAACCACCGGTTTTCCTGGACAAAAGGCCGACCCTGTTTCTGTTGGCCATTGGTGTCAGCGAGTACGCAATACGCGACTATGACCTTGCATTTGCCGCCAAAGATGCGCGCGATTTGAGTAGTGTTTTTAATGCGCAGTCGGGGCTCTTCTATAAAAAAGTTGAAATGCGTGTCCTTGCCAACAAACTCGCTACGCGCCAGTCGATTATCGAAGGATTAAGGTGGTTGAAAACGGCGCCGACCGCCGAGGATGTGGGCGTGCTGTTTCTTGCCGGCCATGGGCTGAATGATATCGACGATACCTATTATTTTGCGCCGCACGATGTGGACGTTACGAGACTTGTCGAAACCGGGGTTCCGGAGCAACATTTTCGCGATGCACTTGCAAACATAAAAGGCAAAACGTTGTTCTTTGTTGACACATGTTTTTCCGGGAAGTCAGTCGGCACGTTCCAACAATCCGACCTGACAAAACTTGCCAACAAGTTGTCGAGCCCGGAGAATGGTGTGATTGTATTCTCAGCGTCCCATAGTCGGCAGGCCTCACTTGAAGAGCCATCATGGCGAAACGGCGCATTTACAAAAGCCTTGGTGGCGGGTCTGATTGGAGAGGCCGACTACCGAAAAGAAGGGCTGGTCACACACCGCGGCCTTGACTACTACATTGGCTATGAGGTCAAAAAGTTGACAAACAATCAGCAACAACCGGTAACAATGGTTCCGGTTGGTTTGCCCGATTTTGGTATCACCAAACCAACCGGCCGATCGCAATCACCTTGACGCATTTCAAAGGCGGTGAATCGGTCATCGTGATGATCGGGTCGGCTGCTTTTAACCCGTGTAATCCATAAATTTCTCCGGTGACACGCGTAATGCCGCACCGGTCGGGCAGGATCGCACACATGCCGGACCGCCTTTTTGTCCCTTGCACATGTCGCATTTGACGGCTTTTTTTGGTGCATCTTTGTCATATGTGCCGCCAGATGTGCCCGGCTCATCACCAAGTCCGAATAACAGCCATGAAAGTACCGATGGTTTTGATTTGGGCGGAATTGCCGGGGCCAATTGGATCACGCCGTACGGGCAGTTTTTTTCACAGTTACCACAACCAATACACGCGTCCGTGATAAAAACTTCCCCGTTTTGTGATCGGTGGATTGCGTCGGGTGGACAGTCTTTCATGCAGTGCGGGTGCTCACAATGTCGGCAGGACGTCGGAACGTGAATCTGTGCGTAGGTTGGTCCGGCCTCGCGGTCGAGCCGCGACGTGCCGTCGTGTGTTTCGGCACAGGCTTTTTCGCAGTTGTTGCAACGGATGCATAACGACTCGTCGATCAACAGCACGTCGGTCGCCTCACCCAGGCCCTGCTGCATCAAAAATGAAATCAGGTTGCCTGAATCCGCTTTTGATTCCATCGTTTGATTGGTCGACATGCGCTGCATCAATCGTGCATCAACGCCGCCGCGCATCGACGTATTGCGCGATACCACCTCGACAAATCGTTTGGCTTCCAGCATCACGCATTCTGTTGGAACCGCCGCGCGCACCGTGGCCGAGCGCGGTGCGTCTGACATCAATGCCATTTCGCCGACATAGTTACCAGCGGCCACATATGACATCACCACCTCCTTGCCGGCAATGGTCCGCGAGACGGTCACTGAACCCCGGCGGATCATGTAGAGGCCATCGGCCTTGTCACCCTCGCTGAAAACGGTCGCATTGGCCGCATATTTCTTGATGACAGCGCCTTCGACAAGGTAGTCGACTTCGTCTTCTGAAATTTGTGCCTGCAGATATTGGCGCACGGCTCGTTTGAGCGAAACCTGATCGAGCGTCTTGCGGACGGCCTCGACTGATGCCAATAATTTAAGCATCGAACGACGCGGCGTTTCGATCAACACACAGTCGTCGCCGGCCAGAATGGTGGCGGTGCGACGCCTGCCCGAGATCAGTCCCATCTCGCCAAAAAACTGCCCACTTTTCAGTACCACGCTGCCCGGTTTGCCATCTTTGCCAATGACTTCGACCATCACACTGCCTTCGACAATCGAAAAAAACGAATTGGTGTAGTCGTTCTTGTTGAAAATGGTCGCGGCCAGAGCAGGCGTGCGAATTTCGCTGTCAAGCAAAAACTCACGCAACTGCAAAGTCGTTAATGCCGACAGTAGCGGCACATTTTTGCGGATGCGTTCCAGCCCCTCATTAACATCCCTGGCGCGACGATACTGTGCAAACTTCGCGCGCAATAAGGGTTCATCAGCCGGCTCGATATTGCGCCCCAACGCATATTCGATGACCTCATAGCCCTGGTTCATGGCCTGCTTGATCAATGGATAGCCGCCCAGCGCGCCGACGATATAGATTCCCGGCACATTCGATTCGTATTGCGCAGAAAGTTGCGGTACCGCGGCGGGGTCATTGTTGGGAAATGTCACACCAAAGCTCTCGACCAACTTGCGCGGCGGTGTGGCGCCAAGCCGGGCAATGATACGGTGGCAGCGGATGGCCTCAACACCCTGCGGCGTGTTGGCGACAAAAAGTACCGGAAGACCACCGTCAAAGGTGTTATCTGCCGTCTCAACTCGTTCAACCTTGGTACCAAAACGGCATTCAAGCGTGCCGTCCTTGATGGCGGCAAGCACCGCCGACAAATTGCCTTCTTTACAGCGGGTGAACTCATCGTTGCGATTGATCATGATCACGCGGTTTTGTTTTGCCAGCGCCATGGCGTTTTCAATCGCCGCATCACCCGCGCCAACCACGATAATCGTCTCATCACGAAACGCCGCCGGATCGTCAAGTTGATATTGCACTTCCGGCAGATCCTCGCCCGGCGCACCCAACTTGCGCAAATTGCCCTGCACGCCGATTGAAAGCACAATCGTGGCGGCATCAATGGCGGTGCCATTGGCGAGGTTAATGGTGAAGGCACCTTTGGATCCTGTTATCGATTTAACCTCGGACTGATAACGGATATTGACGCCATATTTCTTCAGCTCGGCGCCCCATGCAGCCAAGATCTTTTCGCGGGTGCCGGCGGCAAAACTCATCGGACTACGCAGTGGCAACACGCCGGGCTCAGCCATCACGTGTTTGCCCTTCTGATACTTGTAGATGGTGCTGGCCGGCTGACGTTCGGCTTCGAGCAGAATGTGCGGGATCTTTAATTCCGCCGCATGACCCGCGGCAGACAATCCCGCCGGTCCGGAGCCTATAATCGCGATCTCAAATTTTTCCATCACCAATCCCCGCTTCGTTATTGGCCGAGCGTGGGCCGCAGCCCACCCATGCGTGCCGCAAAATCCTGCGGCTTGAATTTCTCGTCGTCCTGCAACGTGGCATTGAGACGTTTCCATTCGGTGTTGAATGCGGCAGCCGATTTCAGCACGCCTTGTTTTGCCATGAACTGCCCGACCGAGGCAATCGCCAGCGAAGCCTGTTCGGCGGCGGCGTAGTCACGGTAGGCCCCGTTGATGCCATCATCGACCAGGCCGAGCGCAACCGCTTGCATCAATTTGTTGTCGACCTTGGTCGCATTGATCCGGACGACAATCTCATTGGCCAACGACTTCATGGCGGTCGCGGTTTGTTTGATATCACCATCGCCGGCAATGGCGCGGTGTAGTGCAAGCGTGTGGGAAGTGACCCGTTCACCCAGGGCCGGCTCGATGGCGCGGGCGATGACGCGCAGCATCAGCATGTTGGCATCGTTCAGCCGCACCAGGCCCGGTGTCGCGGCCGCCCCTAGCGGTGTTTTTGATTGCAGCCGGCGCTCCGCCATGGGCCGGTGACAGGCATGACAATCGAACAGCACCAACTCGGGGAAGATGCCGTCACGTCCGCGTTTGTCGTCGTTGAGGATGTCGATTGTTTCGCCGACCGCAAGCGCCTGGCCAATCGCCCACACCTTGACGCCGTCCCAAACACGTTTACGTTGGCCGTAATCACGATCGATGACAAAATGTTTTGGCGCCATTTCGGTAAAGCTGTCGAGCTCAAAACTCATGCGTGGATGGCCGGCACCCATGATGCGGTGGGTGACGAGTTTGTCCTTGTTGCCGACGTGGCACGACAGGCAAAGCTTTGCCCGTGCGATGGCGTCATCGGTTGGATACATGCCGTCGGCAATACTCTTTTCGTGGGTGGCGCCCGGCGCAACGTGCGAACGAATCCACTTTTCAGCCGGCCCGTGGCATGCCTCACAGGTGATATTGTCATTGATGGTGAATTTTTCGCCGTGGCGCGCGGCGGGTATATTGTGCGCATGGCAATCGATGCAAATTTTTGCCTCATGCGCCGGCTCCCTCAGCCCCAAATTGAGCGCAATGCGCTTCGATTTTTCGTTCCGCAATACGTTGTAGGCGCGGGCGTGTTTATCGAGCCGGCTCCAGGTGACATATTCGTTTTGCAACACATTGCTATCCTGCCAGGTCTTGATTGCGCCGTGGCAAAGAGACGACGCACAGGTGGCGGCACCCTCGGTTTTGTGAGGCGACTGATACGGCAGCGGCTGTGCATCGGCGGTGGTGGCGTGCGCCAGCAACAGTTGCAGCGCGACCAACAAAAAAACCACCGGCAACCTTGCCATCCGGGAATGCAAACGATTCATTTTTTTGCTCCCGTGTATCCGGCTGCCGCCGGTGTTGTCAACGGCCGGCTTGACCCATTGACCGACGCGGTCAGCGCCGAGAGCGGCACAAATTTGCCCCGCTCGATGGCGTCGGTCACAGTCCACAGCGCGCCTTCGGGTGTCAGATAAAACTTATCCATTTCGCGCCGGTTGAATGGTCGTGATCCGATGCGTCCAAATACCGCCATCTGCCCGCCGGTTTCGTCCACCGCCCGGTCACGATCGATCCCTTTTGACAATGCCAGCGCCGGCGAGTCGGTGTGGCGCCACGCAATGAGTTCGGGCTTGGGGTCCGGTGAGAACCCGTAGAACTTGGGTTGCGAGTCGGGCGACGTGAGTTGGACGACTTTTAACCCGTTTTTTCCGTCTGCGATATAGGCAAAAAGGGAGGCGTTGGTTGACGCCACAATCACATCCTGTGCGTCAGTGATTTTGCCGTCGGCGGTGAACCGCAGATACTGGCGCGGTGCTAACGGCTTTTCGACATCAATGATGACAAGGCCATCACCGCCCGCGGCAACATATGCATAGGTGCGCGCGACGTATACCCGGCGTGCGTCGGCGAGCGGCACGATTGCCTTTGCCGTCGGCTTGTCGGGGTGGGTCACGTCGATGACTTCCAGACCCTTGGCGGTGGTCACAAAAAGATAGCGGAACTGCAGTGCCGAGGCGCGCATATCGTCGAGCGGCAGTCGGGCGGCGACCACTGGTTTTAACGGATCATTCAGATTCAACACAACCAAGCCGCTGTCGGTTGCCACATACGCATAGTAGCCGCCAAGGACGATGTGGCGGGCACCTTTGAGCACATTGCCGTCGTTCCACGTTGCCGCACGTTTGAGAAAATTGTTGCGCGGCTCGCCGTCCGCGAGTGTGTCGACATTCACCACGATCAGGCCTTCAACCGCATCCACCACAAACGCATAGTGATAGATCGGATGAAACGGCTGCTCTTCATTGGTGACACGCATCAATTCACCCTGGTTGCGTTGCGGGGCAATCGGCTGGTTGGTCGGCAGCGCCATGCAGGTCGCATTGGTTGACGGCACATGCGTATTTTGGCCGAGTGGCGAGAACGGCGCGGAAATAATCCGTTGGGAAACGCCCTTGTTGGCGATTGAGGCGACGTCATAGACGCGAAAGCCGCCGGCGCCTTCAGCGGCAAACAGGTATTCGCCGCGCAACTGCAAACAAGCCGCCGCGCCGCCGGTCGTCTGTGCATGATGTTGCTGCAACTGTTTGCCGGCTTTGTTGTGATTGTCAAACCAATCCGGGTAAGCATAACGGTGCAGATAACTGCCGATCACCGCCTGCGGTTCATCCCACTCGGTGACTTCGACGGCTTCGACGTGTTTGGCCGAACCCACCCAGGCGTTGAAGCCGACAAAATTGACATAGCTGGTGCCGTGTAGCAAGAGCTGCGACATGATCGCGTTGTTGTCGCCGTCTCGCGCCGCATGGCAATCGGTGCAGGTCTTAGTTTCGGTTTTGCGTTCGGTATGGGGGTAGTGTGGCGCAAAGGCTTGCGATGAATAACCGCTGGCGGCAATCGGTGGTTGCTGGATGTAAATGCGTTCACGATTGGCATTGGTCGATGACAGGATCAAGGCCGAACTCGAACGCACCGGCGCCACGCGGCTGCCCTTGACCGGACCATGCCGGCCGAGCTGGAACATATCGTCGCGTGCGACCTGCGGGTTATAGGTCGCGTAGTTGCGTGTTTCACCGCCTTCGTAGTGGTGCCGCTCGGTTTTGGCATTGGCGTGAATTGGCAGATGGCAGCCCCCGCAAGACGTGGTCCACGAAAGATGACAGGTATAACAGGTTACTTTTTCGTTGCTGTGCGCATAGTCGTTTGGTGCAGCCGCTGTTCCTGTGGTGGCGCCGGTTGCGTCAGTTGCGCCCGGGCCCCACTTGCCGTCGCGGCCGGCGGCACCGGTATGCATCAGCTTGGCGCGCGCCGCTTTTTCGTTGTATTTCGCGTGCCCGGGCGTGACGCTGTTTTTGGTCAGCGACATTTTCCATTCCAGCTTCGGATCGATGTTGGAACGTTGAAACAATTCACCGTTGACCCACTCGAATCGTCGGCGCCCGTCTGGTGTGCGCATCAATTGCAAATCACGCCCTTGTGGTGACGCCGCCGGGCCGGAGGTAAACAGGGTCGGCAGTTTGTCGGCCGTGCCATGGCAGTCAACACAGTCAATTTCAATCGCCGCAGCCACCTCGCCGTACACGTGCCCATTGCCATGCACGTCCTGTGAGAAGTGGCAATCAACACAGTGCATGCCGACGTCAAGGTGGATCGACGTCAGGTGCACGGCCTTGTCAAACTTCTTGGGGTCGGTATCGGAAACCGGCGCATTGTGTTTGTCCAGCAGGGTGCCTTTGCGATCGCGTTTGAACACATACCGAAAATTCCAGCCGTGACCGTGATAGTCGGCAAACTGGGTGTCCTTCATTTGGTCGTTGTTTTCCCAAATACGTTTCAGGAAGTCACGGTCGCCCCACAATCCGCGCGTCGCCGCACCTTCCGGGTTACGTTTGAGGATTTCCCGCTCTTCCTTTTCGGTCGGATATTTTTGTTTCTTCGGCCACATGCGTGGTGCGTCCGCCTCGTAGTCCCACATGGTGGTGCCATAAAAAGTGTTTACAAAAACGTTTGGCTGATGCATGTGACAAACCATGCATTGCGAGGATGGGATGGCGCGGGTGAATTCGTGTTTGAGCGGGCTTCCTGACTTTGTTTTGTCGATAGTCGGGTCTTTGGTCTGGCTCTTTCCCTCGTTGCCAAATTTCGCGTAGGGTCCGCTGTGTTTTGGATCACGGTCATTGGCGTAAACCGTGTGGCACGCGGTGCAGCCGGATGACCGATAGTCGCCGGGTTGTTCATTGGTGCCCAAAAACCAAAGGTGTGGATCGTTGAGGCGTGTCTTGGTGATATTGATGACCGGCACCGCGATGCGCTGGCCGGTGCCGGGGCCGCGATTTGATTGTTTAATATCCGGTCGACCCGGCTCGTCGAGTTTTTGCAGTGCGCCGGTAGCGTTGGGCAACCCGACCTCCGGGAACTGTGTATTGATGACACGACCGCCACGTTCAAACACACGGAACACATCCCCCGGCGGAACAGTCTCCCACGCGGGCAACGGAGAAAGCGACGGCAGGATACCCATCGCCGTCATGTGCGGCGTGACCGGTACCGGATTTTTGATCAACGCACCGACCCCATCGGCCGTATAAGCTTCGCCGAGTATGTAGCGCTTGTAGGGAAGGATGCCATTGTTATAGGATGCGCCGCCCCATAACATCGCCGAGGTCGACATCAGACTGCGTTCTACGGCTTGAATCACCTCAAGATGACACGCGCCGCACGCTTCACGTGCCACACGCAGGTCACCCGGATTGATAAAACGCACAAACTCCCGCGCCTCGCGATTGAGCAGCGTGTAACTTGCTTCGGGATTGCTGCTGGAAGGCGTGTTCCACGCGGCCGGAAAGCGTGGCAAAACGTGCGCAGCCGACATCGCCTGCCGGTATGGCGTTTGGTTGGCGCCGTTGTAAATGGCATCTTTCGGTTTGACGATTGTTGCATCGCCGCCGTGACAATCAACACAACCAATCACCACGCCGGGATTTGCATGCATGGTGTGTCGGTCGGTGGCGGTATGGCATGACACGCAGCCGAATGATTTGCGTGATTCGTCCATGACCGACTGGCGTGCGGGGGCGGGCGGTGCGGCGATATAGTTTCGTGGAACGGCCTTCTCGGTGCCGCCCGATGCGACACATATCGCCGGCGTGCTAAAAATGAAACACAAGGCAGAAAGCGCATATCCAGCCACTTTTGCCGCAAAACGTCCGCCAATAAAGGAGTTTGTGTCGCGCAAGCCTATTGGATCTTTTGTCAAAAATGTCGTCATGTCAGTAAGCCAATAACACGTTGAGCAGGATCGAATACTGCGGGCCGCGTTTGTCTTCATCATAAAGCTGTTTGAGGCCTTTGCCCGGCATCAATGCCGCCATTGACGCATTGACGACGACGTTTTGTGACATAAACGGCCGAAACTGCACGCCGGCCGAGACATCGATGCCGAGGTGTTTGGACGTGATGTTCTGATTGCGCAGCACCGACAGCGGGGCCGTGTTGACAAAGTCCAGCTTCGACACGTTACCCAGCAGTCTAATCTGCGGCGTGAGGTCGGCGTCGAAACCAAACCCGAGCAACGTCAGCCCCGGATTGACGAAATTCGATTGTCCCTGATCTTTTGATGACCGCAACGACACCAGCAATCCGTTTCGTTGTGACAGCACCACGCCGCCACCGCCGATCAGGGGCACTGCCTGCCGGATAAAAAAACTGGTGTCTGCACCGGCAAATTGTGGGTTCTCAAAGATTGCATCAAAGCCGGTTGCACGACCATCAAATGGATTTTTGTCGCCGCTGGCGGCCAGCGCACTAAAACGAAGACGTAGCCAGCTGAAATCTCGCGACAGTTCGACCGCGGCAAATCCGGCGCGAATCGCTTGCGGTCGTTGCGCAAACGGATGGCGCTGGTCGGTGCCGAACGCGCCGTAAAACGACGAGGTCAGATTCCACCTGCCAAAATGACCGTCGCCGCTGACGCCGACGTAGGTCACGTTGTAATTGCGGGGGCGCACATCGCCGATCACGGCGGGTCTGATCAGAAAGCCGTTGCGGTCGTAATAGTCGGGGCCGGATTCCCGGTTGATGTTGTGGATGATGGTTGCCTGCGTGGTGTGGCCCAGCACCGGAAAATCCTGCCGGTAGACATTGGCCACCAGCAGATGGTCGCGGCGCATTTTTTGGCCCACGTCATTCAAGCCGCTATTGGTGTCTTTTTCGAGGCGGCGAAAATAGCCGAGGTTGTATTGCCAGATATTGTTGTTGCGATTACCAAACAGTCTGATACCAAACGGCACGTCCTGAAAAATGAAGCCGCGAAAGTCGGAAATAAACGGCTGAATACCAATGCGCAGCGAATCAAAATCGTAGTATTCAGACACGTTTCGCAAATGCACGTCGCCAAATAGCTCCTGGATGCCGACATGGGTATCGGTGCGGGATTTGCCTTCGCGTGGATCAATGCGCAGGCCGCGCACCTCCTGAATCCGCGCATGATTGATCTGAACGGCGGGCACAAATCGAAACTCATAGTCGGGTGGCCGGAAGGTGGTATTGCCCTTGATCACCGCGGCCGACAAAATGATCGTTTCCACAAATACGCTTTGTTGACCGCGGCCAAAAACATTGTTGGCGCCGGATCGATCCGACGATTGTGCGCCGAACGGGGTGGGCAAACGGCGTGTTTCGACAAGCGTGTCAGAAATTGCGCCGAGCGCGAGAAACCAATCATTGCCCCATTTGGCAAACGGTTCGAACGGTTTGTCACCCTTCCAAACGTTGTGGTTGTAGGGGTCGAACCACGGAAATTTAAAGCCCAGCGAGTCCATGATGCGCCAACGATCCGGGACGGCAACGGATTGGCGGGTGTCGATCGGTGACGGTGGCTCGACGCGATTGGGATCAATCGGTGGCAGCGGATATTTCAGCGGCAAGCGTATTTCCGACGGCGCACGCGAGGCTGCCGGAGGCTCGTCGTCCGGTTTTAATTGTGCATGCGCCGTAATGCCCGTCAATCCCAGCGCCACTGAAATCGAAATGGTCACGCGGCATTGATGGCGACGCCGCACTACAATCCCTCACAAACATTTTGTTCATTGCCATCAATGAACGGCGCTTGCGGGCATTGCACATAACGCAGGCGTGAGCCGGTGCCTTGCGGCTGCAGGTTGTCCGCACGTAAATGTTTTGGCGCGTTGCCAATGCCGGTATTCAGTGCGCGACCGGCATTGGCAAGACCGAGGAACGCCACCATGTCGTCCTGGTCAATGCCGTCACCCGAGACACCAATGGCCCCGACCAGTTGATTGCCCCGGTAGATCGGCACCGCGCCGGGGAAAATTTGGATACCATTCTTGGCGCGTGACAATCCAGTACAACCGACGCTATTCGAACCTGACGCGCCGGCGATGATCGCGTTATAACTGAGATCGAGTTGCAGCCCGACATTAAACGGGCTCCAACTGCTGACGGGTGACGACAATGGCCCGGCACTGGTGCCGATAATGCCGTCCGGAAAATAGGGCCGTGCAATATTGCCGATGGCACGATTGGAAAACGCCGTGCCATTGGCCAGCGCGGTCGGGTCGTTAAAAAACAAGCGGGTTGCCGCGACATACTGCGCAAAATTGCGTGCCCCGGCAACCGGGTTGCCGCTGGCACCGACATAGACGGCGGTCGGCAGTGCGCTGATGTCAGCGGCCGCGGCGGGGTGCGAAAACAACAACGCCGAGCGGGCCTTTTGCAAACTCACGTCGGTACCAAATACCGGGGCATCCGGCGTACGCGCGAGCGCAAGCACTTCCCCGTTGGCGTCGACAATGGCAACGGTGACTTGCGCCTGGGTGCCGAGCGGCCGGCGGATTTGGGCGCGCGTCCGATTCGCCACCTTGAGGGCTTCCGCCAGAATGGTGGTGGCTTCGATCCCGGTGATGAAGGTGTCCGTGCCTGCGCGTGGCGCAAAGCGGTTGGTGTTTGACGCATCAACCAACACAAACGCGTTTTGTGCCGCCAGCGAACCGGCATCGCTGGTGGTCGCGGCGCGAAAGCCCGAGGTTGCCTGACCAAAAGCAGTGCCGGCCCGAATCACACCGTCAAAATAGCCGCCGATCGCAACCACCGTACCACCAACCGTGGCAAGCGCGGGTGCTTGTGACGGGTTCGACACTAGCGCCTCGGAGTCCACATAACGAAAGGTGCGGCCGTCGGCCGTGATGCGGTTGGCGCGAATGTCGTCGGGTGCGGCGAAGCCGTTTGCCGCGGCAACGGCAATCAGTTCATCGACGCTCTGGTCGATATCGGTGATATCCAGATCGAGTCCGTAAATGCCATCGGCGATCACACCAACGCCGCCGACCAAACGGTTGTTCTTGTAAAGCGGCAGGCCGCCCGGATCCGCCGCCAGCCCAAGCGGCGAACGCTTTGGGCCGATGCTGCCGTCGGTTGCCCGGCGCATCAGATCGGAACACGACAATTGCGAAAATTGCACGCCATACAGCGGACCGCTGGGTTGGTTAAATTCGCGCGGATTGAAATGCTCCTGCACAATCTGGCTGGCAGTACGGGTTGAAAACGCATTGCCATTGGATGATAGATACGCACCGGTAATGGCTTTAGTGATGGCGGCGAATGTATCGGGCAGGATGTCGATGTTTTCCAGACCGCCCGCCACATTGCGCCCGCTCGAAATGCGGAAAGTCGCAATTGCCCCGCCGCCGGCACCCGTCATGCGAAATACACCGAGTACATTGCCGACGCGATCGACCACGGCAATGGTGGCGCGCTGGTTGCGTGCGGTGGCTTCGCCGGCGGCCTGTGCGATTACCCGCTGAACGTCGTCGGTGGTCAGGAAATCAACCGCCGCCGCCGGCGGCGTGCAATTGCCGGGACAAATTTCGATACCGCCACCGCCACCCGAACACGCGGCGATTGCCAGCAGCATGACCAGCCCAATCAACGACCTTTTTTGCCCGCTCATTTGTCGGCCAAGGCGGCAGAATGTTTGAATGTCTTGACCCCGCCTCCGTTTGGCTTGGGCAGGATCACCGGTTTGCCGGCGCGCGAGCCGCCCACGTGAAACCCATGACAGGACTCACAGGTGCCTGGTGCTTTGTCTTTCTCGATGTCGCTGCCAGAATGGCAAGACTGGCAATTGGCCAAATCCGGAATCAGAACATCCGCGCTGCTTTTTGATTTGCCGGCATCGTGGCATTTCTTGCAATCGAATGTTGCATGTTGATTGTGCGGAAAGCGCGATTTTGGCAACCAGTGCCGGGTCATCGCGATTGGCGCAATTTTCCAGGTCGTGCCGGCGGCCGTGGCGTCGCGCGAAATTTCGTGACAGATGAAGCAGGTTCGTTTCTCCATCATCTCCGTGACAACGGAGTCTGCCTTCTGCCGCACCCATGCAATACTTTTGACCGGGCCACCCGCTTGCCTTGTGCCGGCGCGCATCCGGTCTTGCGTAGGCTGATCAGGCTGGTCAATCGGCTTGCCGAGCAGCGCGGCCTCGGCATAAAACTCGTTGACCATCGCAATGACGTCCTCAACGCGGCCGTGGGGCACCTGCCGCTGGCTTGCCTTGGGCTCAAATTCGAGCGAATGGCACGCCTGACAGTGTTCTTTCATCGTGATAGGTTTGAAACGCGTGCCGGTTTCATCGGGCACATGGCAGTTTTTGCATTCCATTGCACGCATGCCGTTCGGACTTCTGAGGCCGCCTGACGGCGTGGCCGCTAAATGCACATCGTGCGGAAACTTCAGGTTCGATTTCGCAACCAGATTGACCTTGTCAAGTTGCGATACACGAATAACCGCGTCATTGCCCGTTTTGCCGGCAACCAGCATCGATAACTTGAACGGTGGATGGTCGGTCTTGAAGTCCGTGACGTTGGGGATGCCCACCGCGGGATGGCGGGTCTTCAGATCAAGATGGCAATCGGTGCAAAGCGGTGAATCCTGCCGTTTGAGCGCATTAACACCCTTGTGGTCGCGATGACATGCTGCGCAGCGGCCTTCGCCACCGTCGGCACTGAAAACGGCGGCGTGAAGTTTTTTGGCGGAATCGGTGTCGTGTGGAAAATGCCAACCAACAGCTTTATGGCAGCTCTCGCAGGCGTCGTTGCGGACCTGCACGAACGGCGTTTGATGGCAGGCGGCGCAGTTGCGACCAAAACTGGCGTGGCCACTATCAAGCGGGCCGGGGTCCCAGGCGCCGTCGGGGGTGATGGATTTTTTCAAGGGGACAACCAGCGCGTGCCGGTAATGATCCTGCTTGAGGGAGTGATACACAGGCCAGGCCAAAAAGCCCACGCCGACCAGGGCGGCGAACAGCCATGACAGCGCACGTTTGGAAAGCCAGGTTGCAGCGAGTCCGCCGCGGGTGCGTTTTTGCGCAAGCGCCATCGCGATGGTGCGGTCGGCCAATGGTTCGGAAAGTTCGATGGTCAGCGCCACATCGATGCCATCCGGCGGCGGCAATATCCCCAACCTGTATGGGCCGAGCTGGATCTGCTGCCCGGGCCGTAATAAAGAGGCGCGTTCGGCGCGCGCATCAATCATCATCGCGCTGTTTGGCGCGTCAATCGTGAAGCGGTCTGCCCCGGTCTTTTGGATGGTTGCATGGTGCAGCCCGACCCGCGGGTCGGGCAGGTGCAGTTTGCAATCCGTGCCGCGCCCGATCAAGATCGACTCTGCCTCGATTACCTCGTCGGTGCGGGCGACCTGGCCCTGTTTATTTTTTGCCAGCCGTGCAAGCAGAAGTTTCACGTCTGGCTACCAGTAGAAAAATACCGACACGATATGGGCAACCAGTGCCGCCAACAGAGCGAACGACAGTGGCACGTGAATATAAAGCCAGGCCTGCATCATCGCCCTGTAACGCACATCACGACGCGCACGGGCGACGGTTTTCTGTTTGCGCAGCATGACGTCGTATAACGCTCGCATTGCCTGCGCCTGCTCGCCCTTGAAAGCACGCTCATTGTTGTCGGCTTCGAGCATGGTCACCGCACGTTTTGTCGGACAGCGTGAATGCGTACTGCGCAGCTGACTGTAAACACTGCCACCGATTTCGGTGTCGCGCACACTTTTTTCGATTGCGCTCTGCAGATTGTCGGGCATGGCGAGCGAAAGCCGCTCGGCTTGTTTGTCCAGATCAGCGATCTTTAGCAGCAGTCCATCGAGTGTATCTTCGCCGATATTCTCGGTTTGCTGGGTCGGGAAGCGCAAATAGGCATAGACGCCGAAAAATCCGGATGCAATCACCAGCAGCATTAATACATAAGCCAATGTATGCACATTCCAGCCGACTTGAAACGCCGCGTGCAATGTCGCAACCACGATCAAGGTGGCGCCGAGGTAAATATGTGCGGAAAGCCAGCCCTGAATCGTGGTGAGAGAAGCCTTGTATTGGCGCTTGCGCACGCCAAACCACATCAACCAAAACACAAACGCGGCGGCGACGCCACCCAATGCGTAACCAACCGGTGTGCCGCCGTACTTGCCGACTGGTGCCGTTTGGGAGGCGTAGGCAATGACCGACGCCAAAACGACAAATACCGCCATTTTCAAATAGCGGTAGCGGCGGAATTCCAGAACGGTTCGGTGTTGCATCGTTTGTATGTGGTGCCGGCTATGCAAATTAAGGGCTGCCCGCCCACTTGGTGAACAGACGCGGATAACGAAGCGCTGTCCCAACCAGTCTGCAGTTTATCGAAAAAAGACCCGCTTACAAGCTAATCGGCCGCTATTTCGGCGGTTTTTGGCGGACCTCGCCTGCACGCTGTTTGATGTCTATCAACAACGTCACGCGCAAATGCGTCAAGCATAGGGTTTCGATGGCGGCTGGCTATAATGATTGTTCCTTCCTACGACTGCGTGAGTCCATGTTTTATTTGATTGCTGCCACAATGTTGGCGCTGGCATTGGCCTTTGTGTTGGTGCCGATTTTTCGAAACCGACCGACGGGTGATGTTGATGTTTTGTCTGACGTGTCAAATGAAGCGGCGAATCTGGCGGCGTTTCGTTTGCAGCGCCGTGAGGTCGAGGGCGAATTCGAACGCGGTCTGATATCCGAAGCCGAACGTGATGACGCATTGGATGAGCTTGCAAGACGCCTCGCCGGAGAAGTCGACTTGGGCAGTAAAGTCGTTGTTGGTGAATCGGTTCCAGCCAAAAGTTCCTCAAAACCCGCATGGATGCTGGGGTTCTTGGTTTCATTATTCATTGTTGTTGGCAGCTCGCTGGGCTACGTCCAATGGGGCGCTCACAATGCGCACAACGCCGCCGGACAGATGGCGGCGGGTGTGGCCACCGCGGGTGCGGATGCCGCAAAGAGTCCTGATGCGCAAATGTCCGATCAACAGGTATTGGCGTTGGTCGACAATCTGGCCAAGAAAATGGCGGAAAAGCCGGACGATCCGCGCGGATGGATTTTGTTGGCGCGGTCGCAAAACGCATTGGGGCAATACGCCGCCGCGGCAACCGCGTTTGGGCGGGCGGCGGCATTGACGCCAAACGATGCCCAATTGCTGGCCGACTATGCCGATGCGCAGGTGATGGTGCAGGAGGGCAATTTCGCCGGCAAGCCGCGTGAATTGATCGACCGGGCATTAAAGATTGACCCCGCCAATATGAAGGCGCTGGCCCTGGCGGGAACGGCTGACATGCGTGCGGGAAACAAACCGGCGGCGATCAAGCGCTGGGAAAAATTACAATCACTGGTGCCAAAAGACTCCGACGATTTTGCACAAATCGCCGCCATCATCACGGAAATCAAAACCGGCAAACCGGCGTTTCCAAAAGCGGCGACGCCGGTGGCAGCACCAGTGGCGGCTGCCACCCCGCCGGCGGTGGGCAAAGCGGTGTCGGGAAAGATCAACATTGCGCCGGAATTAACGGCGCGAATCGCCCGCGGCGATACCCTGTTTGTGTTCGCGCGCGCGGCCAGCGGCCCGAAAATGCCACTGGCGGTATTGCGTGTGCCGGCGCCAACCAGCTGGCCGTTTGTGTTCAAGCTCGATGATGGTATGGCGATGGCACCTGGCATGAGTCTGTCGTCGTTCGACGAGGTGGTCATTGAGGCGCGCATTTCGAAAGCGGGCGAGGCCAAACTGCAACCGGGCGATTTGCAGGGCGCCAGCGGGTCGATCAAACCCCCGGCGGCCAATATCACCGTGAATATTTCAACGGTTGCGCCATAGTGGCCACGGCAATGCTTGAAGCCAGATCGCTCACGCTGTCACGCGGCGAGCGGTCATTGTTTGAGGCGTTGTCATTTGCCGTTGATCCGGGCGAGGCGCTTATCTTGCGCGGCCCAAACGGGGTTGGCAAAACCAGTCTGTTGCGGGTGCTGGCGGGACTCACGCGCGCTGATGCGGGGGCGGTTTTTTTGAACAATCTGAAATTGACGCCGTTGTCAGATGCGCAACGGGCTGCGGTTCTGTACCTCGGGCACGCAAACGCACTGAAGGATGAATATAGTGCAGAAGAAAATCTCACTGATCAACTGGCGCTTGACGCGGTCGCCAGCTCGCGTGAAGCCAGGCTCGATGCGCTGCGCCGGGTCGGCCTGTTGATGCAACGGCACGTCGCCGGACGCAAGCTGTCGCAGGGCCAGAAACGGCGGATTGGCATTGCGCGTTTGTTGCTCAGCGAGCGGCCGCTCTGGCTGCTGGATGAGCCCACCAACGCGCTTGATCAGGACGGCGTTGCCCTGCTGCTACAGACGGTTGATCAGCATCTGGCCGGCGGCGGTGCCGCCGTCGTTGCGACCCATCTGGCGCTGCCCCTGCGCGGTCCGGCACGCGAATTGACCCTGCAAGAAAACGCGGTTACAACGCCGGTGGATCGTTTGGCGGAAACACAATGAGTGTTGTGTTGCCAACCGCTGAAATGTTGCCGACACCGGAGCGCGGTGTGTGGGTGGCGGCGGCGCGCGACATCAAACTTGCCATGCGCTCCAAGGGTGAGTTGGCGCAGGCGCTGGTGTTTTTTGTGATTGTGGTGAGCCTGTTCCCACTCGCCATCGGCCCCGAAACAGCGCTGTTGAAACGCATTGCGCCCGGCGTGGTGTGGGTGTGTGCATTGCTGTCGGTGCTGCTTACCCTGCCACGCATGTTTCAGCAGGACTATACCGATGGCACGCTTGAACAATTGGCGCTGTCGAGGTATCCGTTACCGCTGCTGTGTGCCGGTAAAATGGTGGCACACTGGCTGACCACCGGTTTGCCGGTTGCGGTGGTCGCACCACTGCTCGGTTTGCAATTCGGACTCGATAGTCGTGAACTCATGGTGGTGGTTGCGGGTCTACTGCTGGGAACGCCGGTATTGACCATGTTGGGCGCAGTCGGCGCGGCGCTGACACTTGGTGTGCGCGGTGGCTCGATATTGATGGCGTTACTGGTATTGCCCCTTTACATCCCGGTGCTGATATTTGGTGCCGGTGCGGTGGAGTCAACCATGGCGGGTCTTGACGCCGTGGCCAATCTGTCGCTGCTCGGGGCGCTGGCATTGTCCGGCATGGTCGGTGTGCCGTTTGCGGTTGCATTCGCCGTCAAAATTTCATTGGATTGAAGACTGGATTGAAATGAGTCTGTTCAAATATTCCGCCCCGTCATCGTTTTACCCGCTCGCCGGCAGGTTGGTGCCCTGGTTTGGCACGCTGGCGTTTTTGTTGTGCGTGGCGGGCCTCTACATCGGCCTGTTTGTTGCGCCGGAGGATTTTCAGCAGGGTGAGGTCTATCGCATCATCTTTATTCACGTGCCGGCGGCGTGGATGGCGATGTTCATCTATCTGGTGATGGCGTTTTATGCGGTGTTGGCGCTCATTTACCAAACCCGTTTGTCGTCGATGATGATGGAAGCGCTCGCACCAACCGGCGCCATTTTTACCGCGCTGGCACTTTGGACGGGCGCACTGTGGGGCCGGCCAACCTGGGGTACCTATTGGGCGTGGGACGCGCGCATGACCTCGACATTGATTTTGTTGTTCCTGTACGTGGGCTACATTGCCCTGATCAACGCCATTGAAGACAAAAAACGTTCGGACAAAGCCGGCGCGCTGCTGGTGCTGGTGGGTTCCGTTAACGTACCCATCATCTATTTCTCCGTGAAATGGTGGAACACGCTGCATCAGGGGGCTTCGGTGTCGCTGACGCAGGGCAACAAAATGGCGGCGACCATGTTGCTGGGAATGCTGGTGATGGCGCTGGCGTGCTGGATGTACACCATTGCGGTGTCGCTGTGCCGGGTGCGTGCGATTATTCTGGAGCGTGAGAAAAACGCGCAGTGGGTCCGCAACATCAGGGAAGTCAACGACCAATTGAAAGTAACCTGAAGGAACCGCAACAATGAACTGGACGGATTTTTTTTCGATGGATGGCCGCGGTTTTTATGTTTGGGGCTCGTTCGGCGCCTTCCTCGGCTGCATCGTGATCGAAATCGTATTGGTGCGATTGCGCATCCATGGTGCGCAGGCGGCAGTGCGTGAAGAAGTGGTTGTACAACGGTTGCAGGAGCGCCAGTGATGATGAAGCCAAGACAAAAACGTGTTTTGTGGGTGTTGATCGGCGCCGCGATACTTGCCACCGCGGCAACGCTGGTGGTCAATGCGCTGCGTGAAAATCGTGTGTTCTTTTTTACGCCGACACAGGTGTTCGAAGACAAGGCGCCAAAGGACCGCACCTTCCGCATCGGCGGTTTGGTCACTGCGGGTAGCGTGCAGCGCAAGACTGACGGCCTCACCGTCTCATTCAGCGTGACCGATACGGCCAAGACCATTCCGGTTAGCTATACGGGAATCCTGCCGGATTTATTCAAAGAGGGCAAGGGTGTGGTGGCGCAGGGCAGGGTCGGGGCCGATGGCGTGTTCCGCGCCTCCGAAGTGCTCGCCAAGCACGACGAAAACTATATGCCGCCGGAAGCGGCAGAGGCATTGAAGCAGGCCGGCAAGCCGATTGAAGCCAGCATGTTCGCCGGTCAAAAATCGGTCGTGACGCAGGCGGGGAAATGAGAAAGAATTCCTGGCCGCAGATAAACGCGGATAAACGCAGATGACTTCCACCCACTCAAACGCATTCTTTATCAACATGACACATGTCGGCAGCCAATACTGCCTTAAAAAATATCTGTGTTCATCTGCGTTCATCTGCGGCTGCCTAAATGCCGCCATCGAAAGGCCAGGCCAATGATCCCCGAACTCGGTCACTTCTCACTGATTGTTGCACTGTGCCTGGCGATTGCGCTGGGCACGGTGCCGATGATTGGCGCGTTTCGTCAAAACACCCAATGGATGGCGCTGGCGAGGCCGTTGGCCACCGGACAGTTCGTGTTTGTTCTATTCGCGTTTGCCTGCCTGATTTATTGTTTTGTCACCAGTGATTTTTCGGTCAAGAACGTGGTGGCAAACTCCAACACAAAACTGCCGGTGTATTACAAAATCACCGCGTCGTGGGGTTCACATGAGGGCAGTTTGCTGTTGTGGGTGCTGATGCTCACCGGTTGGACGTTTGCCGTGTCTTTGTTCAGCCGCAATCTGCCGCAAGAGGTCATCGCCCGCGTGCTTGCCGTCATGGGCCTGATCGCCATCGGGTTTTTCTTGTTTATGTTGATGACCTCCAATCCGTTTGACCGGCTGATGCCGGCAGCGCTCGAAGGGCGCGACCTCAATCCGCTGTTGCAGGATCCCGGCATGATTTACCATCCGCCGATGCTGTACATGGGTTACGTCGGCTTTTCGGTGGCATTCGCGTTTGCGGTGGCGGCATTAATCGGCGGCAAGCTGGATGCAACATGGGCCCGCTGGTCTCGCCCATGGACCACCGCCGCGTGGATTTTTTTGACGCTCGGTATCGCATTGGGCAGTGCCTGGGCTTATTACGAACTCGGCTGGGGCGGCTGGTGGTTCTGGGATCCGGTTGAAAACGCATCGTTTATGCCCTGGCTGGTGGGTACGGCGCTAATTCACTCACTAGCCGTGACGGAAAAACGCGGCATCTTCAAAAGCTGGACGGTGCTGTTGGCGATCATGGCATTCTCGTTGTCGTTGTTGGGAACGTTCCTGGTGCGCTCGGGCGTGTTGACCAGCGTTCACGCGTTCGCCACCGACCCCGCGCGCGGCGCATTCATACTTGCGTTTCTGGTGGTGGTGACCGGTGTGTCGCTGGCTTTGTACGCGTGGCGTGCACCGCAACTGGGACTGGCAAAAATTCCCGGCGGTTTTTCGGGCATTTCGCGCGAATCGTTTTTACTCGCCAACAATGTGTTGTTGGTGGTGGCGATGCTGGCGGTGATGTTGGGCACCTTGTATCCGCTGTTTCTGGATGCACTCAAGCTCGGCAAAATTTCCGTCGGCCCCCCCTATTTTGATACGGTGTTTTATCCGTTGATGGCGCCGGCATTATTTCTGATGGCCATCGGCCCGATGGTGTCTTGGCGCAATGCCACGTTGCCCGACTTGTGGACGCGTTTGAAGTGGGCGCTGGGGGTTGCGATTGCATGTGCGATTGTCACGCCGTTCATCATGGGTAAGTGGTCGTTGCTGGTTGCGTTGGGCTTGTTGCTTGCTTTTTGGATTATTGCCGGGTGTGTGGCCGCGCTGGTACATCGTCTGCGCTCGACCGCCGGCGACAACGTATGGATAAAGCTGCGCGCCAACGCGGCGAGTTATTACGGTATGCATCTGGCGCACGTCGGCATGGCGGTGTTTGTCATCGGTGTCACGTTGGTGCGGGGTTATGAAGTCGAACGCGACGTGCGAATGGCGCCGGGTGACAGCGTTACAGAAGGCGGTTATACGTTCAAATTTGTCTCCGTTGGCGACAAGGCGGGACCAAACTTTTCCTCGGTCAAAGGCCGCTTCGAGGTCAGTCAGCACGGCCGGGTGGTCGAGGTGCTGAGCCCCGAGAAACGGACTTATTTTGCGTCCGGCCAGACCATGACCGAAGCCGCGATCGATTCCGGTTTTACCCGCGACCTTTATGTGGCGCTTGGCGAACCGGTTGAGAATGCAGTTGACGGCGCGTGGGGTGTGCGTATTTATATCAAGCCGTTTATCGATTGGATTTGGGCGGGTTGCATCCTGATGGCGCTGGGCGGCGCATTTGCAATTGGTGACAAGCGATATCGTGTGCGTGTTAAGTCACCTGTACCCGCCACCACCCCGGCCGGAACCGGTGCGGGTCGTGACGGCGCAACGCCGCAGGCTGCCGAATGAGCGACGTCAGACCGTCCAACGTGAAGCGGGCATGGCAGTTTTTTTTGCCGCTGGCGATTTTTTTTGCGCTTGTCTGGTTTTTGTATCAGGGGCTGTTCCTGAATCCGCGCGAAGTGCCATCGGCATTGATTGACAAACCGGCACCACAATTCAGCCTGCCGGTTTTGCACGATCCCGCAACCAAATTTTCCGGCAGCGAACTCAAGGGCCAGGTATGGCTTCTCAACGTCTGGGGCAGTTGGTGCGCCTCGTGCCGGTACGAACATCCGTTCCTCAATGATCTGGCCAAACAGCAGGTACTGCCGATCATTGGTTTCAACTGGAAGGATGATCCGGCTGCGGCGAAAGGCTGGCTGGCGAAGTACGGCGACCCCTACCGGCTGAGCGTGAGTGACCTTGACGGACGCGTGGCGATCGATTGGGGTGTGTATGGCGCGCCAGAGACTTTTGTCATCGACAAGGCGGGCAAGGTTCGCCACAAACATACCGGCCCGATCGACGCAAAGGTGCTTAATGACACGCTGCTGCCGCTTATTTTGTCGTTGAAAAAATTGCCCTAGCAGCCCACAATCACCCATGATGCGCTCCCAATGGTCAGCCACCGAAATGAAAAACACCAATAGAGACGGGCATTTCCAGATGTTTTTGCTTGAAAAGTCCCGTCCAATATGGCGTTTTGATTCCTTGAGGCTGTTTTTGACGATGCCGTTTTGTGTCCCGGGTTGCGCGGCACCGGGTCGCGCGGCATTAACCCGCGCGCGCCGGTCGATCAGTGGCGCATTATTGCTTGGCCTGATATTGGCCGGCTTGACAATGCCGGTGTTGGCGCAGGTGCAAACACCGGCGGCGGATCTGCCTTCGCCCGCGTTGGCGCAGCGCCTGAAGAAACTCGAAAGTGAATTGCGTTGTTTGGTTTGTCAAAACCAGACGCTGGCGGAGTCGCCGGCCGGGTTGGCCGGTGATTTACGCCGCGAGGTACGCACGCTGATTGAGCAAGGCAAGAGTGACGATGAAATCAAAACCTACTTGCAGGCGCGCTACGGCGACTTTGTGTTGTACCGGCCGCCGGTTGATCGCAAGACATTCCTGCTTTGGTTCGGGCCGTTTGTATTGCTTGCTGGCGGCGCATTGCTGTTATGGTGGATGGCGCGCCGCCGCAAACAGGCGATAGGTTTGCCGGACACGCGCGATGCCAATGCGACGGCACAAGCACGAAATTTATTGAACGACGAGTGAGAACAAACATGATTGTTGACGACATCGCCGACATCCGCCGAATCTTGAAAACACATAAGACCATCGCCGTGGTGGGTTTATCCGCAAGCTGGTGGCGACCGAGTTTTTTCGCCGCCAAATATATGCAGCAACACGGCTATCGCATCATTCCGGTTAACCCGGCCTACACCGAGGTGCTGGGTGAACGGTGTTACCCGACGCTGTCAGCCATCCCTGAGAAGGTTGAGATGGTGGATTGCTTCCGCAAGGCCGCGGAGATCGGCCCACTGGCGGAAGAAGCCATCGCAATCGGCGCAACGTGTTTGTGGATGCAGCTTGGCGTGGTGAACACCGATGCCGCCGCAGCGGCGTCAAACGCGGGCCTCGATGTGGTGATGGACCGGTGTGTGAAAATCGAACACGGCAGGCTGTTTGGTGGGTTGAATTTTGCCGGCGTCAACACCGGGATTATTTCAGCCAAAAGGCCGGTTTGACCGGCTTTCCCGGCGGTAAACCTCAAACCTGCCGGCGGGGGAATTTTTTACCAGGATTGTTGTCATTGTCATATTGGTGTCGCGAATTGCCATTGGTGCGGGCGACACAACACCAATAGAAACAAAACAACAATAAGAAAGGAGTTTCAAATGGCAGCATATCTATTTTGGGCAATTGCAGGGTTTGTACTCATCATCGCCGAACTGCTGACGGGCACCTTTTACCTGTTGGTGTTTGGTGTGGCTGCGCTGGCAGGCGCATTGGTCGCCTGGTTGGGTGGTGAGTTTTGGCTGCAGGTGGTTGTCACCGCCGCAACCGTGTTGGTCGGAATTTATTTGGTGCATCGCTGGTGGCAACGTCATCCGAAAGAATCCGGCGGACAAAACAGTCTTGAAGTCGGCCAGACCGTGGTGTTCGAAAGTTGGGTCAATCAAGCCAGCGGTACGGCGCGGGTCAAGTATCGCGGTGCGTCGTGGGACGCCAAAGTCAGCGGCGATCCAAGCGCCGACGGTGTTTTGACCATCACTGCCACGGAGCAGGGCGTGTTATTGGTTTCTGCTTGATCATTCCGCCCGCCATTAAAAGCCGCAGCCTCACAGCCAATAACAAAAGGAGTGTCCCCATGTTTGTCAAATTTGCCGCCGTCATGATTGCGACCGTTGCGTTGTATGCCACGCCCGGGTTTTCCGGCTACGCAATTCCGTTTTTTTTACTCGCGGCCATCATTGTGTTTGTCATCGAAGGCGTGCGGATTGTCCCGCAACAAAGTGCCTGGGTGGTTGAGCGTTTGGGCAAATTTCACGGCACCTTGCTGCCGGGCTTAAACGTGATTGTGCCGTTCATCGATCGCGTGCAATATCGCCACAGCCTCAAAGAGGTGCCGCTGGATATTCCTGAACAGGTCTGTATCACCAAAGACAACACGCAACTTGCCGTTGACGGCATCATCTATTTTCAGGTGATGGACCCAAAACTCGCCAGCTACGGTTCGTCTGATTACATCATGGCGATCACCCAATTGGCGCAGACCGCATTGCGTTCGGAAATCGGCAAAATGGAGCTCGACAAAACATTTGAAAGCCGCGACGAAATCAACCGCCAGATTGTTTCGGTGCTCGACGAAGCCGGCCGCACCTGGGGCATCAAAGTGCTGCGTTATGAAATCAAGAGTCTCACGCCGCCCGAATCGATCCTGCGCTCGATGCAGGCACAAATCACCGCCGAGCGTGAAAAGCGCGCACTGATCGCCAAATCAGAAGGTCTGCGCCAGGAGGAAATCAACATCGCCGACGGCAAGCGGCAGGCGGCAATTCTCGAGTCGGAAGGCGACAAACAAGCGGCGATCAATCGCGCCCAGGGTGAAGCCGTTGCGTTGACCACAGTTGCCGATGCCACCGCGTTGGCGGTGCGGGTGGTGGCGGTCGCGTTGGATGCGCCCGGTGGCCAGCAGGCGGCCAATTTGAAGATCGCCGAAAAGTATGTCGAACAATTCGGTCATCTCGCCAAAGCCGGCAATACACTGATCGTGCCGTCGAATATCGCCGATGTGGCGTCAATGGTGTCGACCGCGATGACGGTGCTGGATAAAACCCGCACAACACCTGGCGCAAAAAACTAAACTAAGGTGGTCCCCCGGCGGGCGCCATGCGCCGGGCTGCCGCGTTGATTCGGACCGGCGAGACGGCATTCGACCTGCTTAACGCGCGCATTTGTGAATCGCGACATAGGCTTTTTCAGCGACGTCGTCATCGAGCAGGCAGACAAAGCCGTCGATCAACATCTTCGGCGCACGTTTGTCGCGCAGACCCGCCAGCAGTTCATTGACCATCAGTTTTCGTTTGTCGTTGGGCTGCGACAGAATCTGTTCAAGCGTGCCGTGCATGTTGGCATCTTCGCAGGCACCCAATAGCATGCTGACGAACCCGTCGATATCGGCAAACGTTGTCTGCGGCGTGATGCGCTGAAAACCATGTTTATCGGTGAGTTTTTTGAACTCACGGCGCGAAAGTAAATAACCGGTCAACAGCAACGGTATCCACAACAGTCCCCAAACAGCCGATTTCATCGCGGCAACGGCGGCGGCGTCGTTCTGACGCGCCAGGGCGATCAACGCGTCTGCACGCCATTGGACTTCCAACTCGGTCGGCGCAAAACGGACCAACTCACCGTTTGGCGATGGGTAGTCCGAATATGTTCCGTTGGCCAAAAACGTGTATCGCGCGGCCACTCTTTTTGTCGGTGTGCCGCTGACATTGCCGCTTCGGCTGCGCATCACCGGTTGGTTGACAATTTCCATCATGCGCTCGGCTTCTGGTTTCGCAAGCTGCCGGTACTGGCTGTAATACATCACGTTGAGAGTTCCACATACGACAATTGACGCGACCAAAAATAAAACGGCACGTCTGGCAAATCCATAAATCACCAAGCGATATGTATTGCTCGACAACACCGGCGCAATCAGCAAGACAATGACAAATTCAAACAGGGTCGGGATTGCCAAATTCATTATTATTCCTTTCGCGCAAATCTATTGGTGCCGGTGAACGGCAACAAGCGGGGGGATTATTTCTTGGAATTTTTTTCCGCAACCGATGCCGCCGGCGTCACCGGTACCTTTGTGGCATCTTTTGCAGGCTCTTTCGGTGCGTCGGTCGTCGCCGCCGACGTGGCAACCGCGGCAACCTCAGGGGCGTTTTGGCAGGTTGCGCCCGTCAACACGCTCCCATTAAAATCCTTTTGCATCAGTGCCGCTTTTGCAATCAATAGCGTATCCGGTTCGCGAACGACAAAAATTGTTTCTTTTGCCAACGGATTTTTTGCGGTGATTGATATGCCCTTGGTAAACGTCGCCGATTTTGTCTCGAGTTCGCTGACCAGGCGTTTGGCGGACTCTTCACTTGAAAATAGACCGAGCGAAATTGAGTTATCCGCCATGACAAGCAAATCCTTCAC
>JANPDI010000223.1:0-32189 GCA_031431435.1 Burkholderiales bacterium
TCAATGCTTTGCGCCGTCGTTAGCGATCAGGTGGAGATAAAAAATGAGTCGTGAAATTCTGTTACTGGTGGATGCGTTGGCCCGCGAGAAAAGTGTGCCCCGCGAAACCGTGTTTATCGCGCTGGAAATGGCGCTTGCGTCAGCAACCAAGCGAAAATTCACCGACAAGATATTGCAGGAAGAGGGCGACGTGCGCGTTGAAATCGACCGTCTGACAGGCGAATACGAGGCGTTCCGCCGCTGGACAGTGGTGCCTGACGAAGAGCATGAAGAGCCGGCGCGTCAAATCGCGATTACCGACGCGCCTGAGCGCGGCGAGAACCTGCAGCTCGGTGATGTCATCGAAGAGCCGCTTGAGGCGGTGGATTTTGGCCGTATCGGCGCGCAAACCGCAAAGCAGGTGATCCTGCAAAAGATTCGCGACGCCGAACGCGAACAGATTCTGCAGGATTTCCTGGCGCGGGACGAGCAGCTCGTTACCGGTACCATCAAACGTGTTGAGCGTGGCAATGTGATTGTCGAATCCGGCCGCATCGAGGCGATTTTGCCGAAGTCGGAATTGATTCCGAAAGAGAACCTTCGTGTCGGTGACCGTGTGCGTGCGCACCTGCTGAAGATCGACCGCAATTTGCGCGGGCCGCAGTTGGTTCTTTCACGTATTTCGCCGGACTTTATCCGCGTGTTGTTCGAGCTTGAAGTGCCGGAAATCGAGGAAGGCCTGTTGGAGATTAAATCGGCCGCCCGTGACCCGGGAATGCGCGCCAAGATTGCTGTCAAATCCAACGATCCACGGGTTGACCCGATTGGTACCTGTGTCGGTATGCGCGGTTCGCGGGTACAGGCCGTAACCGGCGAGCTGGCGGGCGAACGGGTTGATATTATTTTGTGGTCGGCTGATCCGGCGCAGTTTGTGATCAATGCCCTTGCGCCGGCCGAGGTGTCATCGATTATTGTCGATGAAGAAAAACACGCGATGGATGTGGTGGTTGATGAAGAACAACTTGCGCAGGCAATCGGCCGCGGCGGACAAAACGTCCGCTTGGCGTCCGAGTTGACCGGCTGGCAACTCAACATCATGACCGAAGAAACCGCCAACGAACGTCGCTCGACCGAGCAACAGTCGATCCAGCAGTTGTTTATCGAAAAGCTCGATGTGGATGAAGAGGTCGCGCAGATTTTGATCGCCGAAGGTTTCAGCAACCTCGAAGAAGTCGCCTACGTGCCGCTCAATGAAATGCTGGAAATCGAATCCTTCGATGAGGATACGGTCAATGAGTTGCGTCGGCGCGCACGTGATGCGCTGGTGACCGCCGCCATCAAATCCGAAGAGACCATGGAAACCGGGGCGGAAGATTTGCTTGGTATGGACGGCATGGACGCTGAGACTGCGCACACGCTGGCGACCAAGGGTGTACAAACCATGGAAGATCTGGCTGATTTGGCAATCGACGAGTTGACCGAGATGACAGGCATGGATGCGGAACGGGCAAAGGCGCTGATCATGACTGCACGTGCCCCTTGGTTCGCTGCCGAGAAGGCCGAAACAGCGGAAACAGCGGTATAGATCTGCCAGAAAGCATCTGGCGCAAGATGGTCGATTTTGTATCCGTTTGACCGTTTTTATATGTATGCAACTGCATCGCAACACAACGTATCGTAAAGACAAGGCAAGGCATGGCTCAAACCACCGTTGAACAATTCGCCAAAGAACTCAAACTCACCCCGGATTTGCTCATTGAGCAACTCAAATCTTCGGGTGTGGCGAAATCCGACTCGGCAGATTCGCTGACCGAGGACGATAAATCGCGTCTGCTTGCCTACCTGCAAGAGTCGCATGGCCATAAAGACGAGAAGAAAAAAATCACCTTGATGCGCAAGCAGACCTCGGAGATCAAAAAATCTGACGCGACCGGCAAGGCGCGGACGATTCAGGTCGAAGTCCGCAAGAAGCGCACGTTCTTGAAGGTCGACGCGGTTGCCGAAGCGGTTGTCGAAGCCCCGGTTGAACCTGTACAGCCGATCATCAATGATGAAGAGATGGCCAAGCGCCAGGCTGAGGAAGATCGTCAGGCCGCGCTGCTGGCCAAACAAGCCGAGTTGAAAGCACAGGCCCCGGCTAAACGTCGGACCAAAAAAGAAATTGAAGCGGATGCGGCTGAAGCGGCCGCAACGGAAGTTACCGCAAAAGCGGAAGCTGACGCGAAGGCTGCCGCCGAAGTCAAACCGGCACCAAAGTCAAAATCGGGCGTGCTGGGTGCGCCTAGTGCGGAGGCGCTCGCGAAAAAGCCGCCGCCGGTTGTCGCAGCACCTGCTGTCGATGGTCCGCGCATCGGCGAACGCGTGGTTCTGAAAAAAGACCCGCCGCCGGTGGTTGCCGCACCCGCGGGTACGTTGCACCGCCCGGTAATCAAGGATGCCGACGGTCAAATCAAAACCGACAAGAAGAGTCCGAAAAAACCCGTCAAAACAACGTCATCCTGGAGTGATGACGCCAACAAGCGTCGCGGTATCAAGACGCGCGGCGACGCCAGCGGTGGTCGTGAAGGTTGGCGCGGTCGCCGGGCAAAGGCGCATCACGATGATCCGGATGCCGAAACCAATTTCCAAACGCCAACCGAGGCGATTGTCTATGAGGTAATGGTACCCGAGACAATAACCGTCGGTGAGCTGGCGCAAAAGATGGCGGTGAAGGCTGCCGAAGTTATCAAGACCATGATGAAAATGGGTTCGATGGTCACCATCAATCAGGTGATTGATCAGGAGACCGCGATTTTGCTGGTCGAGGAAATGGGCCATACGGCGATTGCCGCAAAAGCGGATGATCCCGAGTCTTATCTTGAAGAAGCAATTGTGCACAGCCCTGACGAGATGGTGACACGGCCGCCGGTGGTGACGATCATGGGTCACGTTGATCATGGTAAGACGTCATTGCTCGACAAGATTCGCAGCGCACGTGTGGCGTCCGGTGAGGCGGGTGGTATCACCCAGCATATCGGCGCCTATCATGTCGAAACGCCGAAAGGTGTGATCACGTTTCTCGATACGCCCGGCCACGAGGCGTTTACCGCCATGCGCGCGCGCGGCTCACAAATCACCGACATCGTTATTTTGGTGGTGGCGGCAGATGACGGCGTGATGCCGCAAACAAAAGAGGCGATTGCGCACGCCAAGGCGGCAAACGTGCCGATGATTGTCGCGGTCAACAAAATCGACAAACCCGAGGCGAATCTCGATCGGGTCAAGCAGGAATTGGTGGCAAACGACGTGTTGCCGGAAGAGTATGGCGGCGACGTGATGTTTGTGCCGGTGTCTGCCAAGACCGGTGTCGGTCTGGATAAGTTGCTCGAGGCAATATTGCTGGTTGCCGAGGTCGCTGAATTCAAGGCGGTAAAAAATGCGCCTGCCAGGGGTGTGGTGATCGACGCGCGTCTGGATAAAGGTCGCGGTCCGGTTGCGACAGTGCTGGTGAAGTCGGGCACCTTGAAAAAGGGTGACATGTTGCTGGCCGGTGGCGTCTATGGCCGCGTGCGGGCCCTGATCGATGAGGATGGCAAGAGCATCGATCAAGCCGGGCCTTCAATCCCGGTTGAAGTGCAAGGTCTGACAGACGTGCCGGGTGCGGGCGAAGACATGATGGTCTTGAATGACGAGCGCAAGGCGCGCGAAATCGCGCTGTTCCGCCAGGGCAAATTCCGCGACGTCAAACTGGCCAAATTACAAACCGTCAAACTCGAAAATGCATTTGAACAAATGGGTGAGGGCGCGACCAAGTCGCTCGCCATCATCATCAAGGCAGATGTGCAGGGTTCCTATGAAGGCTTGACACACGCGCTGGCAAAACTCTCCACGCCCGAGGTCAGGGTAAACGTGGTGCACGCCGGTGTGGGTGCCGTCAGCGAATCGGATGTCAATCTTGCCATTGCGTCAAAAGCGGTATTGATCGGCTTTAACGTCCGCGCCGATGTTGGCGCGCGCAAGCTGATCGAAAACGCCGGTGTTCAGGTGCGCTACTACAACATCATTTATGAAGCGGTCGATGATGTGAAAGCCGCGCTTGGCGGACTGCTGTCACCCGAAATCAAGGAGTCGATTCTCGGCATGGTTGAAATTCGCAGTGTGTTCAAGATTTCCAAGATTGGCTCGGTCGCCGGCTGCTTTGTGCTTGACGGCGTCATCAAGCGTTCCTCATCGATCCGCTTGTTGCGCGAGGGTGTGGTGATCTTTACCGGTGAATTGGAGTCATTAAAGCGCTTCAAAGACGACGTCAAGGATGTCAAGGCGGGCTTTGAATGCGGCCTTTCATTAAAAGGCTATGACGACATCAAGGAAGGTGATCAACTCGAAGCGTTTGAGACCACCGAAGTTGCCCGCTCGCTTGCGTAATCGGGAAACGGAAAATTATTGTGGCTGATGCACGCAACCGGAAAATTGCCGATCAAATTCAACGCGAACTGTCGGAGATGATCCGCCTTGAATTGCGTGATCCGCGTGTGTCGATGGTGACATTGACCGACGTTGAGGTTGCGCGTGATGTGTCGCACGCAAAAGTATTCTTCACACATCTCGGCAGCGTAGAGCAGGTGTTGTCGTGCAAAAACGGATTGAACAGTGCGGCAGGCTTTTTGCGCATGCAACTGGCCAAACGCCTGACAATTCGTGTGGTGCCGGCATTGCATTTTGAAATTGATCAATCCATCGAGCGCGGCGCGCATCTTTCAAAGTTAATCAATGATGCGGTCGCCGAGGATGCAAAACATCCGCACGATGGCGGGTAACAACGAACATGACGGGTCGGGTCGTGGCGTGGACAATCCGCCGCGAGTGACACCCGCCGGGGACAGACCAAAAATTGTCCGCCGAAACGTTGATGGTGTGTTGTTGCTGGATAAGCCGGCCGGACTTTCGTCAACCCAGGCCATGGCCGCCGCGAAGCGATTGTTCCGCGCTGAAAAAGCCGGTCACACCGGCACCCTTGACCCCTTTGCAACCGGTCTGCTGCCGGTATGTTTTGGTGAAGCCACCAAATTTTCGCGTTTCCTGCTCGACGCGGAAAAGTCCTATCGCGCCACACTTAGATTGGGCGAAGTCAGCCAAACGGGTGACACCGAAGGCGCCATTATTAATCGTCGCGAGGTGCGCGTCACAGACACCCGGGCTCGTGAGGTATTGACGGGGTTCCTCGGCGCGCAGAGTCAGGTCCCGCCAATGTATTCGGCGCTCAAACAAGATGGTGTTCCGCTTTACAAACTTGCGCGTCAAGGCATTGAGGTCGCCCGCGAGCCGCGCACGATTACGATTTCAGCATTGTCATTGGATTCACTTGTTGATCACGACATGGTGATTGTGACCAAGGTGAGCAAGGGCACCTATATCCGGGTGCTGGCGGAAGAAATCGGCGAGGCGTTGGGTTGTGGTGCGCATTTGACAGCTCTCCGGCGCACCGCCACCGGCGGCTTTGAACTACCCCGCGCCCGAACGCTGGACGAATTGGCGGCGATGAGTGAATTTGCGCGCGATCAAGTGCTATTGCCCGCGCAAATGCTTTGTACGAATCTGCCCGCCATTACCCTGACCGACGAAGACGAAAAAATATTCTGTAACGGCGGCTGGTTGGATGCCGAGGTTCAACACGCCAGCCAGACGACGCCGTTTGCGGTGTTTGCCCGGTCGTCACGATTTCTCGGGGTGGGCGAGGTGCAACTGTCCGAATTGACCCGGGGCCGACCGCGTCTGGTGCCATTACGTTTGATGGCCACCGGCCAGACAAATGCGCCTTGCGCTGACAGTTGAAGACCCAAAGCCTCTGATTTTGTTAAGAAATATGATGTTTTTGGCCTGATTTCAGGCTATAATTCCGGCCTTGCAAGTAGGAGCTATCCGAAAGCCGTAATCGCCTGCGATAAGGCGTTTGATCCGAGAAAAGGAAAAATCATGACCACCACCGTAAGAACGGCCGAAGTTGTTGCCCAATATGCACGTGCCAAGGGTGATACCGGCTCCCCTGAAGTTCAGGTTGCTTTGCTGACCAATCGCATCAACGAACTCACCGACCATTTCAAAAAGCACGTTAAAGATCACCACGGTCGCCGTGGTTTGCTTCGCATGGTGTCAAAGCGCCGCAGCCTGCTTGATTATCTGAAGCGCACCAAGCTCGACGCCTATCGTTCACTGATCGACAAACTCGGCCTGCGCAAGTAATCGAATTCCAGCCAGTCAGCGAGCGTATCCAGAATCAAAAAAGCCCCACTGTTCCCCACAAAGGCAGCGGGGCTTTTTCATTGTTTTTTGCCGCATTGATATACGCATTGAAGCATCAGCGCCCGCGCCGCTTTGTTTGGAAGTAACGGCGGCAACCGTTTTTATTTAACAGCAAACTCCAAGGGAATTCCCGCATGAAAGCCATTAAAAAAACACTGCAGTACGGACGTCATACATTGACGCTCGAAACCGGTGAGATCGCGCGCCAGGCTGACGGTGCCGTATTGGTCTCGCTTGATGACACTGTTGTACTGGTTACCTGTGTCGCGCGCCGTGACGCGAAAGAAGGTCAGGACTTTTTTCCGTTGACCGTTGACTATCAGGAAAAAACATTTGCCGGCGGCAAGATTCCCGGCGGTTTCTTCAAGCGCGAAGGCCGTCCTTCGGAAAAAGAAATTTTGACCAGCCGTTTGATCGATCGTCCACTGCGTCCGTTGTTTCCGGATGGTTTCTACAACGAAGTGCAGATCATCGCGACCGTGCTTTCATCCGACCCGGAAATTGACTCCGATATCGTGGCGATGATCGGTGCATCTGCCGCCGTCACACTCGCCGGCGTGCCGTTTGAAGGCCCGATCGGCGCGGCGCGTGTTGGTTATCTCGACGGCGCATACATTCTGAATCCGACCAAGACCGAACTCGAGACCTCGCAAATGAACCTCGTGGTCGCGGGTACCGATACGGCCGTATTAATGGTTGAATCGGAAGCCCTTGAGTTGCCGGAAGACGTCATGTTGGGCGGCATCGTTTATGGCCACGATCAACAACAAGCTGTCATCAACGCCATTCTTGACTTGGCCGATGAAGCCGGAAAAGATCCATGGGCATGGACCGCACCGGTACCGCCACAAGTGTTGATCGACCAGATCAACACCATGGCTGCCAGCGATTTGGATGCGGCATTCCGCATCAAATCCAAAGGTGCCCGCTCAGAGATGCTGTCTGGCATCAGCAAGCGCGTGATCACCGCTTTGTGCACCGGCGCAGAAGGCGCCCCCGACAAAAACACCGTTTCGTCACTGCTGTTCGCGATTGAATCCAAAATTGTCCGCAGCCAGATTTTGAACGGTGAGCCGCGTATTGATGGTCGTGACACGCGCACCGTTCGTCCGATATCGATCCGCACCTCGGTGTTGCCGCGCACCCACGGCTCGGTGTTGTTTACCCGCGGTGAAACGCAGGCGATGGTGGTTGCAACACTCGGCTCGCTGAAAGACTCACAAATGATCGACGCCTTGCAGGGCGAGTACAAAGATCGTTATATGTTTCACTACAACTTCCCACCGTATTCAACTGGTGAGACCGGTCGCGTCGGTACGCCGAAGCGCCGTGAAATTGGTCACGGCCGTTTAGCCAAGCGTGCATTGGCGGCAGTATTGCCGACTGAAGCGGAATTTGGCTACGCCATGCGTGTGGTGTCGGAAATCACCGAATCAAACGGTTCGTCATCCATGGCGTCTGTTTGCGGCGGTTGTTTGGCGCTGATGGATGCCGGTGTGCCGATGAAAGCACACGTTGCGGGTGTGGCGATGGGCCTCATCAAAGACGGCAGCAAGTTCGCCGTATTGACCGATATTCTGGGTGACGAAGACCATCTTGGCGATATGGATTTCAAAGTCGCCGGTACCGATGCTGGTATCACCGCGCTGCAAATGGACATCAAGATCATGGGCATCACCAAAGAGATCATGGATGTGGCATTGAAACAAGCCAAAGACGGCCGCATGCATATTCTGGGTTTGATGAAACAAGCGGTACCCACCGCGCGCTCGGAGCTTTCACAATTTGCACCGCGCATCATCAAGATCAAGATTCATCCGGACAAGATTCGTGAAGTGATCGGCAAGGGCGGCAGCGTCATCCAGGCCATCACCCGCGAAACCGGCACTGAGATCGATATTCAGGACGACGGTACGATTTCAATCGCCTGTCTGTCGGGTGAAGCCGGCGAAGCCGCCAGACTGCGCATCGAAGCCATCGCCGCTGAAATTGAAGTTGGCCGTGTTTATGAGGGTCCGGTGGTTCGTCTGCTCGACTTCGGCGCAATTGTTCAACTGCTGCCGGGTAAAGACGGTTTGCTGCATATTTCGCAGATCGCCCATGAGCGTGTGAACGCCGTTGCCGATCATTTGAAAGAGGGCCAGATCGTCAAGGTCAAAGTGATGGAAGCGGATGACAAAGGCCGCGTGCGGCTTTCGATGAAAGCGCTATTGGAGGCGCCACCGGCAGCGCCACGTGCACCGCGCGTGGAGACGCCAACCGACGGCGCGCCAGTCACTGAAACACAGCCTCAGTAAATAAATTCGCGCAAAAGCGATGCATGAGCAAAAAAGGCACCGTTCGCGGTGCCTTTTTGTTTGTGGCAAGGGTGGTTTTCCATTGCCCAACGCAACCGTTGCAGGTATAATTTTGGCTTGTTTTTGCAGTAATCGGAGTGTGGCGCAGCCCGGTAGCGCGCTTGCTTTGGGAGCAAGATGTCGTAGGTTCGAATCCTATCACTCCGACCAATTTTTTATGTCTCTGCGTTTTCACGCTGAACACAGCCCGGCAATGCAAGATGCGTGCATACTCACACCGCGCGCCTGCAATTGAACAGCAAACGTCCCACGCGCCCGTAGCTCATCTGGATAGAGCACCGGCCTTCTAAGCCGGGGGGTGAGGGCGGGATTTCGTGGCCCAAACTGCTTTGGGCCGCGCCGACCGAACCGCGACGCCTCCGTGCGACGCGTGGAACCAAGGTCGCACTATCTCGGCACCGACATCTTGGCGCATAATTCACTCCGTTGCGATTCATCGTGCGCCCGTAGCTCATCTGGATAGAGCACCGGCCTTCTAAGCCGGGGGTAACAGGTTCGAGTCCTGTCGGGCGTACCAAAATTAACGCCACCTGTGGGTGGCGATTTTATTTTCCGCCCGAGCAAGCCAACAGTTTGGCTTGCGCATATGACTCTCACGATGTGATGGACAGGTTCTCCCGGAATCCTGCGCACAGGATTCCGGCGTCTGCGGCATCGTGTGTGCGCAGGCACACACGATGAAACCCCGCAGCCGCTCTGTCGGGCGTACCAAGATTGACGCCACCTTTGGGTGGCGTTTTTTGTATAACGTCCAATCATTACCCTGAATCAAGCAAACGGTCAGGTCAGGTATCGCCACCAATATCAAACACAATCCCCTGCGCAAACGGCAGCTCCGACGAATAGTTGATGGTGTTGGTGGTGCGCCGCATATAGGCGCGCCAGCTATCCGAACCTGATTCACGGCCGCCGCCGGTTTCTTTTTCACCGCCAAATGCGCCGCCGATTTCTGCACCTGACGTGCCGATGTTGACGTTGGCAATCCCGCAATCACTGCCGGATGCCGACATGAATATTTCTGCTTCGCGCATGTCGTTGGTGAAAATACTTGATGACAATCCCTGTGGCACCGCGTTTTGCATCTGGATGGCCTCATCAAGCGTGTGATACCGCATGACATATAAAATTGGTGCAAACGTTTCGTGGTGAACACATTGTGTTTGCGACGGCATTTCGACGACGCTTGGATTGACGTAATAGCCGTTTGGAAATGTATCCGCAAGCACCCGCGTGCCACCAGTGACAATCCCGCCCTGGGCCGCTGCCTCGGCCAGCGCCGCTTGCATCCCGTCAAATGCTGCGCGGTCAATCAATGGCCCGATCAAGGTCTTGGTATCGAGCGGGTTGCCAACACGAACGTGGCTGTAGGCCGTCCGTAACCGCGCAATCACCCCGTCGGCAATATCGGCATGCACGATCATCCGCCGCAACGTGGTGCAGCGCTGCCCGGCGGTGCCGACAGCAGAAAACAGCGACGCGGGTAATACCATGTCGATGTTTGCCGATGGCGCAACAATCATCGCGTTATTGCCACCGAGCTCAAGCAGGCTGCGACCGAGTCGTGCGGCGACACTTGCGGCGACACTGCGACCCATCCGGGTAGAGCCGGTCGCTGATACCAATGCAATACGCGGGTCGTCCACCATCAACTGGCCGACGTCACCCCTGCCGACCAGTACTTGCGAAAGGCCGTTTGGCACGGCGCCGCCTTGGGCATTAAATTTTTCGATTGCCCTGTCCAACAGTGCCTGGCAGGCCAGCGCGGTCAGCGGCGTCTTTTCCGACGGTTTCCAGACGAGCGCATTGCCACACACCAGTGCCAGTGCCGCGTTCCACGCCCATACGGCCACCGGAAAGTTGAATGCGCTGATAATGCCAATCGTACCGAGCGGGTGCCACTGTTCCATCATGCGGTGTTTGGGACGCTCGGTGGCAATGGTCAGGCCGTACAACTGTCGTGACAAGCCGGTGGCGAAGTCACAAATGTCGATCATCTCCTGCACTTCGCCCAGCCCCTCTTGGCGGATCTTGCCGGCCTCAATGGTCACCAGTTCGCCGAGCGCCGCCTTGTGCTGGCGCAGCTCCTCGCCCAGCAAACGCACCAGCTCGCCGCGGCGTGGCGCGGGCACATTGCGCCAGACCAAAAACGCCGCATGCGCCTGAGAAATCTTGGCCGACACGTCAGCCGGCCGATCCGCGCGCAACGTGGTGATGGTGCCGCCGTCAATCGGCGACCTTGCCACGATATCGCCACCGGCAAAGTCGTCAAGGGTGATGCCCAGTTTGGTCAGCAGTGCTATTGCCGCGGTACCGGTGGTGGTGTCGTTCATGCGTAGTACTTTCCGAATGGATTGGCCAGGAATGTCGGCAGGCTCACTGACTCCTGCCGGACAAACCCCTGTTTGGTAATGGCACCTTTGGCCAGCAGATCAACCATGGCGCAAATTCCCGCCGCTGTGGTGAGTTGGATGGCAGACAGGAGTTTGCCACCAACTTCGCGCGCGTATATTTTTTTTGCGAAACTCTCCTGCGCCAACCGGCCTTCACGTTGACCGCTGACCGAGACAAACACCAGCACCACGTCCTGCAATGTAATCGGAATGGCGGTTTCAAACACGTCCTTGAGTAATTCGCGGCGTTTTCCCAGACCGAGATCATTCAGCAAGATCTTCATGATCGCGCAATGACCGGGGTAGCGCACTGTCTTGTAATTTAGATTCTGCACACGACCTTCGAGCGTTTCACAGAGCGTGCCCAGACCGCCGGACGTGTTGAACGCCTCATAGTCAAGACCATCCAGCAGAAAATGCTCAAGCTCTTCGAGCGGCGGCGTTTCACGGATCTTGCCGTCAATAATGGCCTCGCAAGGATTCAGATACTCGTTGATCAGACCGTCGGTGCTCCACGTCAGGTTGTATTTGAGCGCATTGGTCGGGTAGATCGGCAATGCGCCCACCCGCATATTCACGTCGCGCAGTGAATCAAATTTTTGCGCGAGGTCGTTGGCGGCGATCGAGATAAAGCCCGGCGCCAGGCCACATTGCGGCACAAATGCGGTATTCGCATCGCGCGCGATTTCTTTGACGATACGGGTACTGGCAACGTCTTCCGTCAAATCAAAATAATGTGCGTTGATGGTGAAGGCGAGTTTGGCCAGAATCGGCGTCAGATAGAACGGACAGGCGGACAAAATCACATCGACCCCTTTGAGCGCGGCGCTTAGGTCGTCCTTTGCCACGTCCGCGATATGAATCGTCGCGCCGAGCGCCTTCATGGGGGCGAGCCGTTGTTCGTCCTTGTCCACCACGGTGATTTTGTAGCCGCCGTTGGCATTGAACAGGGCGACAATTGCTTCGCCAATTTTTCCGGAACCGATGAGTGCGACGTGCATGACGTTTTCCTTGCTGAATCAAGTTGTGGGGAGATACATAATTTAACCCGACGCCTGGATTTTTCGTAGCTGCAAAATAATCAAATGTTCGTATAAAAATAGACAAAACGATGTAGTAGAATGGCAAAATGACCAAATCCCTTACCACCGCCGAACATAAGTTGCTTGCCCTGCTGCGCCAAAACGCGCGCGCCAGCGTGGCCGATCTGGCACGCCAGTTGGGTTTGGCGCGGGCAACCGTGCAGGAACGGCTGCGCCGGCTGGAAGAGGGCGGCGTGATCGAGGGTTACACGGTCCGGTTGGATCCTAATTTTTCCCGCAGCCGCGTGACGGCACACACGCTGGTTCGGATTGACGCCAAGAAGGCGGAGGGCCTTTACGCGAAACTCAAAAAAATGCCGAGTGTCAGCGGCATCTACGCGTTGTCGGGCGAGTACGATGCGCTGGTCGTTTTTCAAGCGGACACCACGACGGAGCTCGACGAGTCGCTCGATACGCTCGGACGCTACGAGGGTGTCGAGCGTACCCAGACATCAATCGTGCTAAGTGTGAAGTACGAACGTTAGGCTCTGTTCCATGCAAGGCCGCAAGGTGTGTAACGGCCGTACGGTCGGCAAAGCGACCTTTAGCCCCGTCAAGCAGTGAGCCAGGGGTTCCCCAACACCAATATCGTGGTAGGGTGGGCAAAGCAACGCGTGCCGACAAATTACCATCCACGTTCGCACGATTCGATCAACCGCGTGGGCAGATAAACCCTGCCCACCCTATAGATTCATCGCGCAGCCCGGTAGGGTGGGCAAAGCGCAGCGTGCCCACATACAAACACCACGTCACCCGGGTGGGCAGATGAACCCTGCCTACCCTACGGATTTTGGCCGTTTATTCTTGCTCGCCGAACCCTGGCGCGGTTGTTTCCCCCGCATATCCCCAATCCGATGCCAACATGCCATCCCTCACATATCGGTGAAACGATGAATGTGGCCAATCCAATCCGCGTTCCACGTACCCGTGTTTGACCGGATTGTGGTGTATGTAATCGACGTGGCGTTGCAGATCAAGGTCGTCGCGGATTTGATGCTCCCAGAATCGGCGCTGCCAAATTCCCTTTTCACGTTTGGCGATTTTGCTTGCGCTACGGTTGCGAGCAGCAGGAAGGCCGGCAGAAAATAGTCGTTTGATCGCGCCCCATCGCGTACCGAAGTCCGCGTCACCTGTCGGCAGTTGCCAGATGGCGTGGAGATGGTCGGGTAATACGCAAATTGCAACGGTCTCAAACGGGAGCCGGGATTGGCCCGTGCGGTACGCATGCCGCAGGCGGTCAATCTCTCGCACCAACAGGTCGCTGCGACGATCCGCGACATTGACAGTGAAGAAAAACGTGGCACCATCGGCGAGGCTGCGTCGGTATCGGGACATCGCGAAAATTTAGCACACCGAACGCCTCGTGGGCACCCCCGGCAGGTAGGGTGGGCAAAGGCGGGTTTATGCCGTGCCCATGGACCACCATCCGCGTGGGCAGATGAAACCAGCCCACCCTACAGATTCATCGCGCAGGTAGGGTGGGCAAAGGCGGGTTTATGCCGTGCCCACCGAAACAAATCAATGAAAAAACAAATACGCCACCCAGATCGCCGCGATGACACCGGCCAGATCGGCAAGTAGTCCAAACCACAGGGCATAACGGATCTTGGTGATGCCGACCGAGCCGAAGTACAGCGCGATGATGTAAAGCGTGGTGTCGGATGAGCCTTGCAAAATACTCACAAGCCGGCCGACAAATGAATCCACCCCATAGGTTTTCATCGCGTCGATCATCATTGCGCGCGCGCCGCTGCCGCTCACCGATTTCATCAGCGCGGTCGGCAGGCCCGGGGTGAAATCAGTGTTGAAGCCGAGCTGGGTGAACACCCAGACAAAGCCGCTAACGATGAAGCCCAGCACGCCGGAATTACGCAGCACACTGATCGCCACCAGCATACCGACTAGATACGGGATGATCATGATGGAAGTCTGGATGCCGCCCTTCGCCCCCTCGATGAATGCCTCGTAGACATTAATCTTTTTGATGAGCCCACCGAGCAAAAACAACACAATGATGCCAAGCAAAAAAACATTGCCCGCCACCTTTGACACGGTTTGAATTTCCTCGCGCGTCAGAAAATTGCTGAAGGTCCAGACGATGCCGACCACAAACAACGTCATTCCGCCCAGCCAGGCTAAGATGACACGATCAAAAAGATTGATGCGCTGTTTGATCGCAACGGCCATGAACGCAACAAAGGTGCCCGCGTAGGTGGCGATCAGGGTGGGGATAAAAATATCCGCCGGATTGGACGCGCCCAGTACGGCGCGTTGTGCCATGACGGTCAGCGGGATCAGGGTGAGCCCGGCGGTCAGCAGCACCAGAAACATGATTTGCGCGTCGCTGGCCTCGTCTTTGTTGGGATTGAGGGTATGCAGGCTTTCCATTGCCTTAAGGCCGAATGGCGTGGCGGCGTTGTCGAGCCCCAGAAAGTTGGCGGAAAAATTCATCACCACATGACCTGTGGCAGGATGGTCTTTGGGCACGCCGGGGAATATGCATGAAAAAAACGGTGCAATCAGTTTGGCGATTATATTGATGAACCCGGCCTTTTCGCCGACATTCAACAGGCCCAGCCATAACGTCATGACGCCGGCCAGCGGCAGGGCAATTTCCATGACACCGACACGCGCCGAGTCAAACGTACCGTCAACAATTTTTTTGAAGACCTCGGTATCGCCAAAAAACAGCCACTGCGCAAGCGCCGCCACAAAACCGACGATAAAAAAGCCGGCCCACAAATAGGTCATGGCCATTTTGATCTTTCCCCTTGTTTAATGACGTTAATCGAAAGATCGTTGGAGGTTGAGGGCAGGCCTACTTAACCCGGATCCAAAGCGGCGCAAACTTATTGTCGGTGCGATGTACCAATGAGACGTTCGCGCGTGTCACCCAGGGAATCACCTGACGGTGTAGCGGAATCACCAATACCTCGCGTTGAATCACTTCGATGACCTTATTGATCATTTCCTGACGCTTTTTGCTATCCATTTCCATGTCGGCACGGTCAATAAGATCATCGACCTCGGCATTTTTGAAATTGCCGTAGTTGGTTTCACCGGCACCCTTGTCGTTGAGGCTGCGAAACAGCGGCTTCAAGGTAAACATGGCGTCGCCGGTGATGTCGCCCCAACCCTGCATGCAGGCGGAAAATTCTTTTTTCGGCGTGCGCGCAAAGTATTGCGCCTTGGGCATTGCATCAACCTTCACATTCAGGCCGATGCGCGCCCACATGCCCGCCAATGCAACACAAATCTTTTCGTCATTCGCGTACCTGTCATTTGGGCAATGCAGGGTAAAGCCAAAGCCCTTTGGATAGCCTGCATCGGTGAGCAATCGCACCGCGGCGGCCACATCATAGGCAAGCCGTTTTTCAAGTGCCGCCGGGATGCCCTCGACTTTTGGATTCGGCGTTGCGATGCCGGTCGGCGTCGACAGGCCGCGCATCACCTGTGTGCGGATCGCATTGATATCGATGGCCTGATACATGGCCTGCCGGACGCGGCGGTCCTTAAACGGATTTTTCCCCTTGACATCCGCAAACAACAATTCGTCACGCGCCTGATCCAAGGCGATGGTGATGACACGCGCTTCGTCACCCTCCCAAATCTTTAATCCCTTGTCGGATTTCAGTCGGGCGATGTCCTGCAAAGCGGGATCCGGCACAAAATCGATCTCGCCGGACATGAGTGCCGACATGCGGGTCACGTCGCTGATGATCTGACGATATTCGATGGTTTCAATATTGCTTTCGAAACGTCCATCCTTAATTCCCCACCAGTCTGGATTTTTCTTATGCACAATTTTCACGCCAGGCTCATAGGACACCAGTCGAAACGGGCCGGTACCCATGGCGTTGCGCGCGGCAAACGTCACCTCTTTGGTGGTGAAGTCCTGCGGATTGACGGCGTTGTTTTTCTCAGCCCATTTCTTGCTCATGATCGGCACCTCGCCAATCGACGCCAACGCCGAGGGATTGGGGGCGGCGGTGGTGAATTCAACGGTGTGGTCATCAATCTTGCGGGCAGTGCCGGCAGTGGTGGTGTAGGTTTTGAATTGTTTTGATTTGCCGGCGCGTTCAAATGAAAACACCACGTCATCGGCGGTCATGGTTGCGCCATCGTGAAACTTCACGCCCTTGCGCAGTGTCATCACCCGGGTGGTCGGGCTGACGATTTTCCACGAGGTGGCCAGCCATGCAGTCGGTTTCATATCCTTGCCCGGCTGTACCAGCCGTTCGTACACCAGCGCATTGATGGCCTTGGTGAAGCTTTCGTCCTGGCCGTGCGGGTCCTGCGTGGTCGCGTCGCCCTTTGATGCCCAGCGAAATGTTTTGGCGTCTGCCATCGTTGAAAAACTGGTGGCGGAAACAACAACCGAAATGGCGAGTAGGGTGCGAATGGTCATGGAGCCTCCAAAAAATCGAATCAAGCAAGTCTAGACATTGTCGGTGCGTTTCGCCAGTCATCTGCGGATGTCGCCATTGTTGGCGCCGCACCGCACCGGCTGAAATATTAGCCGATTAACCCGCAGGTTGGTATTAAATTGGTATTATTGTTGGGTGCGCTGCTGGTGGCAGCCAGATCGGCGAGCCGTTCTGATTTCTTTCCTGTGGGCCAACTATTTTTACCCTTTTGACAACTGCCTGGAAAACAAGATGGCAAGCCAATATGGCGACTTTTAAACCCTTCAAGTTTGATGCCCGCGACAGTTCGCCGTTATACGTGCAACTGGCAAGAAAGTTGGGTCACGCCATTCGTGAGGACCACTTCCAGGTTGATGAAGCGCTTCCCTCGGAGCGGCTCTTATCGGAGTCGCTGGGTGTATCGCGGGTTACGGCCCGCAAGGCGATTGACCAGTTGGTCGATCAAGGATTGGTGGTGCGCAGGCAGGGTTCGGGCAACTATATTGCGCCGCGTTTCGAGCAGCCGCTGACACGTCTATCGAGTTTCTCCGAAGAGTTGTCGCGACGCGGATACCATCCGACCTCGCAATGGCTCAAACGTGCAATCACCCCGGCAACAACTGAAGAACAGATCAGTCTGGGACTCACCGCATCGGCGCGCGTGGCGCGGCTTGAGCGCCTTCGGCTTGCCGACGATGTGGTGATGGCATATGAAGTCAGCGTGTTGCCGGCCAGCATTGTTGCCAAACCGGCCGAAATAGAGAACTCGCTTTACAAATATCTTGAGGGCATCCGGCAGGTGCCGGTGCGGGCGCGCCAGGAGATTCACGCACTCAATGCCCACGGCAAACTGGCTGAGCGCCTGGGTATTGCCGATGGCACTGCGCTGCTATTTATCACGCGCCTCGGATTTTTGGAATCCGGCCAGCCGGTGGAGTTGACACATTCATATTGTCGAAATGACTACTACCACTTTGTCACCGAGATGAAACGTGAATGATGTGGGCCGCATGGTGATCCAGGGCAATATTCTGACGCCGCTTGGATTTTTCTCGGGGACGCTCGAGGTGCTTGATGGCCGGGTGGCGGCAATTCACGGCGACGTCATTGATGTGCACGCCGTGCGCGACAGCGGTGGTCCAATCATCCTGCCGGGTTTTATTGATACACACGTTCATGGCGGTGCCGGGCGCGACGTCATGGAGGGTGGCGACGCGGTCGCCGCCATTGCCACCATTCACGCCCGCCACGGCACCACGGCAATGCTCGCCACCACCATGACGGCACCCGCGGCGGATCTGGACCTTGCATTTGCCGCGCTGGCCGGCGCATGCCGGACACGCCAAGCCAATGCGGCGCGGGTGCTGGGTGTTCACCTTGAAGGCCCTTACATCAATCAAAACATGCTGGGTGCACAACCCGACTTTGCGCGGCCGTTGCAACTTGATGAATTGGCCAAACTGAATGCGGTTGCGCCGATCCGGCTGATTACGCTGGCCCCGGAAGTTCCCGGCAACATGGCGTTTATCGCGTCACTGGTCAGCGCCGGCTATACCATTCAGTTGGGCCACACCGCCGGCAGTTACGATGACGGCATCGATGCCCTCGCGCTCGGTGCAAAGGGTTTTACGCATTTGTTTAATGCCATGACCGGCATGCATCATCGCAAGCCTGGCATGGTCGGGGCGGCGTTGGCACACGCCGAATATGCGGAAATTATTCCCGACCTGTTGCATGTGCACCCTGGTGCGATGCGGGTGGCGATGCGCGCCATACCAAAACTGTTTTGTGTCACCGATTCAACTTCCGCCTCGGGCATGCCGGACGGAGAATATCGCCTTGGCCGTCACACCGTTACCAAGTGCATGGGTGGCGTGCGTTTGGCCGACGGCACATTGGCCGGCTCAAGTCTGACCATGGATCAAGCGCTGCGCAATTTGGTCGATGTGCTTGGCCTTGACTTGATCGACGCGTCGAAACGGGTATCGACCCACGCCGCGGACTATTTGGGTTTGACCGATCGCGGCCGTTTGCACGCGGGTGCGTGGGCCGACATGGTGGTGTTGGATCGTGATTTGCAGATACAGGATGTGTATGTCGAAGGCAATCCGATTGACAAGTGAGTTGACCGACATGTCTGATCAAAAATCTACGATGATGTTGTGTGAGACGCATGAGGCACCGGCGACGGTGGCGCGGCAACTTGCCGCCGACGAACCGGCGTATCAGGGCTTTGCCGCAGCGCTGCGCCAGTCTTCACCATCAGCGGTATTGACCATTGCCCGCGGCAGCTCAGACCACGCCGCACACTTCATGGCGTACCTGATCATGGCGCGGCTGGGCAAGCTGGTGACATCCCTGCCGATGTCACTGATTACGTTGTATCAATCAAAAATACAGTGTGCGGGGCTGGTGTCAATGGCATTTTCACAGTCGGGGCAAAGCCCGGATTTGATCGCGCCGGTGCGTTACTTTACAGAAGGCGGCGCCACCACGGCGGCGTTTGTCAACGATGCCGACTCACCGTTGGCGGCGGCAGCGCAATGGGTGTTTCCGCTGCATGCGGGCGCTGAAAAAAGTGTCGCCGCGACCAAAAGCTTTATTGCGCAATTGGTGGCGGGCGCGCGCGTCACCGCCGCGTGGCAACAAGATGCAATGCTTGCCGCTGCACTGAATGATTTGCCGGACGTATTGACACGGGCGGTTTCGGCCGATTGGTCCGAAGCCGTGGAAATGCTCAAAAATGTTGATCGTTTGTTTGTCATCGGCCGCGGTACCGGCCTGGCGGTGGCAATGGAGGCGGCGCTGAAATTCAAGGAGACCTGCGCCATTCAGGCCGAGGCGTTTTCCGGCGCGGAGGTTAAACACGGGCCGATGGCGTTGATTGATGCCGGCTACGCGTTATTGGTATTGGCGCCGCGCGGGCCGGCACAGGCGGGATTGGTGGCCTTTGCCGACGAAATGCGCACCCGCGGTGCGCGCGTGCTACTCGCCGCGCCGGCCGATGTCAAGAGCGCAAATTTGCCGCTGATCACCAGCGGTGCGGTTGATCTTGATCCGATTGCGACGATACAAAGTTTTTACCCGATGGTCGAAGCACTGTCGCGCGCGCGCGGCTTTGATCCCGATCGGCCGAAATTTCTGGCCAAAGTCACCAAAACAAATTAACTTCCTGGTTGGGGCAGCGCCTTGGCAAACCATTCAGTGACAACTTCTGTACGGGTAATTGCGGTGCCAACCGTGACCGCCCACGCGCCGGCATGCATGGCCGCGGCGGCCTGCTCGGGGCGGTTAAAGCGGCCTTCGGCCATGATTCGCGCCGACACCGGCAGTTGTTGCGCCAGGGCGGTAATCAACGCCAGGTCCGGATCGATCGGAATCGTTTTGCCGGTATATCCAGATAACGTTGTCCCGACAATATCAAAACCCATTTGGTATGCGGCGAGCGCCTCGGCCAAACTGCTGCAATCCGCCATCGCCAGCACGCCGCATTGGCGGATGCGGGCGAGCAGGTCGTTGATTGCCACCGGACGTTTGCGATCGGTGGCATCAACCGCAATGATGTCCGCACCAGCGTCCGCCAGCAGGACCACATCCTCGAACGTCGGTGTGATGCGAATTGGTGAATCGATGAGGTCGTGTTTGACAATGCCGATGATCGGTGCGATCAAGGCCTGGCGCACGGCGGCCACCCGCGCGGCGCCTTCGATGCGCACGCCACCCGCCCCGCCGGCGACGGCAGCCAGCGCCAATTGGACAACAGTATCGTCGCGATCCATCGGCCCGCCGTCAAGTGGCTGGCAGGAAACAACCAGCCGGCCAGTTAGCGCAGCGTCAATCGCGGCGAGTGAACGAAAAGTTGGATGGTTTATCAATGAATTGTGTGGGTTGAATGACACTGAACGTTGCGGGCGACAACGCAGGCAAAATAAAACGGTTTGGTTCGCCAATCAAGATGGTAGATTTAGAAAGTCTTTGTTTGGCGGGCATTTTGAGGCATTTTTTCGTGGAAACGCTCGTATTTATTGGAGTTTGTAATATTAATATGTCTCGCTATGTTCCGATTGCATTACACATTATTGTCTAAAACGACGCCGGTTCTTGGCCGGATGGTGCGTTTGACCGCGGCTGCCTTCGGTCTTATGCTGGCATCACCCGCGATGGCAGAACAGCAGGTCGAATTTTGGACCATGCAGTTGTCACCGTTTCATGATGCCTACATCCAAGGGGTCATCAAAGACTTTGAACGTAAAAATCCGGCGATCCGGGTGAAGTGGGTTGATATTCCCTGGTCTGAGATGGAGAAAAAAACGCTGACCGCGGTTGCGGCAGCGTCACCCGGCAAGCCGCCACCCGATGTGGTGAATCTGAACCCGCAGTTTGCGTCGAAGCTCGCAGAATTTGGTGCATTGGCCGATCCGGAATTGTATTTGTCCAAAGACGATGTTGCGACCTACGTTCCCGCGGCGTGGAACGCCAATCGCCTTGACGGCAGGGTGTTTGCACTGCCGTGGTATCTGACCACCAATATCATTTTGTACAACAAAGCGCTGCTTGCCCGTGCCGGTGTGATGGTGCCGACCACCCACGAAGCGTTACTCGATACCTCTCGCAAGATTCGCGCCGTCACCGGCAGCTATGCCTATTTTCCGGCGATTGATGGCAGCACACCGCTCGAAACATTGGTGTCGATGGGTGGCGACATGGTCAGCAAGGATGGCTGCCATGCCGGTTTTATCAACAAGACCGGTGAGCGGGTGTTTGGTTATTACCAGCAGCTGTATCGCGAGGGGCTGGTGCCAAAAAATGTGGTCACCGAAGGTCATCGCAAGTCAGTCGAGATGTTTTTGTCCGGCCAGATTGCAATGGTCACCACCGGTATGCAATTCATGCAGTTCATCAAAACAAACAGTCCGGACTTCTATCAAAAAATCGGCGTCGCGCCACAGCTGGGTTTTGGCACCGTGCCACCCAACATTGCCGCGATGAACGTCGCCGTGCTCGAAAAATCGGCCAACAAGAAAAGTGCCTTCAAATTTGCGCAGTATCTGACTAACGCACAAAACCAAACAGCGTTTGCCAAACGTGTGCCGGTACTGCCGTCGAGCCTGGTGAGCTATCAAGATCCGTTTTTCCTCAATGACGGCGACGATGTATTGTTAAACGAAGCGCGCAAACTGTCGGTGAAACAGGTGATCGACGGCGCGGTATTGGTGCCGCCGATTCGCAAATACAACAAATATCGCAGTGACTATGCACGTAACTTACAGGCGGTCATGCTTGGCCGCAAAACCGTGCATGCGGCGCTTGATGACATCGACCGAAGTTGGGCGCTGTTGCTCGACTGCAAAAACGTCTCAGGCAGGAAACCATGAATGAAAAGGCAAATATGGCGGGTATGGCAGATATCGCGCTTGCCGTCGATATTGGCGGCACCAAAATTCGTGCGGCTGCAATCGGCCGCGACGGCATGATGCTGGCCTCGACACGCAAGCCGACCGGCGCGGCCAATGGCGCGGCGCATGTACTGGGCGTGATTGCAGAAAGTCTTGACGACTTGCTGAAGTTGATCCCGTCACCCGAACGCATTGTTGGTATCGGTCTGTCATCGGCCGGCGTGATTGCACCGCAAACAGGGCGGGTGGTGAGTTCCGCGCCGCAAATCCCCGGTTGGGCGGGCACACCGTTGGGCGAGCATTTTTCACAGCGTTACGGTCTGCGTGTGTTGGCAGACAACGATGCCAACTGCGCCTTGCTCGGTGAAGCGTGGCAGGGAAAGCACACGGCAGGTGCCGACGGCACGGTGGTGATGTTGACGCTCGGCACCGGGTTGGGCGGCGCCATCATGGTTGATGGCCGTCTGCGCTCCGGACACCATCATTTGACCGGACATTTTGGTCTGGCACGCGTCTGGGATCCATTCACGTCACGCCTGGTTTCGGTCGAAGCGCTGGTGTCGGGTACCGGGCTGGGCAATATCTATCAGCGGCTGCACCCACAACATCAAACAGCAACCGGCGAACAGGTCATGACGCTTGCGCTTAACGTCGACCCGCTGGCAAACGACGCATTGGAAACGTGGCTGGATCACCTGACGCTTCAACTGCACAATATCTACTGGATGATCGATCCCGACTTGATCATCATCGGCGGCGGCATGGTGGATGCACGTGAAATCTGGTGGCGTCGTCTGATGCAGCGCCTGGCGGCGCAACACGTGGCATCACCGATCACCGCTGCCGCCCTCGGTAATGATGCGGGTGTGGTGGGCGCGGCAAAGATGGTGTTTGATGCGGTGACAATTTGAGTATCGCCATGACTAATTTGCCAAAATTACCAAAATTACCAAAATTACGTGGTAGCCATCCGCTGTTGCCCTATCTGTTTATCATCCCGGCGTGTGTTGTGATCAGCACGATTGTGCTCTACCCGGCGCTGAAGGCGGTGTACCTGAGTTTGACCAATTTCAACATGATCAACGAGGCCGGATTTATCGGCCTGGCAAACTACGTCAACGTTTGGAACGATCCATTTTTTTGGGCGGCGCTCAAAAATACACTGCTCTATATGGTGGTGGTGGTGCCGGTGCTGGTGTTCGCGCCGATTTTTTTGGCGGCGCTGGTCAATAAACAAATACCCGGCATCGCTTTTTTTCGTGCGGCCATTTATCTGCCGGTGATCACCTCGCTGGTGATCAGCGGCCTGATCTGGAAATGGGTGTATGAAGAAAAAGGCATCCTCAATTATTTTCTGCTTGCCACCGGTATCACCGATACCCCTGTTGCGTTTTTGACCGATCCAGCCAACGCATTGTTGAGCGTCATGGCGGTGACCATCTGGAGCGGCATGGGTTATTACATGGTGATTTATCTCGCCGGACTACAGGCAATTCCGCGGCATTTGTATGAGGTTGCCGAGGTTGAAGGTGTGAGCCGATTCAAACAAATGCTACACATCACCATTCCGTTGCTGCGTCCGTCGATTGCCGTCGTGACCGTAATGTCATCAATTGCGGCGATGAAGGTGTTTGAGGAAGTCTACGTAATGACGCAGGGCGGACCGATGGATTCAACCAAGACGCTGGTCTATTACATTTATGAATCTGCCTTTACCGAATTTGAAATGGGCTATGCGTCTGCAATCGGTGTGATTTTGTTTTTGCTGACACTCGTTTTTTCACTCATCAACCTGCGATTCCTCCGTGAAAAATCCTGAGCAACACAGATCGCGAATTCATCCGCAGCTGGCCGGCTACGCGGCCCGCTATGCAGCCATCGGCGTCGTCATGATTTTTGCCGTCGGTCCGTTTTTGTGGCTGCTCTCGACCGCGCTGAAATCGGCCTCGGAAAACATTTTTGCCTATCCGCCGCGATTCATACCGGTCGCGCCCACGCTGGACAATTTTGTGCGTGTGTTTGATTCGCAGCCGTTTTTTTTATACCTGTTGAACAGCGTGATTGTGGCGACGCTGTCTGTGCTGCTAAACCTGTTGTTTGCATCGCTCGCCGCCTACCCGTTGGCACGCATGCAGTTCAAGGGTCGTCAGCTGATCTTCGGCATTTTGCTCGCCTCAATGATGATTCCCTTTCAGTTATTGATGATCCCCGTCTACGAACTCGCAATCGCACTCGGCCTTCAGAACAGTTATTTGGGTTTGGTTTTGCCACACGCGTGCACCGCATTTGGCATTTTTTTTATGCGGCAGGCGTTTTTGGGCATTCCCGCCGCCATTGAAGAGGCGGCGATTTTGGAAGGGGTCAGTCGTGTGAGGATCTGGTGGTTTGTATTGCTGCCGTTGTTGAAGCCGTCGCTGGCAACACTGGCGGTTTTCAGTTTTATCGCCGTCTGGGGTGATTTCCTGTGGCCGCTGATCATTATCGACCAGCCAAGCTTGTTTACGCTGCCGCTTGGCGTTAACCGTTTGTCCAGCACTTTTTCCCTCGATTGGCGGCTGGTGGCCGCCGGCGCGGTGTTCTCGATGTTGCCAATTCTGATTTTCTTCACCTTTGCGCAGCGCTACTTCATTGAAGGTGCCATGAAAGGCGCGGTAAAAGGATGAGCGTCATGTCACCCGCCAAGAAACGACCGGTTGCCGTGGTTGTACAAACCCATTGGGATCGTGAATGGTATTTCGCCCATCAAACATTTGTTGCACGCCTGTTGGGGGTGATGGCGAAGGTGGTTGGCCAACTCGAATCTGGTCAACTGAAACAATTCCTGTTTGACGGGCAAACAGCGGCGTATGAAGACCTGATGGCAAATGCGGAGCCGTTGTTGGCGTCGCGTGTGCAATCACTGGTGCGCGAACGACGCATCGTCCTTGGTCCCTGGTATGTGATGGCCGACGAATTCCTGGTCACCGGCGAGTCGCTGCTGCGTAATTTGGAAATCGGCATTGCCGACGCGGAGGCGGCGGGCAATTGCCAGTACGTTGGATACCTGCCGGATACGTTCGGGCATATCGGGCAAATGCCGCAGCTGCTGGCAAATTTCAACATCACATCAGCAGTCATGTGGCGTGGGGTCGATTCAGCCTTCGCCGAGTTTGACTGGCAGTCGCCGGATGGCACCAAACTCGGGGCTGTCTTTCTGACGCAGGGTTATTACCAGCACCCGCTGAACGTTGCTGAATGGCAGGCGGCACTGATTCGCTATTTGGACAGCATTGCGCCGCGCGCAATTGCCGACGAATTGCTTCTAACCCAGGGTGGCGACCACCTGCTGTCGGTTGATGCCGTTGCGATGAGAATCGCTGAATTCAATGCGTCTGGGTATGACTATCAACTCACACAAAAGAGTCTTGCAGAGCATGTGACCAATGTGCTGACCACCACCCAAGGCCGGCGCGCCACCATTCACGGCGCACTGCGCAACAATACGCAGGCCTTTGTATTGCCGGACGTGCTGTCAACCAGGCGTTACCTGAAGCGACTAAATCAGCACGCTGAAGACCGATTGCTCGGCGTGATCGAACCTCTGCTGGCGCAACTCGACGACACAAACGCATTCCCGGCCAAATATTTGCGCGACACGTGGCGCATGGTCATTCAGCAACAGGCGCATGATTCAATTTGTGGCTGCAGTATTGATCAGGTGCATCGGGAAATGCGCACCCGTTACCAATTGATTGATCAGCGTCTGGACGCGCTGATTGAGCAGGCAACCAATGCGGCGGGAATGACCCCGGCGGCACACCATCATGTTGATAGTGATGCACCTGCACGGGTTTTTGCGGATGACAGTACATTTACCTTGTTCAATCCATTGCCAAAGGCATTTGCCGGGTCACAGGTAATCAGTCTTTTCCTGCGGGGTGAAAAAAGTCGGAACTTGTCGATCACAACCGCCGATGGGATTGCTTTGCCATGCGAAATTATCGCGGCCGCGCCGGATGCGATCTTTCGTTCGCCGGTTGATGACTTTCCCGAACGATTCGAGGGCTTCCGCTATGAGGTGATGGTGCAATGCCGGATCGGCGGACTTGCCGCACTTGCCTGTGTAGCCAATAAAATTGCGGTGGCCGATACGGGCCGACAAACCGCAATGCCGGCGCCGCCACTGACTGCGATTGAAAATACCTGGTATCGGATTTCGCTGGCGCCGTCCGGCACGTTGTCGGTGGCACGCAGGAACGACCGGGCGGAACTGGCAACATCGCTGTCGATCATGTCCGAACTTGATGCCGGCGACAGTTACAACTTTTCGCCACCGCCTGTGCTGCATCGTGTCACCCAAAACATCTTTACCTTGGTGTCGAGCAGGGTGTTTGCCAGTATGCAAGAGCTGACGCTGGCAATTGCCATGACGTTGCCAGCTGAATTATCGGCAGACCGTCGGGAACGGTCGGTAGATCAGGTTGCCTGCAATGGTACGCTGCGAATCCGCTTGTTCGCCGACCAACCAACCGTCGATTGTTCGCTCGAATGGACCAATCGCGCCAAGGACCAGCGTACCCGCATGTTGCTTTTGCTGCCTGAAACGGTTGAATGCACTTATAGCGATACGGGCTTTGAATGGGGTTGTTATCCGGTGCGATACGCCGACTATCCGCGCGAGCCGAGCCGCCGGGAAATGCCGGTGGTGGTGAATCCGTCGCTAAGTGCAATTGCCGCAGGCGAATTGACCGTGCTTCATCGTGCCATGCAAGAGTACGAAATGCTGTTGGTGAATGGCCAACAAATGCTCGGTGTCACATTGGTGCGCAGTGTTGGTTGGATGTCGCGACGTGATCTGGTCACGCGCGGCGTTGGAGCCGGACCGGATATGGCAACGCCAGAGGCGCAGTGTCTCGGTACTGAACCGTTTGAGTTTCAGATTTCGCTTGGGCAACACCCACAACACGAGCAACACCCGATGGTCATGGCCGAGCGTTTTCGTCGACCGTTGGTATGCCTGCGTGGCGCCACGTCGCGTTGGCGCGATGGCATCGAGATCGATAATCCGGTGTTGCAAGTCAGTGCTGTCCGTCGATTGGACGAAGCCATTGAAATACGTATCTGGAATCCAACCGACGTCGCCCAGCCATACGGCATTTCATCTGGAAGTTGGATGCGGGTGAATGCAAACGGCACGCCGAGTACCAAGCCCCTGATGCTTGCCGGGCCACACGAAATTGTCACGTTACGATGTCGGCGCTGAACCTGTTCCAACCGCCACCATTACGACAGATCGCGCTGGTGCCGGTGGATGCGCGTCCGGTTGTCTGCGGGCAGGTGGTGCAGCTGGTAGCGACCGCAAAGCAGGCTGGTGCAATTGATGGCCTGATGACACCATCGGTGGCGCTGCTTGGCCACTTTCGTCAGCCGGCAAACCGGGAGGCGCTCGCAGAATGGTTGTGGGAAGTGGCGGAAAGTGCCGAAGGTTTTGTGGTTTCCCTCGATATGTTGATCTACGGTGGGCTGGTGCCGTCCCGCTTCATTGACGATGATTTGGCCAGTCTACTCGCGCGGCTTGACGTGCTGCGCCGCCTGAAGGTGCGGTTTCCGCATAAGCCGGTTTATGCATTTCTGGCGACGATGCGGATTTCGAACAACAACGTCAATGCGGAAGAAAAACTTTATTGGGCCGGGCATGGTGAGCAAATTTGGCGCTGGTCTTACCATGCCGACAAATATGCCGTGAGCGGCGACGTTGAATCCAAACAATTGGCGTCCCAGGCGGAGCAGCAGATTCCGGCGTTGATCCGCCAGGATTATCTGGCCACGCGAAAACGCAATTTTACGGTTGCCAAGGCGGTGGTGGGGATGGTGGGCGATGAGGGCATCAATGGCCTGATCCTGCCGCAGGACGATACCGCAGAATTTGGCTTCAACATTGCCGAGCGGCGGCAGCTGCAAGAGCTGGTTGACACGCACCGACTACAGGATCGGGTGCGCATCTATGCCGGCGCCGATGAAGTGGCGCATACACTTTGCGCACATCTGGTTAACAAAATTTGCGTTAACCCACCGCTAAAGGTGTGTTGTGTATTCAGTGATCCAATCGGCGTGCATACACTTGTTGCGCGATATGAGGACCGGCCACTCTTGGCCGCACTTCAATCGCAGCTCGATGTGGTTGATGCCGTGATGGTCGGTTCGATCGATGCCGCCGACGTTGTGATGGGTGTGCATACCCAAGGTTCGTCGCAAGGGGATTGGGCGATGGGCGTTGTGTTACCCGTCGTCGCCGGGATTGACGGGCGATGGCTTGAGCAGCTGCAATATGCGCGCCGCGCCGGCAAACCGGTTGCGGTGGCAGATGTCGCCTATGCCAACGGCGGCGACCCGGTGATGGTTGAGAAATTGGCGGCGTTGTTTCCGCTCACCGGTTTGGCGGCGTACGCGGGATGGAATACGGCAAGCAATAGCATCGGCAGTCTGGTCGCGCAGTGTTCGCTGGCGAGAAACGCGTTTGAAGACCAGGCAAATCAGGCGGTATTGTGTTTGCGATTGGTCGAAGACTATTTGTATCAGGCTATTTGGCGGCGGAACATCCGTGATGCAATTGATGAATCGACGGTGGGACCGGCGCAACTTGAAGCAGCCGTGGCGGACATGTTTATTCCGGCCGCGAATCATTGGCTTGCCGAACACCGTTTTATGTTTCGCGTGGCATCGATTCGACTTCCCTGGCAGCGAACATTTGAGATTGATATTCAACTGATACCCGTGGCAGACCAACAAGAGACATGAATACCGCACAATGCAATGTTGAGATTGCCGTGATTGGCGCCAGCCTCGGTGGCGTGCTGGCGGCGTGGCGTGCCTGCGAAGCCGGGCGGTCGGTACTATTGACCAGTGAATTCGACTGGATCGGTGGGCAATTAACCGCGCAGGGTGTGCCGCCGGATGAGCATCGGCTGATTGAACACGGCGGCGCCAGCGCAAGTTATCTGGCGTTTCGCCGGGCGGTGCGGGCACACTACTTGTCGCAAGCTGATTTTGTTGACAACACCACGATGACTGAAGGCTGCAATCCAGGTGACGGTTGGGTCAGTCGATTGTGTATCGAGCCGGTTGTCGCGCTGCGCTACTTACAAGCGTTGCTTGCGCCGCATATTGACAGCGGGCGATTGCAATGGCTGCAACACACCACGCTGGTGGCCGCCGAACGACACGGCCGCAAACTGGTGGCTGTTGACGTTCAGACCGAGTCTGGTGAAAAGACACGGGTGCGCGCGCAATATTTCCTTGATGGCACCGATACCGGTGCGTTAATCCGCGCTGCCGGGTTGGATTATCGGATTGGCAAGGAGTCGCACGACGAATTTGGCGAGCGTGATGCGCCGGCGTATGCCGACCGACTCGACCAGCAACCCTGTACTGTTGTAGTGGCGTTGGCACTGGCGAACACCCCACAGCGTCCCATGGTTCGGCCTGCGTCGTATGAAACATGGTGCCAATTTCACGTGCCACATTATGGGCACCGATTATTCAGCAATGTTCTTCCCGGCCACACGGTTGGCCAAACGGTTGCACTACCGTTTTTTGGGGTTGGGCAAACGCTTGATCTGTGGCGCTACCGGCGCGTGATCTCGTCAAACAATTGGTCTAAGCCGCGTGATGAGGTGTCGTTAATCAACTGGGCGCAAAATGATTACGCGTTGGCGCCGCTGGTTGATGGCCCGGTTGCGGAGCGTGATGTTGTTGCTGCGGCAAAAGATCTCAGTGCCAGCCTCGCCTGTTGGTTGCAAACCGCCGCACCGCGTGATGACGGTGGCCACGGTTATGAACGGCTTCGACTCGCGGGTGACGCGCTGGGTAGTGATGGATTCGCCCAGCAAGTGTATGTGCGCGAATCACGCCGTATGGTCGGGCTCGATTGTTTGACCCAAACCGATATTGTGTTGAATGCCGCAACCGGTGGTGTTACCGAGCCCTTCCACGCGCCAAACAGCGTTGGTGTTGCGTGGTACAACATGGACATCCATCCGACCTGTGTCTCCGGCCGCGGCGTGAATGCGATGGTCAGGCCGTTCACGCTGCCGTTGGGCTGCTTTGTCGCAAGTGATTGTGACAACCTGATCCCGGCATGCAAAAATATCAGCGTGACCCATTTGGTGAATGCGGCGACCCGCACCCATCCGGTTGAGTGGCTGATTGGCGAAGTTGCCGCGTTGCTCGCCGACCACGCGCTGCAGACCGGACGTCGACTCGCGGAGATTCACCAGAGCACTTTGTATGTTCGCGATTTTCAGCGCGTTTTGAGCGGCGCGGGAATTCCCATTCGCTGGGATACTGATCTGATCAACCGCCTGCTATCGGTAGCTGCCAACTCACTTGAGGCTTGAATCGTTTATGTCGTCACTGACCCTTCGAGGCATCACCAAACGTTTTGGTAATACTGAAACCATCCACGGCATTGATCTCGATATTGCGGCGGGTGAGTTTGTCGTGTTTGTCGGCCCTTCAGGCTGTGGCAAATCCACCTTGCTGCGCATGATCGCCGGGCTTGAGGAAGTCAGCGCCGGGACGATTGCCATCGGTGGTCGCGACGTCACGTTTGCACCACCCAGCGAGCGCCATGTCGCGATGGTGTTTCAATCGTACGCCTTGTATCCGCACATGACGGTGTCTGAAAATCTGAGTTTTGGCATGCGCATGCGTGGTGTTGCGAAAGACACCATTGCGCAAAAACTTGCCGTCGCCGTTGAGATGTTGCGCCTGGGGCCCTATCTGGAACGCAAACCGGGTGCGTTGTCTGGTGGGCAGTGTCAGCGTGTGGCGATCGGTCGTGCGCTGGTGCAAGAGCCCGATGTCTTTTTGTTTGACGAACCGCTGTCAAATCTTGACGCCGAATTGCGTCTCAAAACGCGTGTTGAAATCAGCGCGTTGCACAAACGCCTTGGCAAGACCATGATTTATGTGACGCACGATCAGGTTGAAGCCATGACACTTGCGGACAAAATTGTTGTGTTGCGGGACGGGGTGATTGAGCAGGTCGGCAAGCCGCTTGATTTGTACAGCCAACCGGCAAACCTGTTTGTCGCCGGCTTTATCGGCTCGCCGGCGATGAACATCATTGCCGTCGATACCGCAATGCATGACGGCCGGCTGCGCCTGCGACTGCCAAACGGCGCTTGGTTGCCAGTTGACGGCCACAATGCCGAGACGGTAAAAAATGTCGGGATTCGCCCGGAACACTTCGCCGTTTGCGCCGATGGACCGATTACCGGCGTGGTGCATATGGTCGAGCGACTGGGTGCCATGTCGTTTGTTTATTTGCAGGCGTTTGGTCAAATTTTGTGTGCGCAGGTTGCTGATGCCGGCGAACTAAGGTCCGGTGAATCCGTTGCCTTTGCGATTATTGGTAACAACGTCCACGCATTTGGGGCGGCGGGCGAGCGGATTGTGTTGAGCTGACAAGCGGCCATTCGTTTGCCGAGACGGCAAAAGTGAAACATGCCGAAGGGCGGCGGCCTTCAAGCATAAACGGCTGAAAACGCCCGCCAGTCAAGCTGTTTGGACGGTGGCGATTTAACCGCCGGGACTTGCCCAGGAGTCATTCGAGATGATCTACCAACTTGCTGCCGATGCCGTCCTGACGTTGCACTTGCTGTTCATCGTGTTTGTGGTGGCGGGTGCCTTGTTGGCCATTCGGTGGCGCTGGATTCTCTGCGTGCATCTGCCGGCGGTTGCCTGGGGCATATGGGTAGAAGCGACTGCAACCATCTGCCCGCTGACGCCACTAGAAAACATGTTGCGGCACGCTGCAGGCGAGGCCGGATACCGCGGCGGGTTTGTTGAACACTACCTGATCAATGTGATCTATCCGCCCGGCTTGACGGCAGCAGTTCAACTTTGGCTTGCGGTTGGCGTCGTGGTGATCAACGTGTTGCTGTATGGCGTTGTATTGATTCGGATACGAAGGCAACAAAAGTTGTGATCAAAAAAATCCGCTGGATTCCGCCAGCGGATTTTTTGATTTCAGCACGTATGGTAGAGACGAATTCTGGTTATCGCTACCAACAACCAAATGACGTTGCCATACTGTTGTTATTAAAAACTGTAACGCAACGCCACATAGTATTGGCGTCCACTGACGTCAAGTTTTTGCTGCTCCTCAGGACTGTAACGATACTGCGCACGCGCCGGGTTGAGCAAATTGGTCGCGTCAAATGAAAACCGTAATGCTTTGGTCAAGCTGTAGTTAAACGAGAAGGCAACATTGGATACCGGCGCGGCCCACGTCAGTGCGGTCGGCTGCACCACGCCC
>JANPDI010000224.1:0-14865 GCA_031431435.1 Burkholderiales bacterium
CAGTGGCAAACGACAGGGTAAACGGTACATTCGCGGCGGCCGCGCCGAGGTTCGTTGCGTACTGTACATGGCGACGGTCTCGGCGATCATGCACAACCCACCAATCAAGGCCATGTATGAACGTCTCAAGACGGCTGGTAGCCGTCAAAGCTTGCCATCACGGCCTGCATGCGAAAGCTCCTGACGATTCTGAATGCAATGCTAAAAAACGATCAAACATGGAAAATTCAGCCTTCCGCTTGACACGGTTGCTGCGCTGGGACGACGAGGTAAAGAGGCGGCAACGATCGTAGATGCGGCCGAATACGCAGGAACGACGCTCAGGCAACATGCTCCAGCATCAATTGCACCGCCGAGACCCCGCGAAACGTATTGATGGTGGGCCGGAACACCGCGTCAATGATCGGGCTGAGGCGATCGGGCGAACCAAAGCGCATGGCTTCAAAGGTTTCACCGCCCATGTTCAGCGTGAGCTTGAGATGTTTTTCGCCAACCACGCGCTGGTCAATCACCTTGAATGCGCCACGGTAGGTGGGGGCGACAAATCCCTGTCCCCAGACTTGCGACTCAAGCCCGCGCACAAAATCAAAGTCGAGCGCGGCGGCATCAATTGCGCCGTCGGTTTCGATACGCTCCTGCAAATCGGTTGGCGTGAGCAATTCGCGGGCAACGGCTTCAAAGGCGCGGGTAAAGTCGGGCAGGGCGGTTTCACGGATCGACAATCCCGCCGCCATCGCGTGGCCGCCAAAACGCTCAATCAGATCCGGAAAACGTTTGGTGATCAAATCCAGTGCGTCGCGCATGTGCAGCGCCGGAATCGAGCGCCCCGACCCCTTTAACATGCCGCTGCCGGCATCGCGGGCGAACGCAATCACCGGTCGGTGGGTCTGTTCCCGGAGGCGTCCGGCCAAAATACCCACCACGCCTTGGTGCCAATCGGGTTCAAACAACGCCAGCGCATAACGATTTTGGATGTCGATCGTCTCGAGCGTGATGAGCGCGCCTTCTTTCATGTCCGCTTCGATCACGCGCCGTTCACGGTTGAGGCGGTCGAGTTTGCTGGCCAGTTGCATCGCCACCTCGGTCGTGTCGGCCAACAGGCAATTGATGCCTATCGACATGTCTTCCAAACGGCCGGCGGCATTGATACGCGGCCCCAGCACAAAACCCAAATCATAGGTGCTGGCGCGGGTGGCATCACGTCCGCCGACACTCAACAACGCGGCAATACCCCGGCAACAGCGGCCGGCACGGATGCGCTGCAAACCCTGCTCAACCAGAATACGGTTGTTGTGTTCGAGTTTGACCACGTCGGCGACGGTGCCAAGCGCCACCAGATCGAGCAGGTCGGCCAGGTTGGGCTCGGTGGTATTAACGAACGCCCCACGTTGACGCAACACCGCACGCAACGCCATCATCATATAAAACATCACCCCGACCCCCGCCAGTGACTTTGACGGGAAGGTGTCGCCCGGCTGATTCGGATTCACAATCACGGCGGCGTCAGGCAGCATCTGTCCCGGTAGGTGGTGATCGGTGACAACCACGTCAATGCCAAGGCGATTGGCGGCCGCCACACCATCGACGCTCGCGATACCGTTATCGACCGTGATGATCACATCGGGCTTGCCGGCGTGGTGCGCCGCCGCGAGCTCAACCACCCCTGGCGTCAATCCGTAACCCAGGGTGAACCGATTCGGTACGATGAAATCAACCACCGCTCCCATCTGTGAAAGCGCGCGCACGCCGAGCGCACACGCGGTGGCGCCGTCGGCATCGTAATCGGCAACAATCAACAAACGTTTTTTTGCCGCAATCGCATCGGCGAGATAGGCCGCCGCTTGCTCGATATGCAGCAATAGCTGTGGGGCAAGCAGCGCATCCAGCTTGGTGTTCAGGTCAATAATGCCTGAAACACCGCGTCCAGCATAGAGTTTTGCCATCCTGGCATCAACCCCCTGGTGGATGAGCGCGGCGCAGGCGGTGTCGTCAACGGCACGCGTTGCGATTTCGGGCGCATGCTTGCCCGACCCGTCACGCATAGTCTTTGAGTGTTCGCTTGGTCGCGAATAGTTGTTTGATGCGCGGCATCACGCCGTTGTTGCGGACACGCACGGTCATGGTGGCCGATTCGCTCGGCAACACCATGGTGAGTGAGGCTAGCTTGCCCGCGGCGAGTGCAGCCACGGCAGGCGCAATCCAATCGCGATCGATGCGGGCAACTTCGTCGGGCCAGGTTTCACGCGACTGGGCGCGGATTTCGCGGGTGGCGGTGTGCAGAACAATTAGGGTTGATTGGTCGGCCGGCTGGTTCGCCTTCACATCAAACAATGTGTTGCCATTCGGTGGCAGGGACTCGACCGCACAGTTGCCTGCGTTGGCAAGTCCACGCGCCAACGCCAATCGTGCAATGACACGGTCGTGTCGTGGCGCGATGACAAATCCGGAAAGCGCGCCGCCGCCCCACAGCCACAGGCCGTTGATCGGCACCATGCCGGCGGCTTCACGCGCCTGATTGACCGGATGATCGTGCAACAACATCTGAATTTCATTGGTGCGCGTCCGCCAGTTGGTACGGCTCTTGGTCGAGAGGCGTGGCAGATTCTCAAAAACACTGGCGTTGCCCATGGCCCAAATCGGCGTTGTCACCGGCACATCATTGGCATCGATTTCAATGTAACCCCGCGCCGCATCCGGGAAGCTCACGCGCAAAGCATCTTGCAAAAAATGCCGGTTAAAGGTGTCGGCAATCGCCGCCATTTCCACCTCTGTTGGTTTGACGACATGGCTGTCGAACAATTGAATATTGTCGCGGCTGACGGCAAGATGCACCGGGTCGGCCCGCAACCATGTTTTGCCGGTGCCAGAATCCTGCTGATCGGCCAAATCCACCAGCGCCGTAAGGGCCGCAACCGGCGCGCCGGCGTCACAGCCAAAGGCGTCCAGCACGGCGTCTTCCAACGTGCCGCCGGCTGAGACCGTGACACGGCTGCGGGCCAACACCGCGTCGAGCACCGGCATGGCGACCGGCAGCGCAAACCCCGGTGGCGACAACAAATCGGCAATGAGCAAGGTGATGTGCATAATCCGGCAAAGTCTGGGTGGTTGGCGTGGTCTGCGTCGTTAGCGTGGCTGGTTTGGCAATGCTGCGTATCAACAACGCGTTCAATCCGGCCAATACCGGCATTTTTGCCAATCAATGTGCGGGCAGGGTCGATGAACGTAATCCGAATTATCCGGTCTTTTATGGCACACTCGCATAACTTTTGATTTGTGGTCAATCCTTGAATTCTCTCCCGTTATTTATCGGCCTGCGTTACACCCGTGCCAAGCGACGCAGCAGCTTTGTTTCGTTCATTTCGCTCGCCTCCATGCTCGGCATTGCACTGGGTATTACCGCGTTGATCACAGTGATGTCGGTGATGAACGGCTTTCAAAAGGAAGTGCGCGCAAAAATCCTCGGCGTCGCCTCACACCTGCAGATCGTCGGCTTTGAAGATGGCCTGAAAAACTGGCAGCAATTGATGGTTGATGCAAAGGCGCAAAAAGATGTGGTGGGTGTTGCCCCGTTCGTCAACGGCCAGGGCCTGCTGGCGATCGGCCAGAGTATTCGAGGCGTTGGGGTGCGTGGCATCGATCCGACGCAGGAAAATGCGGTTTCCGATATCGGCAAACAAATGCGCATCGGGCAACTCACCGATCTGCGCGCCGGTGAATACGGCATTGTCATCGGCAACGAATTGGCGCGCGCGCTGGGTGTGAATGTCGGTGGCAAACTGCAACTAACCACACCACAGCTATCGATGACACCGGCAGGAATGATGCCGCGTTTTCGCAGCTTTACCGTGGTCGGTGTGTTTTCGTCGGGCCACTACGATTACGACTTAAATCTGGCGCTGATCAATATGCGCGACGCCCAAGTGCTGTTTCGGCTGGATGAGAATGTCAGCGGCCTGCGCGTCAAGGTGGCCGACCTCAATGACGCCCGCAAAATCGCACGGCGGCTGCAGGACACACTCAAGGTCGATGGGTATGTGCAGGACTGGACCACCCAGAACGCCACCTATTTTCGCGCCGTTGAAATCGAAAAGCGCATGATGTTCATCATCCTCACCTTGATCATTGCGGTCGCCGCATTCAATCTGGTTTCGACGCTGGTGATGGTGGTGCGCGACAAACATCCGGATATCGCCATCCTGCGCACACTCGGCGCCTCACCCGGCATGGTGATGAAAATTTTTGTGGTGCAGGGCGCCATCGTCGGTTTGATCGGCACCTTGATTGGTGTGATCGGTGGCATTCTGTTGGCGCTTAACATTGGTGCCATTCTCGCCTTTGCCGAGTCGGCGCTCGGCCTGCCCAAATTGTTGTCGCCAGAAGTTTATTTCCTGACATCGCTGCCGAGTGATTTGAAATGGGCGGATGTTTGGGTGACAGCGGTCATCTCGTTGGTGTTGTCGTTTGCCGCGACACTCTACCCGAGCTACAACGCCTCCAAAGTGAACCCCGCGGAGGCATTACGGTATGAATAGCGGTACCAATGAAGTATTGTCCTGCCGCGGCCTGACCAAGACCTTTACGCAAGGCGGTCTGGATGTCACGGTGCTGCGCGGCATCGACCTCGCGGTGAATCGGGGCGAGACCGTCGCCATTGTTGGTGCCTCCGGTTCCGGTAAATCAACGCTGCTGCATATTCTGGGTGGGCTCGATGCACCGACCAGTGGTGAAGTCATGCTGCTGGGTCAACGCATGGATCAACTCACACCACTCGCACAGGGTGCGCTGCGCAACAAGGCGCTGGGGTTTGTTTATCAGTTCCACCACCTGCTGGCCGAATTTACCGCACTTGAAAACGTCGCCATGCCGCTTTGGATCGGTGCCGCCGCCAGAAATCTTTCAGTCGATGACTGCAAACAACAAGCTGCCGAGATGCTCAACGAAGTCGGTCTGTCACATCGTCTGGCGCATAAGCCGGGGGAACTGTCCGGCGGCGAACGGCAACGGGTCGCGGTCGCGCGTGCACTGGTGACACGTCCTGCATGTGTGCTGGCCGATGAGCCGACCGGTAATCTTGATCGTGGCACGGCGGATCAAGTGTTTGAACTGATTTTGCAATTAAACGCAAAAATCGGCACGGCGTTGGTGATGGTGACCCATGACCCGACGCTGGCAAAAAAAATGCAGCGCACGCTGACCATTTCCGACGGCGTGATCAGCTAAGGGTATTTCAAAACAGTTTGCCTGCGGCTGGGCGGACCGCTGACGGATCAGCGGCCATCCAACAAATGCATTACTCCGCAGCCTTCTGGCTGGATCGGCCAAGTGTCCACACCGCGCCCAATCCAAACGAGGCACCACCATTCTTGATGTGTAACGGGCTGTCCGCGTTGGCCCCGCTGCCGGCGAAGTCATAACGGCTGAAGGCAAACAATCGAACATCGTCGGTGAGTTTGTGTGAAAGCGTAAACTGAACTCGCGGCGTGATGACGCCGGACTTCGCCTGATAGGCACGCCGTGTTGGCGTCGCAAAGGCAGTCGGTACGCCGTACAAATAATCGTTAAATTTACGATCACCCACAACGATGCCGGCGCTGGCACCCAACCCCCAGCCGCCACCGATGTTGCGGTTTTCGTAAGCTAGTCGCGGCTCAAACGCGAACCCACGACTCTTCAGGCCGTCTTCGACTTCGAAAACCGCGCGCAACGGAATATCAAGCCGAATTAAGGAACCGGGTGTTGGCCGCGCGAGGTTGAAGCGCACACGCGGCCCAAATTCAAATTGGAAGCCAAGGTCGGGCATTCCCTTTCGCACCTCAACGTCTTTGCTCGATGCGCCCAGCGACGCCGCAAAGCCAATATCGAACTCTACCGTTTTGGTTTTTATCACGCGTGCACCAACCGTATCACCATCCGCCCGAAAAATGGGACCGCGATAGATAAACCACGGCAATGCCAAGGCACGGCTGGTGCGATCGGCTGCGCCGGGATATGCCGGACTACTGAGGCCAATGCCTGACAGTCCCGCCTCCCACAGCGGCCGATTGGTGACCTCCAAATTGGGTTCGACTTGCGCGTACGCCGCTGTGCCGAGCGTGGCGCAGGCTATTGCGACAGGCATAGCCGCGATCAATCGGGCGCGACTTGGGGATGAGGTCATGACGTGTAATCCAGTTTATTGATTGATGAGAACAGAAGAATAGGCTGCCGGTGGCAGCCGTCGGCAGGTTGAAGTCGATACCGCAATCGTCAGGCAGCACAGAAATGATCGGGCAATTCCCTACATCAACAGATTGATTTGACGACAGGCAGCAAGACAGCTGCCAGGCACTGAAGTTCCTTTTTGAGAACAAATCGTCACGAGGCGCGGCAGCGCCGGTTCATGTTTAGATATTGATGCCGTGCTGGCAAACAGCGGGCCTCATTTCGACTGTGAACGATAACTGCCGTCTCGCGCGTCTAAAAAACAGCTTATGCAGCGAGTTTGGATTGTCCAACTAGCTGCCGCAGCCGCCACCGCAGCCACCGCCGTCCCCGCCATCACCCCCACCGCCGCTGTTGCCGGTGATATCGCCAAAGCCGTTGTCACCATCGCCGCTGCCTGATGCCTTGGCAAAGTCGCCACCGCAATAAACAGCTGCCGAACCAACAGCCGCGGACTGTTCACGCCGGACATTGCGGCAATCCGCCACGTAACGAAAACCGTTGGGGATGTTCAACTTGGCATCGATGGCAAAAAGTAGCGGCATGCTGAGCGGCTTGTTTGGGTTGATGTTTTCGTCGCGGCAAGCGTAATAAAAGCAGCGCCGCAATCCGGTGTTGTTTGACTGGTCGTTGCCTATCACCACCGCCGGGGTATGGTGCATGAAGGTACCGAATGCCTGCTGGCAAAACGCCTGATAGTGCTTGGTATACAGAATGAACTCATGCCACAAATCATCGACCACCTGCGACGGCATCGAAACCGGCTTGAGTCCGCCGGACAAATACGCCAGAAAAAACTGGCGCAATCCCTTTGCCACCAACTGACATTCCTTGAAGCCCAAATCGGGATGATGCTTTTGCAGTTTGTTGTACAGCCCGGCCGGCAGGGTGAAGCTGCGGATGAACGCGGCGCGCTTGAGTGATCGCCATTTGCGCCAGATTGCGTAACTAACGATGACAAATACCGCAAGAATGGCAAGCAGAATGGGGGTCATATTGGCTAGTGCAGGTATGGAATTGGTGAATCATACCGACGCCAACGGATTACAACAATACGCTGGGGAAAATGCATGGAATCATGTATTTCGCCGCCAACTAATCGGCCGCGTATGGCCGGAACTGATTGCCTTCTTGGTCCGTCCCTTCCATTGCAGGATATAGCGACCGTTAGGTGGGTTAACGAACAAACGATTTGGTGCCATCCGTCGATACTACGTCTATGTGGGCGACGCTCAGGATCGGTCTAGCACGCAGACGATATGTTGGTGCGCCCATCCAGCGGACTAGACGCCCCGCTTATAGGTTAATAATGACATACGCCGTTGCTTTGCCCGTCGATCCCGTTAGCGACGCCCTGCGAATTTCTGAGACGCGCTATCGCCGCCTGTTCGAAACCGCCCGCGACGGCATCTTGCTGCTGAATGCGGAAACAGCGCAGATCGAGGACGTCAACCCCTACTTGATCGAAATGCTCGGATACTCGCATGCCGAGTTCCTCGGCAAGAAATTGTGGGAAGTCGGCTCATTCGCGGATTGCGCACAGAGCAAGGAGATGTTCGCCATATTGCAGGACACGGGATATGTCCGCTACGACGACCTGCCGCTCAAGACCAAAGGCGGTTCTCCCGTCGCTGTTGAATTCGTCAGTAATTCCTACGACTGCGAGGGTGTCAAGGTCATCCAATGCAACATACGCAGTATTTCCGAGCGAAAAGCATCAGACGCCGCCCTGCGCCAAGCGCAGCATTTAGGCGGAATTGGTGGCTGGGAGTGGGAGGTTGGAGCGGATATCACGAGATGGTCTGCACAGCTCTACGAAATCATGGGCTTTGATTCTTCTTTACCGCCACCCCAATATGCAGACCAAAAAAAGATATATGCGCCAGCCAGTTGGCTGCGTTTACAGGAAGCAGTGACGCGTTGCCTACACGAGGGTAAACCGTATCAGCTGGATCTTCAGTACGTGCGTGCGGACGGTGTCGAAGGCTGGTTAGAGGCGCGTGGAGAGGCGGTTCGCGGTGATCGCGGCAAGGTTGTCAAATTGATCGGCACGGTACAGGAAATCACTGCACGCCATCAAGCTGAGGCGGCCCTGCGCGTCAGTGCGCTGGCGCTGAAGAGCATCTCGCAAGGTGTTCTGATTACCGATGCGAACCGACGAATAATTTCGGCAAATGTCGCTTTCACCAATATTACCGGGTACGACGAACACGACATACTCGGACGCGATTGCAAATTTCTGCAGGGGCCTCTTACTGACGCTGAAACGGTGGCGACAATTAGCCGAACACTTCATGCCGAACACGAGTTCGACGGCGAAATTCTCAATTACCGTAAAGACGGTACGACGTTTTTGAATGCGATGACAATTTCGCCGGTACGTGACGCGGCAGGCATCGTTGTCCACTATGTCGGCATCACGCGTGACATCACCGAGCGCCGGCGCGCGCGGGTGGAACACGAAGCGCTTGAGGAACAACTGCGCGAGTCACAAAAAATGCAAGCCATTGGCACCCTCGCGGGCGGTATCGCCCATGACTTCAACAATATTCTGGCGGCCATTCAGGGCAATACGGCATTGGCGTTGGAGGACTCGGCCAGCAACCCCCGTGTAATTGAGAGCCTTGCAGAAATCCAAAAAGCCACGACGCGCGCGCGCGATTTGGTGCAACAGATCCTCTCGTTTAGTCGTCGCCAACCAACCACGCTGGCGACCATCTCATTGCTTCCGGTCGTCGAAGAGTCTGCACGACTGTTGCGATCGACACTGCCTGCACGTTTGGCATTGCGAATGGAGTTGGCGGCCCAGCTGCCCAATGTGGTGGCCGATGCCACGCAGATCGAACAAGTGCTGCTCAATCTGTGCACGAACGCGATGCACGCAATGCATGACGGTACGGGACGCATCGACATTCTCCTCGATACGGTACTGCTCGACCAAGCCTATGCTGCTGCCCACCCACAGGCGCAAGCGATGCTCGCGGTGAGGCCCGGGCTCGCGGTGCGGCTTGCGGTACGCGACAACGGCCCCGGCATGGACGCGGCAACACGCGCACGCGTGTTTGAGCCCTTTTTTACGACCAAGCCCGTTGGCGAGGGCACAGGGCTTGGGCTTTCAGTGGTACACGCGCATTGCGCAAAAACACGGCGGCGTAATTTTTCTGGAAAGCGGGTTGGGCGTCGGCACGATCTTTACCCTACTGTTGCCTGCGGCCGCCGATAACACCGCGCCTGATGCAACCCCTGACGCAACACCTACGACGACACAACCTCTTCCTACATTCGAGGGCAGACGCCATATTCTTTACCTTGATGACGACGAGGCGATGGTGTTTCTGTGTGCGCGCTTGTTTGAGCGAAGAGGTCATCGTGTCACCACCTTTACGAATCAGGCCGACGCACTGGCAGCGCTACAGGCTAATCCCTTCGCCTTCGATCTGTTCCTGACCGACTACAACATGCCGGGGCCGTCAGGCCTTGAAGTCACGCGGGCCGCACTTGCCATCCGCGCGGATTTACCGGTGGCGATGGCCTCGGGCTTCGTCGATGAAGCATTGCAGCGCGTCGCGGCCGAAGCAGGTGTGGTCGAACTGATTTTTAAGGCATCAGATATCGATGAATTCTGCGACACCGTGGATCGGCTTGCGCATAAATTCCGTGGCCAAAAGCAAGCGTAGGGTGGGCAGGGGTCATCTGCCCACGTTATCGTCGTTTGTGGGCACGCGTTGCTTTGCCCACCCTACAAAATCACGCCAACACAAACGACCGCTTGTATGGAAATTTCGACGACAGCAATGGGTCAATTGTGAAGATTCGCCCTGCCGGAAAGCAGTCATTCCCATGACTAAATTTGGCAAGAACCAACGATAAAAACAGCGTTTCAGCGGAATTCGGATTTCCGCATGCCACGCGATTTTCCAGAAAACGCTTGTATTACGCCCAGGTCCGAAAGAACACCAAGTAGCCGGTGATCAACGCCAGCGCGGCGCCGGCAATAATGGCGCCGAACAATACTTTGACGATGCGGCTGTCTTCGGCCTCCATCATTTCGGCGCTCATTTCAGGCGGGTGATCAAGGCCGTCAACCAACCGCCGTTCGCGAATGCAAAACATCAGCACGCCGCCCATGATGAGGCAAAACGCCAGAAACACAACAGACAGGCTCAGCGCGAGCATGGCCTATTTTTTGGTCGCCGGGGTGACGGCCGGCGCAAGGGTTTCCAAACTCTCTTCGAGTTTGTCGCGCTCTGCCTGGGTCACACCACCGTCTTTTACCTGACTCAGGCGGCGCTGCAAAAATGCATCGCGAAGGAATTGATATTTGTCGAGTGACGCTTCCTCGAGCGTCTTGCCGGCCTTCAGCAACTCGGCGCGGATGTGGATGATATTCAGGCCCAGTGTTTGATTGCGGGTTGGCACATGGTCGATCAGCTTGCTGAACGAGACCTCGCTGTCAACAAAACGTCCCCCGGTATCGCGCACGGTCGATGGACCCATCAATGGCAACACAAGATACGGCCCGCTACCCACACCCCATTTGCCGAGTGTCTGACCAAAATCCTCGTTATTTTTGGTCAATCCCATCGGTGTGGCGACATCAAACAAACCGAGTATCCCAAGTGTTGAATTGACAATGACCCGACCAATATCCGACGCCGCGTTGCCCGGTTTGCCTTGCAACAGATTGTTCAGGCCGGTTGAGACATCCGCCACATTGCCAAACGCGTTGGAAATACCTGAGCGGACAAAATGCGGCGTCACCGCGACATAACCCCTGGCAACAGGTTCAAGCACAGCCTTGTCAACCGCGTCATTAAATTGGAACGTCGCGCGGTTCAGTCCTTCAAACGGGTCGGCTGGCGGGGCATTGGTTGTGGCGCAGCCAACCAACAGGGTGATTAAAATTAAAACGATTAGGTTTTTAAACATGTTTGTCATTGGGTTAATGAAGTTTGAAGCGCATGGATAAATCCAACGCATGAATGTCTTTGGTCAATGTGCCGATCGAAATGCGATCCACACCGGTTTCAGCGATGGCGCGAACGCTGCCGAGATTGACCCCGCCGGAGGCTTCCAGTTCCGCCCGTCCGGCGGTAAATTTAACGGCGTCGCGCATATCCTCGAGGCCAAAGTTATCCAGCAGGATGAGTTTGGCGCCACATTCAATCGCGTCGCTCAATTGTGCCTTTGATTCAACCTCGATTTGAATCATGGTATTCGCCGCCACCTGATGTTTGACCAGCTCAAACGCCTTATCGAGCGCCGGTTTGATCCCACCAGCCGCGATGATGTGGTTTTCCTTGATCAATATGCCGTCAAACAGGCCGATACGGTGATTGTGTCCGCCGCCGGCCTGCACCGCGTATTTTAATGCCCGGCGCAGGCCGGGCAGGGTTTTACGTGTATCAAGAATTTTTGCCTTGGTACCGGCAACCAGATCGACGTATTGGCGGGTTTTGGTTGCCACGGCTGACAGTGTCTGCAAAAAATTCAACGCCGAGCGTTCGGCGGTCAACATTGCGCGGGCATTGCCGGCGATTTCGCATATCGGTTGGCCGGCGACGACGCGTTTGCCGTCTTCTACATGCCAAAAAACCTCGCAATCCGGGTCCAGCTCGGTAAAGGTGCGGGTAAACCACTCCTGACCGGCCAAAATGCCATCCACGCGGGTCATGACACTGGCCTTGCCAGCGGCACTTGCCGCAATCAGTCCGGCGGTCAAGTCGCCGCTGCCAACGTCCTCAGCCAACGCCGACGTGACATCTTGGGTGATGGTGGCTTCCAGGTCATGCAATAAATCCGACACAATAGTCCCTTGAAAAATTACGGTTAATCATCATGTATGCATTAACCATCGATCAAAAACAGGATATCACGTCATGCGTGCTGACAAACTCACCACCAAGTTTCAGGAAGCATTGGCCGACGCGCAGTCACTTGCCCTGGCCAACGATAACAATTTTATCGAGCCGCCGCATTTATTGCAGGCATTAATCGACCAGCCCGACAGCGGCACCGCGTCGCTGCTGTCGCGTGCGGGTGTGGCCGTGCCAAAACTGAAGTCGGCGCTCGAACTGGCGGTCAAAAATCTGCCCAAAGTCGAGGGTACCGGCGGTGAGGTATCGGTTTCACGCGAATTGGGCAATTTGCTCAACCTGACCGACAAAGAGGCAAGCAAGCGGGGCGACCAATTTATCGCCTCTGAGTGGTTCTTGCTGGCGCTGGTGAATGACAAAGGTGAGACCGGGCGCCTGTTTCGTGAAAACGGTGCCAACGTCAAGTCGCTTGAATCGGCCATCATGGCCGTGCGAGGGACCGAGAGCGTCGATTCACAAGAATCTGAAGGCCAGCGTGAAACCCTCAAAAAATACACCATCGATCTGACCGAGCGCGCCCGCATGGGCAAGCTGGATCCGGTGATCGGTCGCGACGACGAAATCCGCCGCGCGATTCAGGTATTGCAACGCCGGACCAAAAACAATCCGGTGCTCATTGGCGAACCTGGCGTCGGCAAAACCGCCATCGTCGAGGGTCTCGCCCAGCGCATCGTCAACGGTGAAGTGCCGGACAGCCTCAAAGGCAAACGCGTGTTGTCGCTGGATATGGCGAGCCTGTTGGCCGGCGCAAAGTACCGCGGTGAGTTTGAAGAACGGCTAAAGGCGGTATTAAAAGAATTGTCGCTCGACGAGGGCATGACCATTGTCTTTATCGATGAGTTGCACACAATGGTCGGCGCTGGTAAGGCCGAAGGTGCGATGGACGCCGGCAATATGCTCAAGCCCGCCTTGGCACGCGGGGAGCTGCATTGCATCGGCGCGACCACGCTGGATGAATATCGCAAATACGTTGAGAAAGACGCGGCTCTTGAGCGGCGTTTCCAAAAAGTGCTGGTCGATGAGCCTAGTGTGGAATCAACCATCGCCATCCTGCGCGGACTCAAAGAAAAGTACGAAGTGCATCATGGCATCGAGATCACCGATCCGGCCATTGTGGCCGCGGCCGAACTGTCACACCGTTACATCACCGACCGGTTCCTGCCTGACAAGGCAATCGACCTGATCGACGAAGCGGCATCACGCGTCAAGATGGAAATTGATTCCAAGCCCGAGGTGATGGACAAGCTCGATCGTCGGTTGATTCAGTTGAAGATCGAACGCGAAGCGGTGCGCAAGGAAAAGGACGAGGCGTCGAAAAAGCGCATGTCGCTGATTGAGGACGAAATCCGCCGGCTCGACAAGGAATATTCGGACCTCGAGGAAGTCTGGAAGGCCGAAAAGGCGCAGGTGCAGGGCACCGCGCATATCAAGGAAGAAATCGAAAAGCTTCGCGCACAAATTGGCGATCTGCAGCGCAAAGGGCAGTTCGACAAATTGGCCGAGTTGCAGTACGGCAAATTGCCCGCGCTTGAAAAACAAATGAAGCAGGCGGAGAAGGGCGAATCCAAAAACGTCAAGGCCAAACTGCTGCGCACCCAGGTCGGTGCCGAAGAAATTGCCGAGGTGGTGTCGCGAGCCACCGGCATCCCTGTTTCAAAGATGATGCAGGGCGAGCGCGACAAGCTGGTGCAAATGGAGGCCAAGCTGCACGAGCGGGTGGTCGGGCAGGATGAAGCCGTACGATTGGTATCGGATGCAATACGCCGCTCGCGGGCCGGTTTGTCTGACGAGGGCAAGCCGTATGGTTCGTTCCTGTTTCTGGGGCCGACCGGTGTCGGCAAGACCGAGCTGTGCAAAACGCTGGCGTCATTCCTGTTTGATTCGGACGAACATTTGATCCGCATCGACATGAGTGAATTCATGGAAAAACATTCGGTGTCGCGCCTGATTGGTGCGCCACCGGGTTATGTTGGTTATGACGAAGGCGGCCAGCTCACCGAAGCCGTGCGGCGCAAACCGTATTCGGTGATCCTGCTCGACGAGGTTGAAAAAGCGCACCCCGATGTCTTCAACGTGTTGTTGCAGGTGCTTGACGACGGCCGCATGACCGATGGTCAGGGACGCACGGTGGACTTCAAAAACACCGTGATTGTCATGACATCCAATCTGGGTTCACAACAAATTCAAGCCATGGCGGGCTCTGACTATGGCGTGATCAAACTCGCGGTCATGGCGGAAGTCAAAAACTATTTCCGCCCCGAGTTCGTCAATCGCATCGACGAAGTGGTGGTGTTTCATGCGCTGGATGAAGCCAACATCGCGTCCATTGCCAAGATCCAGTTGAAGAGCCTGATTGCGCGCGTGGCCAAAATGGAAATGACGCTCGATGTCACCGACGCGGCGTTGACTGAAATCGCCAAGGCGGGATTCGACCCGGTATATGGTGCACGGCCGTTAAAACGCGCCATCCAGCAGCAAATCGAGAATCCGCTTGCCAAGGCAATTCTGGAAGGCAAATTTGCGGCCAAAGATACCATCACGGTTAACGTCACCAACGGAGCCTTCAACTTCGAAAAGTCTTGACCTCGGACAATTGCCGCGCATGACGGGCGGCCGGGTGGCAGGCGTAAAATGTTGCCATGTCCGCCACCGCCCCCGTCCTGACAAACGATTTCCGAGCTGATGCGACCATCATTTCATTGGTCGGCGTTGCCCACGGCACCTCGCATTTTTTTCATCTGATGCTGCCACCGCTGTTCCCGTTCTTCATGGCCGAATTCGGCTTGGG
>JANPDI010000225.1:0-6724 GCA_031431435.1 Burkholderiales bacterium
CTCAAGTTGCAGACGCTAAAACGTAGTCGCGCCACACTTGAGCGTGATTTGTCGGCGGCAAAATTAGATGAGCCCGCGGCGGAACTGCGTGCACGCACCCAGGCTGACCAGCTCTCGCAAAAGATTTCCGAAGTGCAGCAATCGCTGGTGCAGGAGGATGCCAAACGCGAATCAGTCATTCAGGCGCCGATCGACGGCATTGTCACCAACATTGCCGTCAGTGTTGGCCAATCGGTCGCGGCAGACACGAGTTTTGCGACGGTATTGCCCAAAGGCAGCATGTTGCGTGCGGAATTGTTGGTCCCCACCCGGGCGATTGGTTTTATCGCAAAAGGGCGTGAAGTGGTGTTGCGGTATGAAGCGTTTCCGTTTGAACGCTTTGGCCAGTACCGTGGTGTGGTTGCTGATGTGAGTCAGGCGGTGTGGTCGACCGGCGAAAAAATCGGCCCCCTGACCATTCGTGAGCCGGTTTACCGGGTAACGGTCACGCTGGACAAACAAACGGTCAATGTTACTGGCCAAGAGCTTGTGCTCAAGTCGGGGATGTTAGTAAACGCTGACATACTCCTTGAAAGACGCACCCTGCTGGAGTGGTTGTTTGAGCCGGTCATGCAATTACGAGGGCGATTCTGATGTTTGCCGGACTTTTCTCCGCGTTCAAAAAACACGTGCCGATGATCCTGCAATCGGAGGCACCGGAATGTGGCATCGCCTGTGTGGCGATGGTGGCGAGTCACCACGGTCATGAAACCGATTTGATCGCAATGCGCACGCGCTTGTCGCCTTCTCTCAAGGGCATCACGCTCAAACAGGTCAGTCAGGTTGCCGAAACCATGGGGCTGGCGTCTCGCGGGGTAAAGGCCGAGATGGCGGCGCTGGGCAAACTGCAAATGCCCGCCGTGTTGCATTGGGATATGAATCACTTTGTGGTTCTTACCGACGTCACCACCAAGCACATCACGGTGCACGACCCGGCGCGCGGCATCCGTAAACTGACCATTGCCGAAGCCGGCAAACACTACACCGGCGTGGCGATGGAATTCACACCGACACCGAGCTTCAAAAAGCAGGATGAGCGCAACAAGATTGGCGCATTCCAGTTGTTATCAGTGGGTTCCGGCCTGAGAAGTTCTATCGCCCAATTGATCTTGTTGTCGTTTGCCATTGAGGTGTTTGCGATTGCCATGCCGTTTTTCCTGCAATTAACCGTTGACCGGGTGCTGGTCGGTCGGGATCGTGACTTTTTGACCGTGTTGGGCGTGGCGTTTATCGCACTGATCGTGATTCAAGTGATTGTCACCGCCATTCGTGCCTGGGTTGGTGTGTTTGTCTCGACCCGTTTTAATCTGCGTTTGTTGACGGTATTGTTCAACCATCTGCTGCGCCTGCCGCTGGGCTGGTTCGAGAAACGCAATATCGGCGATATCGTCGGCAAATTTCGCAGCGTCGACGCCATCCAAAAAACGCTGTCGACCACCTTTGTCGAGACCTTTATTGACGGCGTGATGGTATTGATCACGCTCGGCGTGATGACCTACTACAGTCTGAAACTTACCCTGGTTGTACTAGGCGCGGCGGCGTTGTACGCGCTGCTGCGGTGGGGTTTTTATTACCCGCAGCGCTATGCCACCGACGAACAACTCGCCCACGAGGCAAAAGCGTCCACCCATTTCATCGAAACGTTGCGCGGCATGATGGCGATCAAGCTGAATATGCGTGAAAACGAACGCCGCGTTGCCTACCAAAACCTGGTTGTCGAACATATCAACGCCAATGTGAAAGTACAAAGTGTCGGCATTTTCCAGCGCGGTGCACAGGGGCTGATCTTCGGCGTTGAGAGCGTGATTGTGGTGTGGATGGCGGCGATCCTGGTAATGGAAGGACAGTTTTCCGTCGGCATGTTGTATGCCTTTATCGGCTTCAAGCTGGTGTTTCTGACCCGGGTGAACAACCTGATCGAAAAATGGAATGAATTCCGCATGCTCGATCTGCATGCCGAACGCATCGCGGATATCGCGTTAGCCGAACCCGAGGCCGGGCTGGCGAATATCGGCTCGGTTGCGCCCGCGACGGATGCGACGGTGCATATTCAGGCAATTAACCTGGGCTACGCCTATGGTCCGGAAGGGTTTGCGTTCCGACACGTTTCGCTGGAAATCAAACCGGGTGAAAATATTTGCCTTATCGGCCCATCCGGTTGCGGGAAAACAACACTATTGAAGGTTTTGCTCGGTTTGCTGACGCCAACCGAAGGACAGATCATCGTCAACGGGCGCGACCTTAAGGATTGGGATATGGCGCACTACCGCGGGCTGGTGGCGGCGGTGATGCAAGATGATCAGTTGTTTGTCGGCTCAATTGCCGATGCCATCGCGTTCGGCGACCACTTCGATATGGAACAGATCAAGGCGTGTGCGGAAGCCGCACAAATCCATGCGGATATTGAGAAGATGCCCATGGGCTACTCGACCTTTGTCGGTGCACTCGGTTCATCGTTATCGGGCGGCCAGAAACAGCGCGTGTTGCTCGCGCGTGCCTTGTACCGCCAACCCAGGTTGTTGATTCTTGACGAGACTCTGGATCAGGTCGATATTGAGCAGGAAGGGCTGATTCGTGATTCGGTCTCTGCTAGGGTTTCGACTTTGGTGATGGTGAGTCATCGTGTTGGCGCATTTTCCCGCCCAGTCTCCGTGATCGAAATTGGGGCGACTTAAAGCGCGATTCCTGCTTGTCCGCCGCCGATGAGGGCCAGGGAGATGTCGTCGAGTTTGGTGACATCTTCGGCTGCAATTTCAACGATGCTGTTGGTCAATTCAAGGGTGTCGAGTTCTTTGCTCATGATGGAATCCTATTTAGGTCAAGAAGGGATGCTGGGTTAAAGCGCGACGCCTGCTTGTCCGCCGCCGATGAGGGCCAGGGAGATGTCGTCGAGTTTGGTGATTTCTTCGGCTGCAATTTCAACGATGCTGTTGGTCAATTCTGAGTTTTCTAGGTCTTTGCTCATCTGAGGCTCCAGTGGGGTTAAACTTACTAATGTGATTTAATTCACAGCGTGTGTGAGATTACTGTGGTATGCGGTTGTTTTGCAAGGGGAATTTTGTGTCCATTAAAGACTTTGATGAATCGAGGGCTGGCGAGCTGCTCAAGGCCGAGGAGCTAATTCTTGAGGCACTCAAGTCCGGTTCTTGCGCAGATCCGCGTCTGCTAGAAGCAACGGTTATTCGCCTAGATAGCCTCTCGGTCGATAAAGCGCGGCAATTGAAACTCATGCTGGATGCCGTGCGGTTTTTCTACATCAACGGCCAGTCCGAACGCGGGTTAAATGTGGCCGAAAAGGCGCGAAATCTATCGTTGGCAATTGCGGACGGTTTGTCCGCAGCGGTTGCTTTGACGCTGATCGGCGTATGTGCTGCCGACACTGGGAACCTGCCAAAGGCAATGGAAGCGTATGCAGATGGGCTTTCACTAGCGCAAAAAAATGGCGATAAGGTCCAGGAAACCAAGATTTGGATCAATCTAGGTGCCGCGTTGATCTACAGCGGTCTATTTAATGAGGCAATCGGTTGTTTTTCTCGGGCACTTGAAATCTCTGGCGATAAACCGGAATTGGCCGCCCTAATACACCTCAACATTGCGTTGTGTTGTCTCAATCTCGACGAAATATCGCGTGGCATCGCGGCCATTAGAAAATCTATTGATGTATCAGCTGAACCTGCTGACGCAAACGCAATTCTAAATCGCGTCATAGTTGAAAATACCTATACCCGCCTGCTAATTGAAATTGATGATTTTGCCGGGGCCATGGAACACGCCGCGATTGCACGCAAATATGCCACGATGTCGAAATCACCTAGGTCGGACGTGACGGCATCGGTCGCAGAAGGTTTGGCGGAGGTTTTTTCCGGACAAGCCGACATCGGGTTATCCAGGCTCACGCGAACGCTTGATCGCGCAAAAACGCTCAACGTTGCAACCCGCGAAGTGTTGGTCGCAATCGTTAAGGCGCATGAACACATCGGCCAGCACGATAAAGCGCTTGCTTATTTGAAAGAGATGCTCGCATCCCAACGGCAGACTCAGGAAGCGAATGTGCTGCGTCACGTTGAGCGCCATCTTCAACAGTTACACCTCAAGGAGGGAAATGCGCCGATTGAGGATTCCAAACAGGTCATCAAGCGCTTGGAAACGCGCAAGGAAGTGCTGGAAGGCCGCATCGCCAAGCGCGAATTATTCAGGCAAAGCGTCGAGAGTCTCGAGCGGTTGGCGGTGGCGACCGAGTTGCGTGACGACTCGACGGGTGAGCATTCTTACCGCGTCGGGCGTATGTCGGCGTTGCTGGCCAAAGAGGCCGGGTGCGACGACGAAATGGTGTTTATGATCGATATTGCCGCACGGTTACACGATATCGGCAAGATTGCGATTCCTGATGGGATTTTGCTCAAACCGGGCAGCCTGAATGCGTCAGAGCGGGAAATCATGGAAATGCACGCCGAAGCAGGTGCCGATGTGCTGGCAAAAAGCAATATTCCGCAAATTCAGATGGCCGAAGAGATTGCCCGGTTTCACCACGAACGGTGGGATGGTGAGGGGTACCCCAAAGGGCTGGCGGGCGAGGCGATTCCGTTGGCGGCCAGGATTGCCGCGTTGGCAGACGTATTTGATGCTTTGACACACGCGCGGCCATACAAACACGCTTGGTCGAATGAGTCCGCATTGACCGAGATTTTGGCGCTGCGGGGCAAGAACTTTGACCCCAAATTAACCGATCTATTCCTCGGGTTGGTCTCGCGCCTGATCCGTGAGGGTCACAATCTCGACGAATTGCTCGGTGAGGCGGCCAGAAAAGCCAGCTTTAACCTCGCCAAGGGCAAGATTTGGGACAATTTGAAAATGGCCAAGGACGAATATCAGGCCAATATGTCGCGCATGATCGAATTGCAACGCTAACCATCCCTTCGCATCAAATCCCTCCGCCACAACCCTGTTGAACCGGCATCTGCCATTGCGGCGAGGTGCCTTTTCCCGCTATAATTTCGCTCTTTGCCAGCCGCCTGTAATTTTCTGGAAAACCGTCAATGCGTAGTCGTTTTGTGATCGGAAACTGGAAATTGAATGGTGGTTTGGCGACCAATGCTGCCTTGATCAGGGCGTTGGGTAGCGTGGCCACCGTAGCTGGCAAAGCGCTTGGCGTTTGTGTTCCCTACCCGTATTTAGGGCAGCTTCAGCAACTTTTGGCTGAAAAGAGCCGCCCAGCCTTGAGTTTTGGTTCGCAGGATGTCAGCCGGTACGAAAAAGGTGCCTACACGGGCGAAGTATCGGCAGAAATGGTCAAGGAATTTGGTAGTTCGTTGGCCATTGTCGGGCATTCAGAGCGCCGTGCGGTGTTTGGCGATTCGGATGCCGTGGTTGCAGAGAAGTTCGGGCGTGCAAAGGCGGCGGGATTGACGCCGATATTGTGTGTCGGTGAGTCGTTGGTAGAGCGCGAAGCAGGCACGACAGAAATTGTGGTGGCGCGGCAGGTTGCGGCGGTTATTGCGGCCCACGGCGTGGCGGCGTTGAAGGATGCGGTGCTGGCTTACGAGCCGGTGTGGGCGATTGGCACTGGGAAAACGGCTTCACCAGAGCAGGCGCAGGACATCCACGCGTTTTTGCGTGACTTTGTAGCGAAATACGATGTTGAAATCGCCGCAACGTTGCCCATCTTGTATGGGGGAAGTGTGAAAAAGAGCAATGCAGCCGAGCTGTTTGCGAAGCCGGATATTGATGGCGGTCTGATTGGCGGCGCATCGTTGATTGCAGATGAATTTTTGGGAATTTGGCAGGCGCTTTAGCGTTTGCCTGGTTTTAAAGCGCAGGTTTCAAGATTAAGGATCGGAAAAAGCAATGTTGTCTTCTATTATTTTGACGTTTCACGTGTTGTTGGCACTCGCCCTGGTGATTTTGGTGTTGATTCAACACGGTAAGGGTGCCGATATGGGCGCCGCGTTTGGCACCGGCTCCGCAGGCAGCCTGTTTGGTTCGTCCGGCGCCGCCAATTTCCTGTCGCGCTCAACAGCGGTGTGCGCCACACTCTTTTTTGTCACCAGTCTGGGTCTGACTTACCTCCATTCGGCGGGCGGGCAAAGCACCGCGGCGGGTATCGGAAAAAGTGTCACAACCCAGTCCGATGCCAAGAAGGACGCTGCAGACGCCATTCCCGCGCCAGCTGCACCAACTTCTTTGCCGGCGACGCCGGTTGCACCGCCTCCGGCGCCACAGCAGATTCCAAAGTAATCAATTGTTGCACTGCCGCAGTCGCATCAAATAGCAGTAAAATTCAAGCAGTTGTTGGATATGCCGTCGTGGTGAAATTGGTAGACACGCTATCTTGAGGGGGTAGTGGCGAAAGCTGTGCGAGTTCGAGTCTCGCCGACGGCACCAAAGAATGCGGCTTTTTGCGCGATTGACGCGCCGATAGGCCGGGTGGAACAAAGCGCAGGGTTCGATAAATTGATGGTATTCATCGTCAGCATAAAAATGTCACACCACTCGAATGCTTGAAAATTACTTCCCCATCCTGCTGTTTCTTGTCATCGGCATAAGTGTCGGCGTGATGCCGGTCATCGGCACCAAGGTGCTGACCAAATTGCTCGGGCACGACAACCCCGACAGCGAAAAACTCTCCCCATACGAATGCGGCTTCGAGGCCTTCGAAGATGCGCGTATGAAATTCGACGTGCGTTAT
>JANPDI010000226.1:0-3652 GCA_031431435.1 Burkholderiales bacterium
GCCGCCGATGACATGCTGCCGTTTCAATTGCTCGCCAGTCAATACGACTCGGTGATGCCCGCCCACATTATTTTTGAGAAGGTTGATGCGTCACCGGCCGGATTCTCGGCGCATTGGCTGCAACAGGTGTTACGCAAATCGCTGGGCTTTCAGGGCGTGATATTTTCCGACGACCTGACCATGGAAGGCGCATCGGTGGTTGGTGACGACACGGCGCGTGGCATGGCTGCGTTGACCGCCGGTTGTGACATGGTGGTCCTGTGCAACGACCAGGTGCGTTGTGATGCGTTGTTGGCGGGCCTGACGGCACAGGGAATTACGCCCGACGAAACACGCTCAAACCATTTGACGCGGATGCATGCCAAACAAGCCGTGACATTGACTGATGCTGGTTATCTCAAGGCAAAAGTGGTGATTCAAGCCTCGGTGTTGTCTGCGTCAGCCAGCCATAATCATTGACCATTGGCTGCCCGTCCACCTCTGTCGTGTGACATTTTTTGCCGGGTTGTCGACAACTTTGGTGACATCGGGGTCACGCTGCGGCTGGCGCGACAGCTTGCCGACGAACACCTCGTCAGTGTGCGGTTGATTGTTGATGATCTGGTCAGCCTGAAAAAAATCGCGCCTGGCCTGCCCGACACGTCGCCGGGCGCATCGCTGCAACGGCTCGGCAACATCGGCATCGTACATTGGCCATTTGCACAAAATCTGTCGCCCGCCGATATTGTCATCGAGGCGTTCCAGTGTGAGTTGCCAGCCGGCTATGTCGAACGCATGGCGCAACGCCCACAAGTGCTGGTTTGGCTGAATCTTGAATACCTGAGCGCCGAGACCTGGGTGTCGGCACATCATTTGTTGCCGTCACCACACCCGAAATTCCCGCTGACCAAATATTTTTTCTTCCCCGGCTTCGAGGCCAATACCGGTGGCTTGATTCGCGAATCGGGTGTGCAACCCGCCGTTGAGCCCGCCGTTGAGCCCGTTTTTGAGGCCGTCATTGAGGCCACCAGCGAGCCGGTGCCATCGGCCCAGCCCACGGCGCTGAGGGTGTTTGTATTTGGCTACGATTCGCCGCGCGCGGTGGCGTTGCTGGAAACGCTTGCCGTCACGGCGTCAGTCAGTGGCATTACGATTGCCGAGGGCGTGCTGGCAGATATTGCCGAACACGTTGCCAAAGACTCGCACCTATCGTCGTCCAAGTTCACAATCGTGCCGTTTGTGCCACAAACGGCGTTTGATGGATTGCTGGCCGCCCACGACATCCTGTTTGTGCGCGGAGAGGATTCGTTGGTGCGTGCGTTGTACGCGGCGAAGCCGTTTGTTTGGCAGATTTACCCACAGAGCGACGGCGCGCATCTGATCAAACTGGAGGCGTTTTTGACGTTTTATGGCCGCGGACTATCGGTTGCTTGTCAACGCGCGTTACGGGCAATGTCGCTGGCGATCAATGACGGAACCGGGGAGGGCATTGTGGTCGCATGGCAGGAAATGCTCAAACACCTGCCCGAATGGCAGCGCCACGCCATAAAACGGCAAAAACAACTCGTTTCCCAGCCCGATTTGGCCACGAACATGATGACTTTTTGCCAAAAATTCCTTAAAATTTAAGGCTTTGCAGCGTGCGACTGAATTTAGCGCGTAGTTGACGCCCGCCTGCAGTCCTCCCGCCGTCCTTATCAAATAAGTCTCAAGGTAATCCAAATGAAAATCGCACAAGAACTCCGCGCCGGCAACGTCGTGATGATCGGTAAAGATCCAATGGTCGTGTTGAAGGCCGAATACAATAAATCGGGCCGCAGCTCTGCCGTTGTCAAAATGAAATTGAAGAACCTGCTGTCCAATTCGGGCACCGAATCTGTTTACAAAGCTGACGACAAATTCGAAGTTGTTCAGCTCGAAAAAAAGGAATGCACCTATTCGTATTTTTCCGATCCGATGTACGTGTTCATGGACAGCGAATACAACCAGTTTGAAGTTGAATCCGAGAACATGGGCGATGCGTTGAACTATCTGGACGACGGTCTGGTGGCCGAAGTGGTGTTTTATGAGGGCCGCGCGATTTCGCTAGAACTGCCAACCGCCGTGGTGCGTGCCATTGAAACCGATCCCGCCGTGCGTGGTGATACATCGGGCAAGGTGATGAAGCCTGCGCGCATCCTGCCGACCAATCACGAAATTCTGGTGCCGCTGTTTTGTGAATCCGGTGACAAGATTGAAATTGACACCCGCACCAACGAATACCGCCGTCGCGTTTAATTTCCCGCGTTAGGTTGTTGGGGCAAATCAGGGCACGGGATTCCGTGCCTTTTTTGTTGGTTGTTGGCCGAAAAATTGATGCTTGCGCTGCGCTACCAAACCAAATGAAACCGTCCAAATCATTCACCACCGATTGTCGCGACTGCAAACGTCTCGCCACGTTTCTTGATGAAACGCGTCTGACGTATCCGACTTATTTTTGCAAACCGGTGCCGGCCTTTGGCACCGAACGGCCAACACTGTTTGTCGTGGGGCTGGCACCCGGCATGCACGGCGCCAACCGAACCGGTCGTCCGTTTACCGGAGATTACGCCGGCGAACTGCTCTACAGCACATTGCACAAATTTGGTTTTGCCACCCAGCCCACCACGGTCAAGGCGGATGGTGCCCTCGACACCCGGTTGAAGCTGGTCAATTGCCGGATTTCGAATGCGGTCAAGTGTCTGCCACCGCAAAATAAACCGACACCTGACGAGATTCGCACCTGCAACCAGTATCTGGCTGCCGAGCTCGCAGCATTGCCGGCATCAACGGCCATTCTGACGCTCGGTGGCATCGCCCACGACGCCGTGTTGATGAGTGTCGGCATGAAAAAATCGCAGGCGAAATTCGGCCATGCGGCGGTACACCAATTGCCGGGTGGGCAGACGTTGTTCAACAGCTATCACTGCTCTCGTTACAATACCAATACCCGCCGCCTTACCGAGCAAACCTTTCACGATGTTTTTACGCTCATCAAAAATCATATCGACTGATGACTGCCGCGTTTGACCCCAAGCCGATCCTGACCGAGCTGCCCAATTTGCCGGGTGTGTATCGCATGAAAAATGCGGCGGGGGATGTCATTTATGTCGGCAAGGCGCGCGACCTCAAGAAACGTGTGTCATCGTATTTTGTGAAGGATCACGTCAGCCCGCGCACCACCATGATGGTTGCGCAGATCGCCGGCATCGATACCACCATCACCGCCAGCGAATCTGAGGCGCTGATTCTGGAAAACAACCTTATCAAGTCGCTCAGCCCGCGTTACAACGTGCTGTTTCGGGACGACAAGAGTTATCCCTACATCATGGTCACCGGCCGGGCGTTTCCGCAAATTCGTTTTTATCGCGGCGCACACACCAAACCGCATCGTTATTTTGGTCCGTTCCCGTCGTCGTGGGCGGTGCGTGACACCATCAATCACCTGCAAAAGGTATTCAAACTGCGTACCTGTGACGACACCGTTTTTTCCCACCGCTCGCGGCCGTGCCTGATGCACCAGATCGGCCGCTGCTCGGCACCCTGTGTGGGCCTGATCGATGAAGCGAGCTATGCCGCCGATATTCAGAACGCAACCATGTTCCTTGACGGCAAGGAAAATGACGTGCTCGATGAGATCAACAAAAAAATGGAA
>JANPDI010000227.1:0-13831 GCA_031431435.1 Burkholderiales bacterium
TTATGCGGGTGGTCCGGAAAAACTCATCAAGGCGATGGGTGATGTGCAATCACAATCGACGTCCAACCCCTCCTCGATCGGCCAGGCGGCGGCAGTCGAAGCCCTCAACGGCCAGCAGGACTTTATCGCGCCACACAATGCGGAATTCAAAAAGCGCCGTGATCTGGTGGTGAAAATGTTGAATGACGCCAAAGGGCTTAAGTGCCACACACCAGAGGGTGCGTTTTATGTCTACCCGAGCTGCGCCGGTTTGATTGGAGCGACCTCACCGTCGGGCAGCGTCATCAAGAATGACGAAGACGTGGTGAATTATTTGCTCGATAGCGAAGGTGTGGCGGTGGTACACGGTGCCGCGTTCGGGCTGTCGCCGCATTTCCGGGTGTCGTATGCCACCTCGATTGATGTGCTTGAAGAAGCCTGCCGGCGCATTCAGAGGGCGTGCAGTGTGTTGAGCTTTGCGCAGGAAGTTGCGGCGGCGTAGGATTCAGCGATCGCCCAACAATAAGCTCGTCGTCCCCGCGCAGGCAGGGAGGAGCTGGCCATATCGGGCCATCCAGTACGGTTCATGTTCTAGCAAATACGAGGGGCTGGATCCCCGCCCCACCGTTAACCATGCTGGGGCAGGCTCTACGAAGGGATGATGGGGCGGATTCAAGTTGAACGCCCCAACGCCAACCAATCCAGCCAACCGACACGATTGCAGCAGACAAAAGAACACAAACATCTGCCAATTACGTCTGAGATGAGGACTGCAGAACAGAATTTTTGCGTCTTTGACTGACACCCCGCTGCTAGAATCAACCCCACAAAATAACAATACCTCCCATGCCCCGATGACCTCCAATAGCCACTTCACCCTGCTCGCAATCATCGTTGCCTATTTTTTGCTGTTGCTTGGCTTGGCGTACATCACCGGGCGGCGCGCAGACAACGAGGCGTTTTTTATCGGCAGCCGCAAAAGCAATTGGCTGTTGGTCGCCTTTGGTATGGTGGGCACGTCACTTTCAGGTGTGACGTTTATCAGCGTGCCGGGAACGGTGGGCACCAACGGCTTTGGTTATTTGCAGGTGGTGATCGGCAACTGGATCGGCTTTATGACGATTGCGGCGGTGTTGTTGCCGCTGTATTACCGGCTGAAACTAACCTCGATCTACGACTATCTCGATCAACGTTTTGGGGTTGCGGCGCATAAGACCGGCGCGTTGTTTTTTATTCTGTCGCGCACACTCGGCGCGACCGCCAGATTGTATTTGGTGGTCAATGTATTGCATTTGCTGGTGGGTGCACCGGCCGGTATTCCGTTCTGGGTATCGACTGCGGTTATCTTGTTGATGATCTGGCTCTACACCTACAAGGGCGGCGTTAAAACAATCGTGTTTACCGACACGCTGCAAACCGCGTGTATGTTGGGTGGACTGGTGATTTGTGTGTTTTTCCTGATGGACGCCTTGAAGCTCGATGCCGCCGCGCTGATGGCGACCATCGACAATACCGCCTACACCAAGATTTGGAACACCGACGTCAATGCGCCGGGCTTCTGGGCCAAGCAGATTCTCGGTGGTGCGTTTATCGCCATCGCCATGACCGGGTTAGATCAGGAGATGATGCAAAAAAATATCAGCGTGCCCAACTTGCGCGACTCACAAAAAAACATGGTGTTGTTCAGTGTGGTGCTGGTGCTGGTCAATCTGTTGTTCCTGTTGCTGGGTGCCCTGCTCTATTTGTTTGCCGCCGCCAACAACATCACCGCCACCGGTGACCAGATATTCCCGAGCGTGGTGATGGCGTATTTTCCGCAATGGGTGCAGATTATCTTTTTCATCGCGCTGATATCGGCGTTGTTCCCCAGCGCAGATGGTGCGTTGACGGCGCTGACGTCGTGCTTTTGTATTGATATCCTTGGCATCAAGAAGCAGCAGGATCAAAGTGCGGCGGGGGAAGCCAAACGCACCCATGTTCGTCACGTCACCCACATCACCTTTGCGCTGATCTTTTTTGCCATTGTGATGATTTTTAAATGGATGGACGATAAATCGATCATTGATACCATTTTGAAATTGGCGGGCTACACCTATGGCCCGTTGTTGGGGTTGTTCGCTTTTGGCATGTTGACAAAACGCAATATCCATAACAGTGCCGGGCTGGTGGTATCGGCGTTGGCGGCGCCGGTGATTTGTTATGTGTTGCAGTGGGCACTGGCAAAAAATCCGCAGGGCTTTCAGCTTGGTATTGAGTTGCTGATTGTCAACGGCCTGCTGACCTTTGCCATGTTGTGGGCGATTTCGACTGCGCCGGCTCAAGGTACGGCGGGCAGCAGCGCGGCAACGGCGACGCGCTAGCGTGACCCTGCGTTTAGCTCGTCATTCCAGCGAAGAGCCTGCCCCAGCATGGTTAAAGGTGGGGCTGGAATCCAGTACCTTGCATCACTGAAAAAAAGGAATGGACTGGGTGGCCCGATATGGCCAGCTCCTCCCAGCCGTCGCTGGGACGACGGAAAGTGGTTGAACGATTGAATGGCGTGGGTGGCCCGATATGGCCAGTCCCTCCCAGCCCCCGCTGGGACGACGGGCAATGATTGGTTGGTTGATTGGTGGCAAGGCCGATTGACCGAACGACAGTTGGCACGGACGGCAGCAAATTGGTCGCCTAAACCCCCTCTTTTTTCGCGATCAGCCGCGCATTGTTCGGTGCATCCTGTTGTTATCGCATTGGGTCTGATCGTTATTCAGGGGCTGATGCACCGTCACTCGTGCATCGGAGACAACGACAATGAATATCGGTAATCACCTGTTGCAGAACCCGTCGGGACGCCGCGCCGGATGGCTGGGCGGTAAAGGCAAACACGCCGACAACAATCAGCAACTTCGCCACGGATTGCAGGGTTTGCAGCAACTGTTTGAAACGTCATGCAGACAGTTTGACGAAGACGAAATGGGCATTACCGAATGGCGACAGGCCAGGCACGCCTTTGATCGCGCCGTTGAAGCATTCGCGGCAAACGCCACGCTACAGACCATCGAATCATTGTGTGTCGTCACCCGGCGCAACATCAATATCGCCATCGAGATTTCAACGGCGCGTTGCTATTACGACGGACGCATCTGACAAACCCCTCATAGCGGGACTTGCCGTAACCCTCCCGCCGGTGGTTACGGCTTTTTTTCGGCCGCGAGCAGATCAGATAACACGTCGGCCAAGGTCACCGGCTCAAGCCGGTCGTCCAACTCAACCACAACCAGATAGCCACGATCGAGTCCACCACGGGTAAAGGCTTTGACCAACGACAGTTGATCGCTCGATTGCATGCGACCATCGGCGGGTTGCCAGGTTTCCATTGCGACCAGGCACCCCGCTGACGGCGTGCCCGGAAAATATGATGCCCCACGGTAGTAGTCTGAATTGATGGTGGTGCCGTGGATCAGCATTTCGTCGCGCCCGGCCATACCAGCCAAGAAAGCTTCTTTAAAAGGTGAATATCCACGCCACTTTTCAGGCAAAAATGCTTCGTAAGCCGCATCAGTCCACGTGTTTGCAATCTGTTTTTCATCGACGTGTTCGAACTCGGCGAGCGTTGCTTCCACCGGCACTTTGGATTCCAAATACGGCGTCGGTCCGATCCACTTGTTGGTGGCCGTGCCGGCACCGGTAATGGTGAACAATCCCTGCGGCGTATTGCCGTTGGTGATGGTGCCTGGCAGATTGGTTATCGCATTGGCCAGATGCGCCACATGGAACACGCTGCCATCGGCTTGCCGGACAAAACGCCCGTCGGCGCCGCGCACCACCGCCAACCCGAAGCGGCGTCGATCCTGCCGCTGAAAGCTGAACACCACCGGTTTGCCAGCGCGATAAGAGTGCGCCAATAAATCAATCAGCGGTGGCCGGTTGCGGAGGGTCGCGTTCAGGTCGGTGGTCAACACATACTCCAAGCGTTGCAAACGCGGCTCGATCGCCCAATCGGCAAAACGATTTTTCATATTGGCGCGGATAAATTCGCGTTGGCCGACCGATTCATCGGCCTTTAACAACGCATAGGCGGCAATGGCAAATTCACGTGGTGTGGCAATCCGGCCCAGCAGCGAAACCATTTGCGTGGCGGTTTCTGTCGGGTACAGCGTATAGGCCGCCGACAATATGCCGCGTTGATACGTGGCATCCTTTTCCGGCAGCGTCGGCAACGCCGCCAACACCAGTTGCAGGCCGGCTGGTTTTTCAACGTTCAGAAAAGCAATGTTCCACAATGCACCCGGCAGAATATTGCCGGGATCAAAACCGGCCGGCAGTGCGACGGCGTCACGAATTGTTTGCAGGGCATTTTCCCGCGCGACGCGCTCGCCTTCGGTCGAGGCAATCGGCGCGACAAAATCAGCCGGCTGGTATGCCGCGATTTCGGCCGGCGAATGACGCTTTTCGGTTGGTGCCACCGCACAGCCGGCGAGCAACACCACCAACAAGGCGGTTGTTGCGCGTATTGCGTGCATCATGCCGTCGCTGCATTTTTGCGGCGCAACGCTAACGGACATTCGTCACCATCGGTTTGTCGGCTGCTTTGCGTAGTTCAATATACGTCGACTCACCAGCACGTTTATCGATCACCCACGTCTGCGGTGTGTCAATGAAGCGGGACGCATAACTGGTGCTATGGCTGCCGGTAACCAATCCGGATTTGCTGTCCTTGCACCAGATGATGATCGCCCCGACCTTGTCAAATTGGACGGTGTAGGCTTCAGCGCAGCCATTGCCGCCAAACGCGCCACCCTTGCGTTCGGGCGAATGGACAATGGTGTGTGTGTCTTTTCCCGAACGCTTGAACGTCCCTACCTCGGCTTCAACTTGATAGGCGATGCGGGTGGCGCCATCGGTCAGGACGTCACAGCCGGACAACAATAACATCACCGCCGGCAAACAGCATGCACGCAAAATTGACCCAATCACTTTCAACCCGCTATTCGGCTGTGCATAAGCAATGGGTCACCGCGGCAAATGGAAAGCCGGTTTTGCCGCGCTCGGCCATTTCCGCCAGCCACGTCAATTCACGCTGCGCTTCTTCCGCCACACCGATTGGTGCCACGCCAGACATCAGCTTCAGGCCGAACTGTTTGGTGAGCATCACATTGGCTTGCGTCGCAAATCGTTCGATAAATTGCTCGAACTTGCTGCGGTCGGTTTCGATGTACGAGACTCGTGCATTGTCATCGAGTTTGGCGCGGGTCGCGGCGGCTTTGATGGCATCACCGAAGCTGCCGGTGCGATCAACCAGCCCGCGGTCCTTCGCCTGCGCGCCGGTCCAGACACGGCCCTGCCCGACATCGTCAATCTTGGCCTGCGTGGTTTTGCGCGCAGCGGCGGCTTTGGTGGTGAAGTCGCTATAAATGCGTTCGACACCGAGTTTGACCAGCTCGGCCATGCGCGGATCAAGCGCCCGGCGCGGGTCGTACATGGCGTCACCCAGCCATGTGGTGTGATAGCCACCGGTGTATAGCGATAGTTTTTCCATGGCCTTTTCGCCCGTCGGCAACATGCCGAATACACCAATGGAGCCGGTGATGGTGGCGGTGTCGGCGATGACTTCATCGGCCGCCATTGCAATCCAGTAGCCACCCGAAGCCGCCACACTGCCCATCGACACCACCACCGGTTTACCGGCGGTACGGGTCAATTCCAATTCACGGCGGATGAGTTCAGAGCCATAAGCACTGCCACCCGGCGAATTGACCCTGAGCACAATGGCTTTGATCTTGTCGTCGTCGCGCGCCTTGCGGATCAATTCTGCCGTCGAGCGGCCGCCGATTTTCCCGGGCGGTGCGTCACCGTCACCAATTTCGCCCTCGGCCACCACCACGCCAATGGCATCACCACCAAAACGCGGCTTGACCGTCGCCAGATAGTTGCCGAACGACACCTGCCGGAAAGTTTTTTTGTCTTCGTCTTTGGCGCCACGCTCAATCATGATGGCGCGAAATTCGTCGCGGGTTTTGATGGCGGTAATCAGCTTGCCGTCGAGCGCGAGTTTTGCCATGTCACCGGCGGTTGCCCTGAGGCGCTGCACGCTCTCATCAATCCCCTTGTTAAGTGTGCCGGCTTCCAATTTGCGCGCCGTCTCAACGTCGGTGGTATAGGTCGCCCATAATGCGTCGTACAAATATTTGTCCGACTCCATGGTTTCTTTGGACGGCGCCGTCGTGAAATAGGGCTCACCGAAGTTTTTGTATTTGCCGGAACGGATCACGTTGGCCGAGACACCAACCCGGTCAAGCGCAGCCTTGTAGTAGTTGCGATAACGCCCGTAGCCTTGCATCATGACCATGCCCATCGGGTGCAGATACACCTCGTTGGCGTGCGCGGCAATATAGTATCCGGCCTGGCTGTAATTGCCACCCCACGCCACCACCTGTTTGCCGCCGGCCTTGAATCGATTGAGCGCCGCACCAACTTCACGCAGCGTGGCCAGACCGGCGCCTTCGAATTCGTCGAGTTGCAGCACCACCCGGTCAATCTTGGTGTCCTTCGCCGCGGCGTCGAGCACGGCGAGAATATCGCGCAGCTGGGTTTGACCGTCGCCACCGTCGCCCAATTGGCTAAGGAGCTTTTCACGCGGACTGCCCGACGATTGCTCAACAATCTTGCCGTCCAGATTCATCACCAGCGCGGTCTTTTCCTTGATGCCGGGCTTACCTGGTGCCAGTATCGCGGCCACCACAACCAACACAATCAACAAGAACAGGACATTTAACAAAAACCGCCGGCTGCTATCGACCGCACCCCATATTTTGGCGATGATGGATTTGCGTGGTGGTTGGTCTTCGGAATAGGACATGATGTCTCCAATTGAATAACGAATGCGGTGAGTCTGGACGAACGTGCCGGGCAAGTTGACAACCTTGCGACCACCTGCGGATTATGTCACCTGAGTTGCGCTATAGGTGTCGCAATCGGCATTGTTATCGTGCTGGTCCAAGCGCGGCGCTCACACGTTGTTTGAAATAGCCATTCTGCAGGAATGGGTAAAGTGACTTGCCCGGGCATGCCGTATCCGCGGCAACGTCTTTGTGTCCGACAATCCTATCCGGCGAAATACCAAATCGGCGGGCCAGCATGACCATGGTCGCCACCACGGCGTCGAGCTGCGCGGTGTTCGGCTCGACGTCTTCAAAATTGCCCAACACCACAACCAGCGCATGCCCGGTCGGATCGTAGGCGGTGTTGGTGTCGCCGGCAATATTGATATCACGCCCTTCGTACACCCGGCCGTCGAGGTCGATCAGGTAATGGTACGGAATATCGCGCCACATTCTGGTCCCGCGCGACCAAGATTGCAGATTGCGCAAGTATTGCTGCGGGTCCTTGTCGCGCAAAAACGCCACACCGCCGTGGTGCAGCGTAATTTGCGTTGGCACATGTTTTTTCACCGTCGAAAGATCGCTGCGAGTGCCGCCCCATTGTTCAACCGACACAATTGCCGGCGGCGAAACTGGCGGCAAGGTTGACTTGAGCGGCGCGACCGGTGTCACCGCACAACCTGACAGCAGCACCAGGCCCGCCGCCAACCACCACATCACACCACGTAAAAACATCATCAACAATCCTCTACCCGGACTAATTTGATCGCGCGTCAGGCAACGCCGCAAGGGTTCGCTGCGAAACAAACGTCCGGGGCACACCCGTCAACGGATCCATAAACGCAATCGACTGCGCGAGCAGTTGTAATGGCTTATTCATGTCCTCATCACCATTCATCACGTGGTCCGGATAAATTTGATCGTTCACAATCGGCAGACCGAGTGACGCCATTTGAATCCGCAACTGATGTTTTCGGCCGGTGATGGGCGTCAATCGATAGCGGGCAAAATGGTTGTTGTGAGTCTCGACCTGAATTTCGGTTTGCGCGTTTGGCTCCCCGGGCTGTTCACACATGCGCATGAAATGGTCACTCTCGACAATACGGCTGCGGCAGGTCATTGGAAAAACCAAATCAGCGCGCCACGGGGCGATCGCCAAATATTGTTTGTTGACCAGGCGATGTTGAAACAAGGTTTGGTAGGCGCCACGGGTGGCGGGTTGTTTGGTGAACAGCACCACACCTGCCGTTTCGCGATCAATACGGTGCATGGGCGCGATGTCGTCCAGACCCAATTTGCGTTTGAGACGGACCAACAACGTCTCCTGCAAAAAGCGACCGCTCGGTGCCATCGGCAAAAAGTGTGGCTTATCCACGGCGATCAAAAAGTCATCCTCAAACAAAATCACTTCGTCAAACGGGATGCGCGGCTCATTGGCAATGCTGCGGTAGTAAAACAACTTGCGGTTGCCGACATAGGGCGCGGTCGGCGAAACCGGCAGCCCGTCGGCATCGGTGATATCACCGCGCATCAGACGCGACTCAATTTCAGCACGCGACAGCGTGGCGAACCGCGTCACCAAAAAATCGAGCACGTTTTGCCATTGACCTTGCGAATGTGGCGGCAAGGTCACACAACTGGGACCGACGCCATCGCGTGTCGGACGCGTTTGTTTCACGCTGGCTGCTGCGGCAGACAATTTATCCCGCCGCGTCCAGGCGTTTGGCCCGTGCCAGCCGCCATTCACCATCCGGCTCTTCGTTGTAAACATCTTCGAGCGTGGTGTCGGTTTCGTCGAGTTTGGTATCGAGCGCGATGCGGTTGTCAAACACAAAACACTCGCCTTCCCAGTCACGTTCCGCATCGGGCATCTGTTTAAAATAATTCAGAATGCCGCCCTCGAGTTGATAGACCGGAATATCCATGTCAAGCATCCAGGCACTGGTTTTTTCGCAGCGAATGCCGCCGGTGCAATACATGGCCACACGTTTGCCGTCGCGTTTCCAATCGTCGATGTGCGTTTTGACGTAATTCGGGAAATCACGGAAATTGGTGACCTTTGGGTCAATCGCATTTTTGAACCGACCAAGGCGAAACTCAAAACTGTTGCGGTTATCCAGCACGACCACATCATCCTGACTGATCAACTCACGCCATTCGGCCGGACTCAAATTGATGCCGGTCTTGGTTGCGTCGACCCCGTCAATCCCCAGCGGCACAATTTCAGCCTTGACGTGCACCTTGAGTTTGCGAAACGGCACGGTTTTGCACGGGCTGCGTTTGAACACCATGCCGGCAAATCGCCCGCCGGCGAATTCGGCGCCGGTGAGTGTTGCCTCGATCGCCACAATTTGTTCAAGCGTTCCGGCCAGCATGCCGTTGATGCCCTCGTGTGCGACCAAAATGCTGCCGAGTAAATCCGCCGTCAGTACCCGCAGTTCCGCCGCGACTACATCTGGATCGTCCAAATGGACAAATTTGTAAAACGCGGAATGTTGAAGATTCGATTCTGAAGGCTGCACGGCAATGGTTTCGGCGCTGGATAGGTAAAAAGGTGCGGCGGTGGATCGATGGACGCGCAGACATTTTCCCACGAACGCGGTGATGTGCTCTGACGGGTTGCGCTGCGCCGGTTTGTGATGGCGATTCGATAGCCAAAAATACTGCTCCGCAGGTTGATTCAGCGCCCCTCTTGATGGCGGGCAAGCGTCGTTTTCTGTACCTGCCAATTCACCTTCCGTTAACAGACACGTCAGCCAGCGACATGAAATTAGTCATATAACCATTTGAAATATAAAGGAAATAATATTATTTCTGTGAATTTAAGGTGCGGCGTGAACTTTATAGTCAATAACGTGACTAAGAAGTCACAATCTGACCGATCAAACTAACGCAACGTTATTTTGGTTTGTCAGTTGGTGAATTTACAGACTTTCTATTGTCTTTCCTTACCCACACCTCAGGAGTTCTTAATGAATCGTTCGTTGACCTCGATTTTTGTTGGCGCAGCACTGGCAGTGTCTTCCACCGTCGCACTTGCCGCAAAAGATATTGTTGATACCGCCGTATCTGCCGGCAATTTCAAAACACTCGTGACCGCCATTCAAGCCGCAGGCTTGGTTGATACACTTAAAGGCAAGGGTCCATTTACGGTATTTGCGCCAACTGACGAAGCGTTTGCAAAAATTCCAAAGGCCGATCTTGATGCGTTGTTGAAGGACAAAGCGAAGTTGACTGCCGTGCTGACATACCACGTGGTACCGGCAAAAGTCATGGCAAAAGACGTCAAGGCAGGTGATGCCCCGACCGTCAACGGTAAGGTCCTGAAACTGACCACCGACAAAGGTGTGATGGTCAACAACGCCAAAGTCATCAAGACCGACGTTGCTGCAAGCAATGGCGTCATTCACGCCATTGACACCGTTCTGCTGCCGTAATCGCCGCAGTCACAGCGTCGTCGACCTTGCCCGGCAAAACCGGCAGGGTCTTTGATGCAGTGGGTCGCAGTGTGTGAGTTGAGATGTTGAAACGGGGTGCACATTTGAATGTGCACCCCGTTTTTTTCGACCACCGATCGTCAATCGTTAGTTAGCTTGGCAGATCCGTTGGTTGCGCAACCGCCTGTACGACCGGCTGGTGTAGCGGCACAAAAATCCACAGCAGCACATACATCAGCAATCCAAGGCCGTGCAGCAGCGCGGTCAGCACAAACAGAATCCGCCACGCCCAGGTCGGAATGTTCGTCGCGGCAGCCAATCCACCACTCACGCCGCCGATCCAGCGGTCGGTTGAGGAACGTGTCAGGGTTTGCAGGAAATTGGGCGATGCCTTGACGGGTGGTTCCTGCGTCGCATCGGCATAGCGGGCTCTTTCGTTGAGCACGCGCTGTTTTGCCTGCAAAAATTCATCATCACTCAATGCACCCTGGGCGTGTAACGCCTGCAGTTTTTGGAGTTCGTCGGCCATTGTCATGTTGGTTTCTTTCCGGAGCTGGTCAAACTGGTTGGTTGGACAATCGGACATGCAATAGATTCCCGCCCTGTCCCGATCAATCGAATGCGTCACGCATTTACAGTCGACATGGTCAATTTAGCCGAGTCGACAGCAACCGGATAGCGCCGACTGATGAATTGCAGAAGCGGTGGAATAGGATTACACCGGCGCGGCGCCAGGTGCACGCGTCGGTTCGATCCACGCCGACCAGACGGCGGATGTGGTCCGATACGGCGTCGTCAACAACGCGCAATGAATCGACGCGACGGCAATTTGGATCCGCAACCCAAGCCGTCATCAACACCACGGCATCAACTACGACTTGCAGAATTGTGAATAAAGCACCTGCATGATTGCAAGCGCCTCTTTGCTCGCCATGGAGTAGTAGATACGCTTACCGTCGCGACGTGTCGAGACCAATTGTTCGTCGCGCAGCACCCCCAACTGCTGGGAAAGTGTTGGCTGGTGAATGTCGAGCGCCTCTTCAAGATCGCCCACACAACACTCCCCCTGCGAGATTTGGCATAGCAACAGCAGACGGTCCGGGTTTGACAATGTCTTAAGCATGCTGCTGGTCCGGTCGGCGGCCAGCCGCATCCGGTGCAGTTCTATCGCAGTGGTATCGGTTTTCACCATTTATATTTCACAAGAGTTTGATCTGGCTCATTATAACGTCGTTAATATACTTGTCAATATATTATTAATTGATATAATAACGACTTCTCAAGCAATGACGCGAGCGAGCCAAACCATGAAGATCTACCGAATTGAACGAACACAGGTCGCGTCGCTGTTATTGATGATTTTTATCCCGGCCATCAGCGCCGCGGCAACGCCGCCTGTTCTGACAACGGCAGTGGCCGAAGGCGGCGGCGCAACACAAACCGCCAGTTATGACGGCGTTGTTGAAGCCATCCGCCAAACGGTTATGGCCGCACAAGTCGCCGGTGCCATCGTTGACCTAAAGGTCAAAGCGGGTGATCGGGTCGCCGCCGGTCAACTGTTGGTGCGGCTCGATGCCCGCGCCGCTGACCAGACCGCAGCCGCCAGCCAAGCCCAAGTTAGCGCCGCACGCGCAACACTCGATGTCGCCAACAAGGATTTCAACCGGCAAAAGCAACTGTTCGAAAAGCGCTTTATCAGTCAGGCCGCACTCGATCAGGCCGAAGCCGTCTACAAATCGACCGAAGCACAGGTCACGGCGCAAATCGCCCAAACCGCCGCCGCGCGCAGCCAGTCTGATTTCGCTGTCATCCGTGCGCCCTACCCGGGCATCGTCGCCGACGTATCAGTGGTACTCGGTGATATGGCCCTGCCCGGCCGCCCGTTGCTGACCATCTATGACCCGGGTGCGTTACGTGTCACCGCCTTTATCCCGCAGTCATCCGATACCAAAGGTGTCTCGATTGATCGTGTGCGTGTCGAAATTCCCGCACTACCGGCTCAGGCACGTACGGTCGTGCCGACCAACGTGCAAATTTTGCCAACCGCTGACGCCAACACACAATCACTTCAGCTTCGGCTTGATTTACCGGCCGGCATCAAACAGCTCATTCCAGGCATGTTTGCCCGCGCCTGGTTACCCGCACAGCCAGCGGCTGCATCCGACAACACGGTGCGGATACCCAGCAAGGCGGTTGTGCGTCGCGCAGAAATGACCGGTGTCTACGTGGTCAATGCGGACGGTCAACCGGTGCTTAGACAAGTGCGTATCGGCCGCAGCGACAATAACACCACCGAAATTTTGACAGGCATCAGCACCGGCGAACGGGTTGCAACGGATCCACAAATGGCGGCAACACTTGCCGGCAAAAACAAAAAATGAATATCAACACACCACTTGGCTGGTCTGGTCGAATCGCCGACGCGTTTCTGCGCGCACAAATCACGCCGTTGATCGCACTTTCATTGTTGTTGCTGGGCGGGTTCGCCGTGATCGTCACGCCGCGTGAGGAAGAACCGCAGATCAATGTGACGATGGCAAATGTCATCATCCCGTTCCCGGGCGCGTCGGTGCGCGATGTCGAGCAAATGGTCGCCACACCGGCCGAACAGGTGTTGTCGCAAATCGCCGGCACCGAACATGTTATGTCGGTTTCACGGCCGGGCCTGGCGGTGCTGACGGTGCAATTCAAGGTTGGCATTCCCCGTACCGAGGCACTGGTACGTCTTTACGATACGGTCAATGCCAATCGAGACTGGCTCCCGGTTGCGCTTGGTGTCCAGGCGCCATTGGTCGTCCCCAAAGGCATTGACGATGTGCCCATCGTCGCACTGACGCTTCATGCGCGCGACACCGGCGCGTTTGATCTGGAACGGGTGGCACACAGCATTGAGGTCGATTTAAAACGGGTACCCGGCACACGTGATGTTCGCACCATCGGTGGGCCCGGCCGTGTGATCCTGATCGAAATCAACCCGGCGCGCATGAGCACGTCGGGCATCACCGTCGCCGATATTCGCTCTGCAATGCAATCGGCAAATCACGGACTGCCCGCGGGGGACCTGTTGTCGGGCAATCGTGCCATTGCCATTGACGCAGGCGCATTCCTCGAATCGGCCCGGGAAGTCGGCGAGCTGGTGATCGGGGTGCGGGAAAAGCGGCCGATTTTCCTGCGAGACGTGGCGACGGTACGTGACGGGCCGCCGCCGGCCAGTCGTTACGTCATGCACGGCACGGCGGGTGCCGGTGCGGCGATTTCACCGGCGGTCACCATCGCCGTCACCAAGAAGCCCGGCGAAAATGCCACCGCCGTTGCCGATGCCGTGATGGCGCGTATCGCCGTTTTGCGCAATACCGTCATTCCAGATGCTGTCGAGGTTACCGAGACACGCAACTACGGCACCACCGCAAACGACAAAGCGCAAAAACTGATCCAGAAGTTGTTGTTTGCAACAGCGGCCGTGGTTGCGCTGGTATTTTTTGCACTCGGTCGCCGCGAGGCCGCCATTGTCGGTGCGGCGGTTGTGCTGACACTTGCCGCCACGCTGTTTGCATC
>JANPDI010000228.1:0-3850 GCA_031431435.1 Burkholderiales bacterium
GGCGCGATACAGTCTAAAGCGCGCATAATTAAATCTGTTGGTTGCATCAACTCTTTGTATATGCGCGCACATTCCGTGCGTCGTTTATCCCGCGACACATCAGTGGAGCCCAACCGGCGTATGCGGGCGTAAACGCCTGCCTGTCCCGTCGTACCGAATAACCCGCTTTTTCCGTCTCCGCCATGTCCGCACATTCTCATTCTTCACACACAAGCCAACCTGTCATTTCATCCGTCGACGGCAAAGCGGCTCCGCCTGCGAACGAGTGGCAGGCGGTGCGGTCGTTGTTGCCGTACCTGTGGGATTTCCGCTGGCGGGTGGCGCTGGCAATCACGTTTCTGGTCATTGCCAAGGTCGCCAACATCGGTGTGCCGTTGCTGATGAAGGAAATTGTCGATGCACTTGATAAAGACAAGGCGGTATTGGCCGTGCCGTTTGCATTGCTGGCGGCCTACGGGCTGCTGCGTCTGTCGACCACGTTTTTTGGGGAGTTACGCGATATTGTTTTTGTGAAAGTCACGCAACGGGCCATGCGCAAGGTTGCGTTGAACGTGTTTCGTCATTTGCACGCGTTGTCGTTGCGCTTTCACCTCGACCGGCAAACCGGCGGGGTCACGCGCGACATTGAACGCGGCACCCGCGGTATTTCGACGCTGTTGTCGTTTGCGCTGTTTTCGGTATTGCCGATTATTCTCGAAATCACAATGGTCACGGTGTTGCTCGGCACCAAATTTGATTGGACCTTTGTCGCGATTACACTTGCGGCGATTTTTCTCTACATCGTATTCACGATTTCGATCACCGAATGGCGCACCCATCACCGCCGGCAGATGAATGAAATGGATTCAAAGGCAAACACCCGCGCCATTGATTCGTTGCTCAACTATGAGACCGTCAAATACTTTGGTAACGAAGAGTTTGAGGCCGGCCGTTATGACAAGAACTTGCAGAAATTTGAGGCCGCCGCCACCAAGAGCGAAACCTCGCTGGGCTTTCTGAACGCGGCACAGAGTTTTGTGATTGCCTCGGCCGTCACATTGCTGATGTGGCGTGCGTCGGAGGGAATTGTCAATAAATCCCTTTCGATCGGTGATCTGGTGATGGTCAATGTATTGCTGATCCAGCTCTATATCCCGCTGAATTTTCTCGGCGTGATGTATCGCGAAATCAAGCAGGCGCTGATCGACATGGAAAAAATGTTCCGTCTGCTTGGCGAGAATCAGGAAATTGCCGATAAGCCGGGCGCGAGTCCATTGGCGATCAATGGTGCGGCAGTTCGTTTTGAACACGTCAATTTTGGTTACGATGAAAAGCGGCAGATATTGTTTGACGTGTCGTTTGACGTGCCGGCCGGGAAGACCGTCGCCGTGGTGGGTTCATCCGGCGCCGGCAAATCAACCATGTCGCGTTTGATGTTTCGATTCTACGACGTTGGCTTTGCCAGCAATAAATCATTTGACGGCGGTCGTATCACCATCGACGGACAGGATATTCGTGACGTGACGCAGACCAGTGTGCGTGCCGCGCTGGGCATCGTGCCGCAGGACACCGTGTTGTTCAACGACACGATCCGCTACAACATCGGCTACGGCAAACCGGGGTCGAGTGACGCCGATATCGAGGATGCCGCACGCCGCGCACACGTGCTCGATTTCATTCTACGGATGCCGGATGGTTGGGAGACCATGGTCGGTGAACGCGGACTAAAACTGTCGGGTGGCGAAAAACAGCGTGTGGCCATCGCGCGGACATTACTCAAAAATCCGTCGATCATGATTTTTGACGAGGCGACGTCCGCGTTGGATTCGGCAACCGAAAAAGCGATCCAGGCCGAATTGCGCGAAATTGCCCGCGACCGCACCACGCTGGTGATTGCGCACCGGTTGTCGACCATCATCGATGCCGATCAAATATTGGTGCTCGAACATGGCCGCATTGTCGAACGCGGCACCTTCCGCGAATTGCTTGATGCAAATGGGAAATTTGCCCAAATGTGGCAGCTACAGCAGCAAGAGGCGGAGAAAGTGAACGTCATTATTTGACGACTTGTCACAGACGATTTTGCCCGGAGATGTCTGCCAATAAAGGCGCCCGCTCGTCATTTCGTTTGTGTTATTGCAGCGAACCACACTCAGCTTGTGGGGCGAATTTTTCAGATCTTAATCTGCATTTTGAATCACACCACGTAGCGCCGTATGCACATCGTCCGGCGCCTCCTCCATCACCATGTGCCCCGCGGCGGGGATTGCCACCAGTTCAGCGTTGGCGAGCGACGCGGCAAGGTCCGCACCGGCTTGTGGCGGCGTCATTTTATCTTCCGCGCCAACCAACACCAGTGCCGGCGTTTTGATTTGTTTCAACATTACCGGATCAATCGAATATTGACTGCACGCATGCATGTCGTTTGCGAGCACACCGGGCCGACTTTCGGCCATCAGGTCACGATAGGTTTGCATCGCTGCCGTGGGCGGCGGCCAGCTACCGTCGGCCCGCCTTGGCAAATAAAAACTCGCGCGTACCAGCATTTCGATCGCCGGTTCCGGTTGTTCCTTTGCCATCAGCAAAACCTTTTCGGCGACGGGCATCGGCGCGGCAGCGCCGATCAAGACCATTTTCGCAATGCGCCCGGGATGGCGCCGGGCACAATCGATTGCGATGAGACTGCCCATGCTGTGCCCGACAAGAATCGCCTTTTGAATTGCGCCGTTGTCCATCAAATTGATGGTCCAATCGGCATAGTCTTCAATGCGGGACTTGGCCGTGGCAAATGATCTGCCGTGGCCCGGCAAGTCAATCGCCAAACAATTGATATTGAATTGGACCATTGCCGCAGACATTTTCAGCCAGACGCGGTGGTCGTTGGCGGCGCCATGAACAAAAATCACGCTGGGTTTCGCCGGATCGAATGGCTTGCCGGCGGTGTAAACGTAGGCGGGTTGCTGCTGCACAAGAAAGTTCATCGGGATGTCATCGGATAATGAGGCGGTTGCGTTGCTAATTTGAGAATTTACATTAACTGTTGCGCGAATCCTGAAGTTTTGTTAAGGTTCGCCTTCCGCTGCCGATATACCAGTATAAAAACCACTTGCGAAAACCCATGCGACACGCCTCAAACAACCTGATTGCCATACTGTCCGCCGTTCTGTTGAACGTGGGATTGGCTGCACCGTCGGTGTTGATCGCGGCCGAGCCGGGCAAGGATGCCGCGTCTGCCAAGGTGAAAGTGGTGCGGGCAAAGTCGCAGGGCGTGGCTGACTTTACCAAAGATGGCAACCCGAATTTGATGTCGCACGCCGTGATGGTTTACGACCAAAATACCGGCCGCCCTTTGTTTTCCAAAAATGCCGATATGGCCGTGCCGATTGCGTCGATCACAAAGTTGATGACGTCAATTGTGGTGCTCGACGCAAAACTGAGTCTCGATGAGCCGGTGGTGATCGATGCCGCCGATATTGATGTGCTGAAGAATTCACGTTCACGTTTGCCGGTCGGCACCGCGTTTCGGCGCGAAGATCTGATGCGTCTGGCGCTGATGGCATCCGACAACCGCGCCGCCGCCGCGTTGGGCCGCACCTACCCCGGTGGGACCGAAGCGTTTGTGGCGGCGATGAACGAAAAAGCAAAAACACTTGGTCTGACCAATACCCGGTTCGCCGACCCGACTGGTTTGTCGCCAAACAATGTTGCCAGCCCGCAAGACCTGGCGGTGATGGTGGCTGAAGCGTCGAAATACACGCAAATCCGTGAATTCTCGACGGCCCCAGAGCTCTATGTCACGCTACCAAACACCAACCGTCAACTCGGTTTTAACAACACCAACGCGCTGGTCAAAAGTGGCAATTGGAACATC
>JANPDI010000229.1:0-3016 GCA_031431435.1 Burkholderiales bacterium
CCGGCGGCGGCAAGCAATTCATCGTCGGTTTGCAGTCGTGCGCCGGGCAAAAACTCCACCGGCTGGTATGTTGCCAACGCCGCCGCCGCTGCAATCCGACGGGTCAGTTTGATCGCATCAACGGCGACTTTTTTATCCGCATCGGTCGACAGATAATTCAGCGTAATTGCCGGCGGCAGAAATGGGTCCGCGCTGGCAATGCGCACATGGCCGCGCGATGTGGGCCGCAAATTGCAGACACTCATGGTGATGGCAGGGGTGGTGTGCAGCGGCTCGCCGAATTTGTCGAGCGACAGTGGCTGGATGTGATATTGAAGATTGGCGGTGGTTTGTGACGGGTCGGATTTGGCAAACGCGCCCAGTTGCGACGGCGCCATGGTCAGCGGCCCTTTACGCAAAAAAACAAACTGCGCCGCCATTTGCAGTTTGCCCCACCAGGTGTGATACCACTCGTTGAGGGTGCGAATACCGTGCACCCGGTAGGCCAGGCGAAGCTGCAAATGGTCCTGCAGGTTTTCACCGACCCCCGGCAACGGGTGCACAACCTCGATACCATGCTGTTGCAACAGCTCGGGCGCACCGATACCAGATAGTTGCAGCAACTGCGGTGAGTTGATGGCGCCACCGGCCAGTAACACTTCGCCGTGTGCCGCTGCAAAAAAACGTTCGCCATGGCGCGCATAGACGACGCCGGTCGCACGAATTTTCCCGTTGGTTTTGTTAACCACGATTTGTGTTGTATGTGCGTTGGTCAATACCGTCAAATTGCGGCGGCCCAGCACCGGCCGCAAAAATGCGGTCGAGGCGCTCCAGCGAATCCCGCGCCGCTGATTGACCTCAAAGCGGGCACTGCCGGCATTGTCGCCGCCGTTAAAGTCGGCGGTTTTGTTGATGCCGCAATCAGCCGCCGCCGCCTGCCACGCCTGCAGGACATGCCAGTCGAGGCGTTGTGGTTCCACCCGCCATTCACCACCGCCGCCGTGTATATGGCTGTCGCCGGCGTGGTGGTTTTGGGACGACTTAAAAATCGGCAGCACGTTTTGCCAGCGCCAGCTGTCGTCCCCGGTCAGTGCCGCCCATTCGTCATAGTCGCGTGATTGGCCGCGCATATAAATCATTGCATTGATTGACGAGCAGCCCCCCAGCGTTTTGCCGCGCGCGTACAAAATCGAGCGGCCGTTGAGTCCCGGTTCGGCAACCGTTTTGTAACACCAGTCGGTGCGCGGATTGCCGATACAAAACAAATAGCCGACGGGAATATGAATCCACATCCAGTCATCGCGCGCGCCGGCCTCGAGCAGCAGCACTTGTTTGGTCGGATCAGCCGACAGCCGGTTGGCCAATACACAGCCTGCCGTGCCCGCGCCGATGATCACGTAATCATATTGACCGAACTGGCGATGGCTGGCTGTGGGTGTCATGTGGCGATAAACGGCGGGAAGCGGGAATAGGGCGGGAATAGTTCGTAGAATAGAACAAATTTACAAGCGAGGCGACGATGTCGGTCAATTTGGATATTGCAGTTGGGGCATCTGGAAGCGCGACATTGATGGTGGCTGACGAACACACCGCGCCGCGCATCGGTTCGGGCAAGATTGCGGTGCTGGCAACCCCGGTGATGATCAACGTGATCGAAGCAGCGGCGCTGGCGGCGTGTGAGTCACATTTGCCCGACGGGCACCAAAGTCTCGGCACCCATCTCGATATTTCGCACCTCGCGGCAACACCGGTCGGCATGACCATCACCGCACGCGCCGTGGTCACCCACGTTGACGGCCGCAAAATCGGCTTCAGTGTGGAAGTGCACGACGCGCGCGACCTGATCGGCAGCGGCACCCACGAGCGGGTGGTGGTGAATGTGGCCAAGTTTGATTTGCGTGTGCAGGATAAAGTGGCGCTTATCAACAAGTGAAACGCCAATATCGGCGGGTGTTTCCAGACAAAAATGCTTCAAACACGCCGCCAGTCCGCACGTTTCAATTTTGAAACTTCCTGGTGATTTATCGTCTAACCCTGTTTTAAGGAAGTCAGCATGAACGACATAGAGCGCGAAGCGATATTGACCATAGCATTCATGGCCGCCTTTGCCGACGGCGGCAAGGGCGAACAAGAACGCGCGGAGATCCGCCGCATCGGTGACGCATTGGGTGCCGAGAGCGGCATCAATACCGCGGCGATTTTTCAAAATGTGGTGCTAAAAAAAGCAACGCTGGACGAGGTCGCCAAACGGCTGACCACAGCGGAAGCAAAAACCATTGCCTACGAATTTTCCGTCGGGGTGTGTGATGCGGATGCGGCACAATCGGCGGCAGAAAAAACCTTTCTCAATGAATTGCGCGTGGCGTTGGGCCTCGATGCGTCGGCGGTTGCCGGCGTCACCCACGACGCGGAAATGCTGGCGGCGGCACCGTTGGCCGGTAGCGGTGCGGCAGGCGCGTCTTCCGTACCGGGCGCACCGACCACCGGATACGCCGCAACGATGACGCAGGCCGAGATGGACAAGATGATTTTGAACTACAGTATTTTGAATGGCGCACTTGAACTGCTGCCACAAAGTCTGGCGTCGATGGCGATCATTCCGTTGCAAATCAAAATGGTCTACCGGCTCGGCAAGGCGCACGGTTTTGAGCTCGACAAGGGCCACATCAAGGACTTTCTCGGCACGCTTGGTGTCGGCCTGACGTCGCAATACGTGGAACAATTCGGTCGCAAGTTGATTGGCGGATTGCTCGGGAAAATCGCCGGGGGCATCGGTCGCGCCGCAGGCAGCGCGGTCACCGGTTCGGCGTTTTCATTTGCCACCACCTATGCACTTGGCCAGGTTGCCAAGCAATACTATGCCGGTGGACGCACACTCAGCACCGATACCCTCAAACAGGCGTTTTCCGGCGTGCTGGGTGAGGCCAAACAATTACAAACCCGTTACCTGCCGGACATTCAGCAAAAGGCCCGCACCATTGATATCACGCAGGTGATGAAAGAGGTCGCGCAGTAGGCAGATCACTGCCCGAGTGCG
>JANPDI010000230.1:0-20892 GCA_031431435.1 Burkholderiales bacterium
ACGCAGCGCGGCGAGGTTCGGCCTCTCCTGTGGCGCAAGTACACCCTGCTGCCAGCCACGATCGTGCAGCGCCTTCATTTTGGCGAGACCCTGCAGCGCCGCCAGTTTCGGATTGGCCACCACGCCTTGATTTTTTGCCGAGGCAATATTGCCGAACGACAGGCCACTGTAATTGTGGGTCGGGCCGACCAGACCGTCAAAATTCCACTCTTGTGCACTCATAGCGTCAACCCCGGTGGCAGCTTGGCGGGAAGCGTGATGGTCTCCGACTCAAGACTTGCCTGTGGGTAGGCACAATAGTCGGCCGCGTAATAGGCGCTGGCACGATGATTGCCAGATGCACCAATACCACCAAACGGAGAGGCGCTTGACGCGCCGGTTAACGGTCGATTCCAATTAACAATGCCGGCGCGGATGTGTCGCTCAAAATGATTGTATTGGTCACGGCTTACCGATAGCAGCCCTGCCGCCAGCCCGTAACGGGATTGATTGGCGTGGGCGATGGCGTCATCAAGGGTGCGATAACGGATCAATTGCAATAACGGGCCGAAGTTTTCCTCATCGGGAAGGTCACCGATGCCGGTCACATCGATCAGGCCTGCCGACAACATCGCGGTACCCGTCTGAATCGTCTTCATTTCAAGCCGCACCACAGCACCGCGCGCGATCAATTGTTGTTGTGCGGCCAGCAGTTTTTGCGCAGCATCCAATGAAATGACCGCCCCCATGAATGGCGGCGGATCCGCGTCAAAACTGCCCACACGCAAGCCGGTTGCCACCACAATCAAACGATTCAATAGGGCATCACCGGCCTCGCCTTGCGCGACATACAGTCTGCGCGCACAGGTGCAGCGTTGCCCCGCCGAAATGTATGCCGATTGAACAATGTGATGGACGGTTGCGTCGATATCGTTGATCTCACCGACAATCAACGGATTCACGCCGCCCATTTCCAGCGCCAATATCTTGCCGGGCTGGCCGGCAAAAGCGGCATGGATGGCTTGGCCGGTCGCCGAACTGCCGGTGAAAAACAGTCCGTCAATCTCGCGATGGTTGGCAAGCGCCATACCGGTTTCGCGTGCACCCTGCACCATGTTTAACACGCCGTTTGGCAACCCGGCCTGCTGCCATATTTTGGCGGTCAATTCTGCGACCGCAGGCGAAAGTTCGGATGGTTTAAAGACAACCGTATTACCCGCAATCAGCGCCGGCACAATATGGCCATTGGGCAAATGGCCCGGAAAATTGTATGGGCCGAATATCGCCACGACACCGTGGGGCCGATGCCGCAACACCACCTCTGCATCAGCCGTGGCAGACTTTTTCTCGCCGGTGCGTTCGTGATAAGCCTTGATCGAAATTTCAACCTTGGCAATCATGGTGGCAACCTCGGTCACCGCCTCCCACAATGGTTTGCCGGTCTCACGACCAATAATCCGCGCAATGTCAGCCTGCTGTTCACCGAGAATCACCGCAAACTGCCGGACAATTTTCAGGCGTGTCTCCAGCGACGCGAGTGACCAGTCGGCCAAGGCGGCACGCGCGGCAAGCAATGCACGATTCACATCCGCCGCGTCGGCGGCTTCTCCCTGCCAGACAATTTCTTGTGTGACGGGATTGCGCGAACAAAACGTCGCGCCTCCGCCGTCAATCCAATTGCCACCGATAAAATGATGTGCCATATGCGTCTTTAGAATAGGTTGCAGTTTGGTCCGGATGCCTCACCCGCAAACAACGGGTCGTTGTAATCAATGCCGGTCGGCCGGTCGCAGCAAGACCGCCCGCACCTCATCACCAATCGACACGCCAAGTGCGGCGGCACTATCAGCGTCAATGGCGATGCCGTCCGGCGCCATTTTTGCGCGTGACAGGACAACGGCAAATTGATCGATGCGGGTGGAACAAATCAGCGTCGATGCGGTATCAGCGGGCGCCGGCACCGCATCAGGCGCAAGCAATCCCACCACCCGATAAATCACGCTCTTTTTGACCGCGTCGATATCGTCAAGATTACATTCAAGCGCCGGCCCGGCGTCAAATATATCAACGTGGCCCTCATATCGAAAACCCTCCTGCTCAAGCAGCCGTCGTGCCGGACGGGTCAGTTCGTGCGTTTCACCGATCACCGCCTGCGCTTCAGGCGACAGGAACGAACTGTAGAGCGGATGTTTTGGCATCAATTCGGCGACAAACGATTTTTTACCGATACCGGTCAGATAATCAGCTTCGGCAAAATCCATCGAGAAAAAATGTCTGCCGAGACTTTCCCAAAACGGGGAACGCCCATCGGCATCGGATACCCCGCGCAGTTCGGCAATGACCTTCGTGGAAAAGTGTTGGCGGAACTGCGCCATAAACAACAGGCGCGACTTCGACAACAGCGCGCCGTTGCGACCGACCCGAAAATCAGGATGCAAAAATAACGAACACAGTTCACTTGCGCCGGTATGATCGTTGGACAAAAACAAGGTCGGTGTCTGGGTAAAAATGCCCAATTCACGCGACGCGTTGACGACCGTGCCAACGCGGTAGGAATACCACGGCTCACGCAAACCGACCGCACCGGCGATGGCGCAAATGCCGACCAGCCGCCCGGTCGCAATATCTGTCATCACAAACACCCACTGCTGTTCCGCACGTGCCGCCTTGCCGGCAAAGGTGGTGATTGATGCGGTGACCCTCGCCTGCAGCAGCGTCTCGTTGTCCGGCAATGTTGTCAGGCCGACGCCGACACCGCTGCGAACCAACGCCAGCAACGGCGCGAGGTCGTCTTGTCGAATCGGGCGCACGATCACCATGCCATCTCTCCGCCGGTTGGGGGCACCAGGTCAACGCTGCGCACCGTGTCACCGTCGCCCACACCCAGCAATTCTGCCGTTTCCGGCGAAACACCGATGCCCGTACCACCGATACGAATTCGCCCCAGCGTTGCGCGGAAATGTTCCGCCTTGGTGTTGGCAATGATTGCAACGCGCTCGGCACCATCGGCCGTCATTTGGCCATCCACGCGGCTGCGGTGCTGGTAGCGAACCGAACGCAATGTATCAACACGCGCCTCGACGGTGGGACCGCCGTCAAAAATATCAATATAGGTATCCGGCTCGAAGCCCTCGTCCATCAAAATCGAAAACGGCAACTCACCATCCGGATGCAGCTGGCCGATGGCGAGCTTGGCGTCGTCCGGCAACAGCGGCACGTAGATCGGATACTGCGGCATCAATTCGGCAATAAAGGTTTTGCTGCGCCCGCCGGAGAGTTGTTCGGCCTGCGGATAATCCATGCCAAAGAAACGGCGGCCCACGGCGTTCCAAAAAGGCGAATTGCCGTCCGCATCACAAACGCCGGGATTCTCCGCCGCGAGTTTTTCAGCAAACCGCTGACGATGCTCGGCAATAAACAGCAGCCGCGCGCGCGACAACAGCTGCGGCAAGTCCCCCTCGCTGAGTGCCGGGTCGATGTAGAACGATGTCAACAACGAATAGCCGGTCAAATCGTGACACAAATGCAACGCATGAATCTTGTTGCTGACCTTGAGTTCTTGTGAGGCATGCACAATGATCTCGTTGCGATATGAATAAAAACGATCGTGGAAACCAGCCGACGCGGCGATGCCACTGGTACCGACAATTTCGCCGGTCTTGGTGTTTTCCAGCACAAAAAAATACGTCTCTTCCCCGGGCACGTCAACTTCAACCGACATCGCATAACACGAGTTGCTGATTTTTTCGAGCAGGCGATCGCGATTCGGCGGCAGCGATGTGATGCCAACCGCGCTTTTGGCCGCAATCGCTTCGATCTGGGGCAGATCAGCGGGCTGTGCTGTGCGCAAGATGTACATGGGTGCCTGTCTATTCTCTCTATTTCGCTCAGGCCGCCTTGGCAACCGGTGGAGATGCCTTCGCCGTCGCACGCACAGCGGCGATGAACTTTTCAACGGCCATGCCAAAACGCTCGAGCCCAAGATGGATATCTTCCGGGGTAATGAGCAGTGACGGCGCCAGACGCATGACCGACGGGCCGGCAATCAACAACAACAGGCCTTCGACCTCGCTGGACTTCACCAACTCTTTGCCATGACCGGCAAACTCGGCCGCCAACTCACAGCCGATCAACAAGCCGTCACCACGCACCTCTTTGAACACACCGTATTTTTGATTGAGTTCGGCCAGGCCGTCGAACATCAGCTGGTGGCGAACAGTCACACCGGCAAGTGTCGCGGGGTCACCGACAATATCGAGCACCGCATCGGCCACCGCGCAGGCCAGCGGATTACCGCCGTAAGTGCTGCCGTGTGCGCCGACGCCAAAACTTTTTGCCACCTTGTCAGTGGTCAACATGGCACCGATGGGAAAACCGCCGCCCAATCCCTTGGCCGTGGTCAGGATATCCGGCGTGACGCCGCACTTCATGTAGGCGTATAACGCACCGGTTCGGCCGGCGCCGGATTGCACTTCGTCAAAAATCAGCAGCGCGTTGTGTTGATCACAAAGTTCGCGCAAACGCAGCAAAAATTCGCGTTTGGCCGGTGTCACACCGCCCTCGCCCTGAATCGGTTCGACAATCACGGCACAGGTCTTGTCGGAAATGGCGGCCTCGGCGGCGGCGATATCGTTGAATGGCAAATGCCGGATGCCCTGCGGCAGCGGGCCGAAGCCCTGGGTGTATTTTGGTTGGCCACCGACACTGACGGTGAATAGTGTGCGGCCGTGAAAACTGTTGTCAAACGCAATGATTTCGTATTTGTCGGTGGTGGTGGTGGAACAGTAACATCCGGCCTCACACTTTTCTTCGCGCCCGTGCGGAAAATGGTCGCTGGCAAATTTGCGCGCCAGTTTTAACGCCGCCTCATTGGCCTCGGCACCGGAGTTGCAAAAAAAGATGCGTTCGGCAAAGGTCTTTTCCACCAGATGTTGGGCAAGCCGGATGGCCGGTTCGTTGGTCAGAACATTGGCGACGTGCCAGAGTTTGTCGGCCTGCGCCTTCAGCGCGCCAACCACGTGCGGATGGGTATGGCCGACCGCCGACACGGCGATGCCGCCGGCAAAGTCGACATATTCCCGACCGGCCTGATCCCACACACGTGAGCCGTGACCGCGTACCGGGATAAATCCGGCCGGCGCGTAATTCGGCACCATGACCTCGTCAAATTGACTGCGGGTGACGGCGGGGTTGTTATTTGCGGATTCGTTATGCATGATCAATCTCTCTGTTAAAACCAAATACCTGGTTCATTACCATTCAACCTTCACATTTTAAGGCTTATGCCGGCATCGTCATATCGCAAAAGCGACCAAGATTTGCAAAAGCAAAAACAATTGGGCGATCAAACTCCATGTTCATTTTGTCCGGCCGCCTTGACGCCTGTGGCAGCCGCCGATATCGCCACCAGTCGCCGGCTGCGCTCGTCGCGCGGCGTCATGCCAAAGTGTCCGCGGTAGGCGCTCGAGAAATGCGGGCCTGACGAGAAACCGCACGACAGCCCAATCTGCAGGATCGACTGGCTGGTTTCACGCAACAATTGCCGTGCGCGGGTCAAACGCATTTCCAAATAGTAGCGGGACGGCAGGCTGTCGAGGTGCTGCTTGAACAAGCGCTCGAGCTGCCGCCGCGACACCCCGACCAGCCGGGCGATTTCCTCGGTCGGCAGCGGCTCTTCGAAATTGGCCTCCATCAGCGAGACGGCTTCAGTCAGTTTTGGCTGCCCACCGCCGATACGTGCCGACAGCGGCACCCGCTGGCGCTCGTCGGCGCTGCGCGCACGCTCAATACCGAGATGATCCATCACGTCGGCGGTCATGTCAGCGCCAATGTGCGACGTGACCAGCGCCAACAATAAATCCTGGGCAGCCTGCCCGCCCGCCGCCGTCAACCGTTTGCCGTCAATCTCAAAAATATGTGACGACACCACCACATCCGGGAAGCGCTCGGCAAACAGTGCACTGTAGGGCCAATGAATCGTCGCGCGGCGACCATCAAGCAGCCCCGCCCGCGCGAGAATCCATGCGCCGGTGCCAACACCGCCGAGTGTTACGCCGTGACCGTCGGCGAGTTTCAGTTTGGCGATCAACTCTTCATGGCCGCTTTCCGGCAGTGGCGCATCGCCCACCACAATGGCGATGTCGAGCGTGACAATGTCGTCGATCGACATATCGGGAAGCACGGCAATTTGTGTGGCACTCTTCAACGGCTGCCCGACGTTGCCGACGATGCTGACCCGGATCGGCGCGTCATTGGCGATATCGTTGACCGCTTCGATCACCCCGAGCGCGCTGCCGAGCGCGGCCAGCGAAAAACGCGGCAGCAGGATAAAGCCTATTTCACGGAAGGCGTCGCGGGGCATGTTGGCGTGGGCTTGGCAGTGGTAGCGGCAAGCCAAACGACCGTGTTTTAAAGTCGTTTATTGACGGGCACTTTCAAGCATTTTTGCCTGAAGAACCCCGCCAATGCTTGCGTTTACTGGTGGTGTTGCAGTTTATCCGCAGCGCACTGCGGGTGCCCCATTTTACCGGCCAATCACTTCAAGCTGCCAGACAAAAACTGCCGGAGGCGTTCACTTTGCGGCTGGCTCAACACCACCTTCGGATCACCCGTTTCCTCGATGCAGCCCTGATGCAGGAACACCACGCGGTTCGACACTTCACGGGCAAAACCCATTTCGTGTGTCACCACAATCATGGTGCGCCCTTCGGCGGCAAGGTCACGCATCACACGCAACACCTCGCCGACCAATTCCGGGTCGAGCGCCGAGGTCGGCTCATCAAACAGCATCACATCCGGCTCCATCGCCAGCGCGCGCGCAATCGCCACGCGCTGCTGTTCGCCGCCGGACAGGTGTGCCGGATAAAAATCCTTGCGATGCCACACACCGACCCGGTTGAGGTATTGCTCGGCGCGCGCCATCGCATCGGCGCGTGACAAGCCCAACACCTGCATTGGTGCCTCGATCACGTTTTCGGTGACCGTCATATGCGCCCACAGGTTGAAGTGCTGAAACACCATCGCCAGCCGCGCCCGAAATTTCTCCAGCGCGCGTGAGTCGGCCGCCATCAGCGTGCCATCCTTGGCACGCTTCAGCGCCAGCGTTTCCCCGTTGAGCTTGATGGTGCCTTCATGCGGCTGCTCGAGCAGATTCATGCAGCGCAGCCAGGTGCTTTTGCCGGACCCAGACGAGCCGATGATGCTGATCACGTCACCCCGTTTAGCCGACAACGAAACGCCTTTCAGCACCTCGTGACTGCCGAAACGTTTAACGATATTCTCAACTTCGAGCATTTGCGCATCAGTATTCATCTAGGCGCTCAGCAGGTTGCCGGTGCGAAATGCCACCTTGCCGGCGATTTTGCAAAGCCGCATACCGGCATGGGCAAAACGGCAGTTCTCGCGTGCATACATGATGCCCTCGGTGGTCGCCCTGAGCTGAATCGTTTCACCGGTCAGCGGATTGGTGACATCCGCCACCGCTTCACCCGCCTTGATGGTTTCACCCAGCTCGCGCAGGAACGACACCACACCGGACACCGGCGTCTCGATCGCTTCGGAGCCTGCCAGCGGTGTGGCGGTTTCAATCAATGCCGGCATGACGGGTGCCGTACCCTCAATAAATTCAAGCGCCATCAGGTAATTGATGATGGCGGCCGTATCTTGTTTGGCGTGCCGATGGGTGACGTCGACATGCCCACGCAGCTCGACCGTCACCGACACACAGCCATATGGAATCGGATGCGCCGGAAATTTTTCCTTGAGCAGCCACCAGGTTCGCGAGCAGGCCTCATCAAACGGAAATTCACCCGAGGTGGTTTCGAGCAGCGTGGCAACGGCACCCATGTATCGCGCCAACGGTTCGACCCGATCCCACAATGGGCTGCCGGTATAGAGATGCAACATCGCCTCCGAATCACAATGCAAATCAAGCACGATGTCGGCGTCAGCGGCCAATGTGAACAACACCTGACGCAGGCTGGCCAATTCTGTTTTTGGCACCCGTGCATTAACCGCCTCAATCATCGCCCGCCGGACCAACACCGCATTGTGTTGTTGATCGTCGCCCAACTTCCCGCTGACCATGGCGGCCACGGCGTCGACCACATCCGGATAGTGCCGGTTGAAATTTTCCGCCGACATTAATTCAAAGCGACCGATGTGTGAATGGTCCAACCATTGCGCCAATCCGATTGGATTGGCAACCGGCACCACCACCACCTCACATTTTAATTTTCCATCTTGCTCAAGTGTGGCCAGCACTTGTCGCAAATGGTGGGCAACCAACAGGCCGGGCGCCTCGTCGGCGTGCAACGCCGCCTGCACATAAACTTTGCGACCCGTGCCGGCCGAACCATAGTGAAAACTGGTGACTTCGCGTTTGGTACCAATCGCGGGGGATAACAGGGGATGATTTTTGATTTGCATAATTTCAGATATCAAGAGGCAATTGCAATTGGCTGCAGGACCGTTTGTGACCGCGGGGCAAGGTGTCGCAGCCAGCGTTTTTCGGCGAAGTGAAACAGGCTGACCAGCATGAAGGTCAGCGCAAGATAAAAAATGCCGGCGGTGACAAACGCTTCAAACGGCAGGTAGGTGCGTGCATTCATCTCGCGGGCGGCACCGGTCAGGTCAACCAGCGTGACGGTGCTGGCGAGCGAGGTGCCGTGCAGCATCATGATCACTTCGTTTGAATAAGCCGGCAGCGCACGACGCATCGACGACGGCAACACGATACGGGTCAGCACCCGCCAACCGGATAAACCAAGACTGCGCGCCGCCTCGACCTCGCCTGCCGGGATGGCGCGCATGGCACCGGCAATAATTTCCGCCGTATAGGCCGACGTATTCAAGGTGAAAGTCAACATCGCGCAAAACCAGGCGGAAGAAAACCACGGCCACAGCGCACTGTCTCGCACGGCATCGAACTGCGCCATGCCGTAATAGATCAAAAACAATTGCACCAGCATCGGTGTGCCGCGCATCACATAGGTGTAGGCCCACACCGGCCACGACAGCCACCGATTGTTGCTGGCCCGCGCCACACCAAGTGGAATGGCCAGTGCCAGCCCAAACAACAATGCCACACAAAGCAACTGCAACGTGACACTCACGCCGGCGAAGTAGCTTGGAATGGCTTCTGTGATGGCTTCAAAATTCATTGGTGACGAATCTTCAATCGGTCTCAGGCGGCGCGACGGATGCCGACACTGTAGCGGCGCTCAAGCACACCAAGGCCCAGCAACGAAACCGTGGTGATGGCGAGATAAATCACGGCGGCGGCGCAATAAAAGGTGAACGGTTCGCGGGTCGCACCCGCCGCCATACCGGCGCGGTGCATCATGTCAGTCAGGCCGATCACGGAGACCAGCGCGGTCGACTTGACCAACACCAGCCAGTTATTGGTAAACCCGGGGATCGCCAATCGGATCATCTGTGGAAACGTAATGCGCCAAAACACCTTCAAACGCGACATGCCAAACGCCAACCCCGCCTCACGCTGTCCAGCATGAATCGCGAGCAGCGCGCCACGAAATGTCTCGGTCAAATACGCACCAAAAATAAATCCAATGGTCGCCACCCCGGCGACAAACGGATCGATATCAAGGGTATTTTCGTAACCCAGTGCCAACGCAGCGGCGTTGATGGCGAGTTGGCCGCCGTAAAAAATCAGCAACATCAAGACCAGGTCGGGCACGCCGCGAATCACGGTCGTATAAACCGTCGCCATGCCGCGCAACAACGGCACCTTTGAAAGGCGCGCCGCCGCGCCGAGCAGACCCAGCATCACCGCAATCACCAGCGACAAAAACGCCACCGCAAGCGTGATGCCGGTACCGTCGATCAGGGTGGGTAAGAAGCCGTGCAACATGAGTTTGTTGGTTCGTTATTTTTTCGCAAGGGGTGACGACGGCACATACTTGCCGTACACGTCAAAATCAAAATACTTGTCCTGGATTTTTTTGTACGTGCCATTGGCGCGCATCGTCGCAATGGCCTTGTTAATATCGTTGCGTAATTCGACATCGTTCTTGCGCATCGCCACGCCGGCACCGACACCAAAATATTTCGGCTCTTCGTATACCGGGCCGGTAAATTCAAAATTCTTGCCTTGTGGCGTTTTCAGGAAACCCGTTTGCGCCGCAATCATGTCGACCAACGCGGCATCAACCCGGCCGGCGGCCATATCGAGGAATACCTCGTCTTGTTTTGTGTAGCGGACGATCTGTGCGTCTTTAAACGTATCGGTGGCAAATTTGTCGTGGGTGGTTGAGCGTTGCACACCGATCTTTTTGCCCTTGAGGCCACTGCCTGAAATATCGATCCTTGAACCGGCCTTGACCACAAACCGCGCCGGCGTTTGGTAATACTTGTCTGAAAATTCCACCGCCTTGCGGCGCTCTTCGGTGATCGACATTGACGCGATCACCGCGTCAATCTTGCGCGACTGCAGCGCGGGAATCATGCCGTCGAAGGCCTGCTGCACCATCACACACTCGGCTTTGAGTTCGGCACAAATGGCGTTGGCGATATCGATGTCAAAGCCGGACAGTTTGCCGCTTGGATCAATCTGACTGAAGGGTGGGTAGGCGCCTTCGACACCGATACGAATTTTTTTGCCTTGCGCGTAGGTTGCGGAAGCAAAGACAATCAAAAGCGCCAGGCCGACAACGGCCATCGTGCGGCGGGTGATGAGATTCATTTTGTTTTCTCCACTTGTCCCGCAACCGGCGTTGCGTTTACGCTGGCATTTTCGCCTGCTTTTGCCGCGTCCGCCGGTTTGGCGGCAATACCGGGTGGTGCAACCGCCGGCACATACAGCGGCGACGCCATTTTTACCGGCAAGACATCCAGACCAATATTGATCACCCCATAGTCTGCACCCTCGCCGGACTTTGGCGCATAACCATAGGTGTCGGCACGTTTGGTCAGGCGGAACTCAAAACCGGTCCGCGCTTCGTCGCCAGCCGCCTCTTTCGTGTTAGCCGGACGAAACGCCAAGCCCTTGGCTTCGCGCTCACGGCTATCAAGCAACGTCGACATGGCGTTGACAATCGTCCGGTCGCCCAACATGTCGGCGAAAAACGGCACCGCGCCGTAATAGGGTGCAAAGTCCTTGGCCGACGGATCGATCTTGCGGCCGGCCTTGCCGGCGGGAATGATCACGCGATGGCTACGCAGGTTGTATTGATCACCGCGCTCAATGGCGTGCAGCAACGCGCCCTTGATCTGCAGCGGCGGCGCAGGTTCGACCGTCGCGTCACGTAGATCGACCACCACCAGATGTGACGCACCGACTGCCTCCATCACACCATCACGAATGAAGGCCGCCGTGTTTTCCTCGACACACACACCGATGGCATAACGTTGCAGCGCCATGGTCAACAGCATGCGGCCGATTCGACCGCGCTTCACACAATGCTGATCGACAAATAATTCGTTTCCAACAAACGCCAGCCCGCGATCGATATCGCGACCCATGGTCAGGCCGTCGCGCATCACCTTTAACTGATCCGGAATGTCACGAATCATCACCCGCGGCATCACCGCCGCACCGGCGCTTGAGCCGGCGATCACGCCACCCCGGCGTAGGACATCGTTGATCGCGTCCAGCATCGGCGTGGGTTTACCATCGACCAACAGCGCATCGGTGATGCGCCCCTGTGCGCCGCCGGTGAAAAACACGCCGCGTGATTGGGTGATACGCGCGATCAGGTCGGGGTCGCGTACGTCCTTTGTGACATCGCGACCGGCGATCCGCGCCGACAGCGGGATGACTTCCGCGACGGCACCATATCGTTGCAAGGTCTCGACGATCGCGCGGCCGGATTGTTCCGGCACCCCCGAAGCGGTTGGCAGCACCACCCAGCGGCTGCCTTTACCACCAGACGCGTCCACCAGGCGCGACCACACTGCCGCATTGTCGGCTTGCAGTGCACCACCAATGGCGGCCACCGTCCCGCTTGCCGCATTCGACACGGACTGCGCGGCGGCAGCCCCGGTCCAAACAATGGCGGACAACAACAACCCACGGAAATTGCGGCGCTCCTGGAAAAACAGCTTTGGCAATGGCATCAAACGGCCTTATTGGATCTGAATGGATATGAACAATGGCGAGATATTGACACAATGCCGTCAGCCGCCCAACCACTCGCGCGACCAAAACCCGCAAACCGTAACGGAAAGTCGCTTTCATGTAAGCCGGTTGGACGCCGCCCGCCGGCTATTTCCAAAAAACAACACCCCGCTTTCAACTTTGCGACAGCAAGTTGTCACCAAGCGACGAATCCGGCCATTCCCCTTATGTTTTGACATTTGAATGGCTAGACTGCACCAGTCAAAAAACAATAAGTCGTGAAGTACCCGTATTTTCCGCTCGTCATCCTGTCAACAACACATCGCACACTATGGAGTTCCAACCCATGAATGCCACGAAATCCCCGTACTTTGTCCTGAAGCCATGCGTGATCGCGGTTGCCGCGACACTGATGACACTGAATGTGAATGCCCAGACAACACCTGCCGCACCCGCGGCCCCCGCTGTCAAGGCAGAAAAAATCGAAGTAACGGGTTCGTCGATCAAACGTATCGAAGGCGAGTCCGCATTGCCGATCGAAGTCATCACCCGCGTGGACATCGACAAAATTGGTGTGACGACCGCAGCCGAATTGCTGCAAAAGATCACCTCGAACGTCGGCGCGCTGACAGATGGCGCAAGTATCAGCGACCAGTCCGGTGCGCAGCGCGGCTTTAACGGCGCCAACCTGCGTGGCTTGGGCGTCTCCAGCACGCTGGTGTTACTCAACGGTCGGCGTCTCGCCAACTTCGCCAGCCCGGGCGACAACTCGGGTGTAGATTTGAACAATATTCCGTCCGGTGCGATTGATCGCGTTGAGGTACTGAAGGACGGCGCTTCCGCCATCTACGGAACGGACGCAATGGGCGGCGTGATCAACTTCATCACCCGCAAGGACTATCAGGGCGTCGACTTCAGGGTCTACACACTGAGCACCCAAGACGGCGGTGCCGGCAAGACCACCGTGAGTGCATCCGGCGGAATTGGTGACCTAGCGAAGGACGGATTCAACGTTTGGGGTGCGGTTGATATGCAGAAGCTCGACTCGCTGCGTTCCAATCAGCGCTCGTTTATCCGCGAATACGATCTGCCGGGCCGCTTGGGACCGCAGTTGTCGAGCAACTCGTTCCCGGCCAACGTGGATCTGACGGCAGCACAGCTGACAACGCTGAACAACTTTGTGCGCGCCAACCCCACCACCGCGCTGCGCGGCTCCAATGCCGACGGCACCTGGAATCCGGGTGGGATTAGCACCACGGCGCGTCGGGTGAATTTCGCACGGGCGACCTGTACCGGTGGTGACAACCCTAACTCAGTGACGCCGTCCGGATTGGGTGGCCGGGAAGGTTGTAGCTACAACTATATGGGCAACGCCGAAATTTATCCGAAGTCAGAAAAGGCCAACTTCATTGGTCGCGCGACGTTCCAATTGAACGATAACCACCAGTTGTTTGCCGAGTTGTTGTTGAGCAAGACTCAAACCGACTACGCCGCATCACCAGCCACATCTGGCAACATCGCTACCAGCGTCGGCATTACCCTTCCAACATCCCTGCAGGCCGTTACCGGGATCACCTCACCGGTCGCCTTCCGCTTCCGTCTGGAAGACGCCGGCCTCCGTACCAGCCGCGTTGAAAGTGAAGCCACCCGTCTGGTTGCAGCTGCTGTGGGCACATTCGGCGATTGGGACTACAACGCCGCCGTGAACCGCAGTGTCAATGAAGCGACCGACGAAAACCTAAGCGGTTGGGTTTCCAACACCCGCATGCGCGCTGGCATGGCCAGTGGTGCGTACAACCCGTTTGTGTTGTCGACCGCCGCTGGCCGGGCATTCATGGATTCAATCAAGATCACTGGCGCAGCACGTATGTCGAAAGGCACAACCACCATCGTCGACGCCAAGATGTCGCGTTCGCTGGGCCGGCTGGACGGTGGCGACGTGGTGCTGGCGATCGGTGCCGAGGCGCGACGCGAGGAGACAGAATTCCGCTCCACCGACGTGCTGAAGGCCAATGACATTGTTGGTGATCGTTCGACACAGAGCTCGGCACCCGCGTTGCTGGCCGATACCGCCAACACCCGCAATGTGAAAGGTGCGTACGCCGAAATTGTCGCCCCGGTCACCAAACAGTGGGAAGTTCAGTTCGCGGTTCGCCAGGACCGCTACGATGGTGTGTCTGACGCCAGACTCAACCGCACCACGCAGAGTCTGAATACCACCAACCCAAAACTCGGCGTCAGTTTCCGCCCCGACAACACGTTGCTGTTCCGTGCATCCTACGGCACGGGCTTTCGTGCACCGTCGATTTCGGAAATGTTCCGCCCGTTGCGCGCCGGTATCACCGCCAGCTTCGTACGCGACCCGGTGTCCGGTGAAGTTGGACAACTCGCGATTGACCGCTTCTCCAACCCAGACCTGCAGCCCGAAAAATCCAAGCAGTTCAGCTTAGGCGTGGTCTACGAACCTTCGCGCAACTGGAGCGGCAGCGTGGACTACTGGTCGATCCGCAAGACCGACATCATCTCGGAAATCGGCGAAGAGACCATCTTTGGCAACCCGGCCTACTATAACAACCCGGCGATCGTCAGCCGCTTCTCCGATGGCTTTGTCAACGTCATCACGGTAAAGAAGGAAAACCGCGGCAAGCTCAACACGTCCGGCCTGGATCTGGCGCTCCGTTGGCGCGGCGAAAACGGCCCGTATGGCCGCTTCAGCGCGGGCTTGGTTGGCACCGTGATCACCGAGTACCAGTTTGCAACTGATCCGCGTTCGCCGCTGGTTGATGGCCTTGGCCGCTTCCGCGACGACAAGGCCGTGCAACGTTGGCGCCACAAGCTGAACCTCGACTGGGACCGCGGCCCCTTCGGCCTGACGTTGACCAATACCTACTTGTCGAGCTATCGCGACCAAAACGTCCCGGGTCTTGCAGCACCCGAGTGGAACAACCGCGACGTCGATGCCTACTCTTTGTGGGATCTGACCGGCAGCTACCGCTTCACAAAGAGCCTGCGTCTACGCGCGGGTGTGCTTAACCTGCTGGACACCGCACCGCCGTTCACCAACCAAGCGCGTTACTTCCAGACGATGTGGGACTCGAGCTACGGCGATCCACGCGGCCGCAGCTACTATGCGTCGTTGACCTACTCGTTTAAGTAAACCGCAAACCGGCAGGCACCCACAGAGGTGCCGTCGAAAAAATCAGCAGCCTCTACGTTGAAAAAAACCCCCATCAGCAAACACTGATGGGGGTTTTGTTTTGCGTGATCGGGATCAGGCACGAGTCTTCTTCGTCAGCAGTCGCGCAAAGAGCTATATCTCGCAGAGGAATCGCGCGATCTCGGCATTGATGATTTCCGGATGGGTAACCGGTGCCATGTGCCCAAGGTCCGGAAATTCCACCACTTGGACACCGCGCAGGACAGGGAGGATGGCGCCCGCCACCGCATGTGCTGATTCAGGCGACGCGCCACCAAGCATGTACAGAATTGGGATGTCAAGTGCCGCAAAGGCAGAAGCCGGGGTGGGCTCGGCAAACAACGCGTGGGACCACCGACGGACATTTGCGACCGAGTCGGCGATCGCAGGCTTGCGCTGGGGCGGGGTGGCGTTCCAGCTGCCTTCGCCCATCCAGAAGTCGATGAAATGGCCGGCAGCGGCATCGCGCTCTCCATTGTCCAACGCAGCGGCGGCTGCAAACACGGCATGACGGATGCCGTCAACGCCGTTGGGCGAAGGGCCCTGCGCATCCACAATGGAAAACAGGGTAGGCTCATACAGGACAAGCCCCCGAATGCGCCCCGGATTGGCCAGTGCCGCCATCAGCGCAATGGCCGCGCCGTAGGAATGACCGACCAGGGTAAATGGTGAGCCGGCGAGCGCAAATACGGGCGCAAGAAAATTGACTTCATCCTGTAGGGAAATTTCGCGTGCAGAGTGCCAATCGGGACTTTTGCCAGCGCCGTACGAGTCAGGGGCGAGCACCCGGTTATTCACGGCGAGCAGGTCAATGAGGCTGCGCCATTGAGCCGAACTGCTGGCATTTGAATGGAGGCAGACGACGCCTGGTCCGGCCCCAGCGTCGCGGAAGTATGGCTCAGGGTTTGCCATATCGATATCCCAAAGAGCGCGAACGCCGAAGCGCAGCCGCCGGCCTGCCGGCAAAAAAATAAAGGCAGGCTGACCAGCTTGAGCGCCTTGTTAGGCGCCACTATTCAGCGGTGGTTGGATCAATTATCGAGGTAACTTCGGAGACACTGTTTGCCGGAAAGCCGCCTTGCTGGGCATGCTCCCGAACCATTTTTTCATTTGGCGCGATGTATACGCAATAAACCTTATCGCCGGCCACGTAACTTTGGACCCATTGAATCTGTGGCCCCATTTTACTTAACACGCCGCACGACGTTTGCGAAATCCCTTTGAGTTCTTGAGGCGACAATTTTCCGGCGCCGGGGATCTCGCGTTCAATTACATACTTTGGCATATCACTGTCCTTATCGCTAATTTCCGAGCGGGCAACATACCCGTCGGCCCCACCCGCCACGTACATCGTGACACCCCACTGTGTTTGTGGTGACAATCAAGTGTTCACCATTGTTTGGATTGACGTAAATCTTGTTTATGAAAAATAAAAAACTTTTTTGAAATCACGTCACGGTTTAGGCGTTTTACACGTTAATACAATCAGCTTTGTGATGTCAATCCTGGCGGCCGCGGGTTTGCGGTGATGCCTCGTCGGCAGTTCTTTCGAGCTTTTTCCGGTGTGTGCGTCGCCACGTTGCCGGCGGTACGCCATATTCGCGGCTGAAGGCGCGGCTAAACGCGGTGTCGGTTTGGTATCCCACATCCTCAGCGATCTGGATCAAAGGCGCATTGCTGGCCGACAACAGGTTGGCAGCCAGGAGCATGCGCCATTGGGTCAAATACTGCATTGGCGCGATGCCGACGATCAACTGGAATTTTTCAGCCAGCACTGACCGCGATGTTGCGGACTCTTTCGCCAAATCTTCCAAGGTCCAAGCGCGCGCAGGTTGTTTATGCAGCGCACCCAACGCCGCACCCACAATGCGGTCACCGACACCGGCCAGCCAGCCCGTGGCACCCGGCGTCTGTTGGTTCATGTAAATGCGCAGGACCTCAATAAACAGAACTTCCGACAATTTCGCCAACACGCCCATCCCGCCCGGACGTGGCGATTTGGCTTCGCTCAGGGCATATCGCAACGAGGCCTCGAGCCACGCGCCTGCATTGGATCCACGCACGTTTACTTTGACAACGGACGGAAGCCCGGCAAGAAGCATACGGGCGAGACGCGCATCGCAGCCCAGATAGCCGCACACCAGGCGCGTGGTGGCGCCACCGCCGCCGAAGGCCAACTGCCGTGGCCGTCGCGCCAGCACCTCGGCGAGGCTGCGCGCGCCCTGGCCCGGGAGCACGCCCGGTGCGGAGGTCATGCGATGCGCATCGCCCTGCGGAAACAGCACCACGTCCCCCGCCGTCAGGTGCAGCGGCGGCGCGTTGTTCATTTCGACAAAACATTCCCCCTCGGTAATCAGGTGAAAGATCACCACCTTTTCGGCGCCGGGCTCGAGCAAAGGTGCCGCCAAGTCGGCGCAGGGCGACTGGTAGCACCACGGCGCGGTGAATTTGGCGTTGATGAAAATCGCACTCACCAATCGCACCACGCGCAGGATTTCGGAAAACGCATCCATGCGCAATCAATCCGCGGCGATATCAATATGCAGCGCGACCTGCACCGCGTTCTGCACCGCACTGGCAATCGGCGCGCAGCGATTGCTCTGCTCCACAAGTTCGCGCAGGCGCTCGGGGGTGACCCCGCTTGCGCTAATGCTGACATGCAACTGCACATCGCTGGGCCCGGCACAAACCGGGCTGCCATCTTCGCCATCCATGCCAAGCAGGCCGCGCGTATCCGAGCGGCTGCTGGCGCGCACTTCAAGGGTGCTCAGTGCGATGCCGGCAGCGGCGGCACTCATGGCGATACGCGTTGCCGCACAGGAGGCGAGGCCGGCGCGAAACAACCAGCCCGGCGTGACCTGGTCGCCGTTGCCGCCGATTTCGCGCGGCATATCGGTCGCCATTTCGGTGCCATTGGCGTGGCTGGCGACCACGCGCGTGCCGCTTTGCCAGCGCGCGATGGCCGGATCGTCCTGATGTGGCCCCAATTCCGGTTTGCGTTTGAGTACCGAGGCGACGCGCGCCATGGCAGTGGCGATTTCCTGCATGCTCATGTTGCGACCTCCGCATTCGATGCCTGACTCAGGCGAAGCCGTATTGTGACCGCAGTCGCGGCGGCGGCCAAGGGGGTGTCCGCGAACGCGGCTTTTGGCGGACGATCAGGCAGCTTTGGCGGACGCATGGCAAGTGCAGGGTCGCGGCCGGACGAAGGGACAGGATGCTGCGACGCACGGACAGGACGCGGGCAGTTGCCAGCGCGATAGTGGCTTCAAGCACGCCGCCCTTACGGAAACCGCGCAAACCGCGCAAACCCGCTTCTATCGACAAGGAGTCCTGAAATGAACACTGCCACCGCATCTTCCACTGCATCTGCCAACGCATCTTTCAGCAATACTGCCGCCGCAGCGGCCACGCCGGCGCCCGATCTGGTGGCGTTAAAAGGCCGCCAGCAAACCGCCTGGGCCAGCGGTGATTACGGCATCATCGGCACCACGCTGCAAATTGTTGGTGAGACGCTGGCCGAGGCATGCGACCTGCGCTTCGATGAACGCGTACTCGATGTTGCCGCCGGCAATGGCAATGCCACGCTGGCAGCAGCGCGACGTGGCTGCAAGGTCACCTCGACAGACTATGTCGCGAGCCTGCTAGAGCAAGGGGCGGCGCGTGCGGCTGCCGAGCATTTGTCGGTGCATTTCCAGGCGGCCGATGCCGAAGCGCTGCCGTTCGAGGACGCAAGCTTTGATGCGGTGTTGTCGACGTTCGGCGTGATGTTTGCGCCAGACCAGGCCAAGGCCGCTGCTGAGCTCGCGCGCGTCTGCCGCCCGGGCGGGCGTATCGGTCTCGCCAACTGGACGCCTGAAAGCCTGGTTGGGCAACTGTTCAAGGCGCTCGGCAAACAATTACCGCCACCCGTCGGCGTGCTGCCGCCCTCGCGTTGGGGCGTCGAGGCGCATCTGCAATCCATGTTTGGCAACTTGGCGTCCAATATTACGGTCAAGCAGCAGGTGTTTAATTTTCGCTACCGCTCGGCGGCGCATTTCATCGAGGTCTTTCGTACCTGGTACGGACCAATCCACAAAGCCTTCGCCGCCCTGCCCGCAGACAAGGCCTCGCTGCTCGAGCGCGACTTGACTGAACTGCTCGGTGGTCTCAACCGCGGCGGTGCCAATTCGCTAGTGGTGCCAAGCGAGTATCTAGAAATTGTCATCACCCGTCGCTGAACGGGGCGCCCTCATGGATGCCCGGCTTCAACGACGCGTGCAACGTTACGGCTGGGACCTTGCCGCCGTCGATTACGAACCCCTGTGGGGCCCACAACTCGCGGAGGCGCAGGCGCAACTGCTGGACCAAGCCGCCTTGCAGCCGGGGGAGACGGTGCTCGACATTGCCTGCGGCACCGGCATCGTCAGTTTTGCCGCCGCGCGGGCGGTTGGCGAGAACGGCCAGGTGATCGGCATCGACCTTTCCGGTCAGATGATAGACGCCGCGCAACGACAGGCGGCGCAAAACAGCCATCAACATTTACGCTTCGCGCGCATGGATGCCGAAGCGCTCGACCTCGCCGACGCCAGCGTCGATGTGGTGCTCTGCGCCTTGGGCCTGATGTACGTCCCCGATCCGGCACGCGCGCTTGCCGAGATGCGGCGTGTGCTGCGCCCCGGCGGCCGTATCGTCATTGCCGTTTGGGGAGAGCGCAAGCATTGCGGTTGGGCATCGCTATTTTCGATTGTCGATGCGGAAGTGTCGAGCGAGGTCTGTCCGCTGTTTTTCCATCTGGGCCAGGGCGAGGCGCTGGCGCGACTGTGCCAGGCCGCATCGTTCGACGTGACGAAACAGCATCGTCTACACACGACGCTGGACTATGCCGACGGCGATGCTGCCTGTGATGCCGCCTTCATCGGCGGGCCGGTGGCGCTGGCATGGTCGCGCTTCGACGCGGCGACGCGGGCCCGCACGCGCGCCAGCTATCTGGCGTCGATTTCGACCTGGCAGCACGCATCAGGCTATCGCGTACCGGGAGAATTTGTGATTCTGTCGGCGAATGTGTCGTCCAGCGTGGCGCAAGCCTAAACCGGCCTCGCCGGCGTCATGGCGGGTGCGCGTGCTGCTGACCGTTGTGGAACCCGTTTCGACCAAGTGCGGGCTGCGTGGCGGGCGATCGCGCCGCCATTCACCAACCAGGCGCGTTACATCCAGACGATGTGGGACTCGAGTTACGGCGATCCTCGCGGCCGCTCTTCCTACGCTTCATTGACCGACTCGTTTACGTAAGCCGCAAACCGGCAGGCACCCACAGAGGTGCCGTCGAAAAAATCAGCAGCCTCTACGTTGAAAACAAAACCCCCATCAGCAAACACTGATGGGGGTTTTGTTTTTGGTCATCGGAAACTGAAAAGAATTTTTCCGGGCTTACGCTATCGAATCAGTTGTCGAAACAGTAGCGGCTAGGGCAGCTGCTGACGGCGGATTCAACCGGTCAGTGCAACATCTCAGATTCTGCATGAGCGGAAGGAGTGTTGCAAATGAAATACAGAACAAGGACCTACTACACGGAAAGCCAGAAGGCGCTGATGTGGGAGCGATGGAAGACAGGCGAATCTCTTCAGCAAATTGCCCAACTGTTTGATCGCAACCATTCATC